>CABTMH010000218.1 GCA_902485915.1 uncultured Oribacterium sp. | reverse complement strand
GATGGTTCCCACATCGACACCCTGCTTTTGACCTTCCTGTACCGCTTCATGCCGGACCTCATCCGCGAGGGACACGTGTACGTATCGATGCCGCCGCTCTACCAGGCGATCCCGCACAGTAAGAAGGAAGCGTCCGAGTACCTCTACGACGAGGCGGCGCTCACGAAGTATCAGAAGAAGCATAAGGCCGGCTCCTATGACCTGAAGCGCTTCAAGGGTCTCGGTGAGATGAACCCGGAGCAGCTCTGGGAGACGACTCTGAACCCGGAAAACCGCGTGCTGAAGCGCGTAGAGATCGAGGACGGCCGCATGGCCTCCGAGGTGACGTCCATGCTGATGGGTTCCGACGTAGGACCGCGCCGCGACTTCATCCACGACCACGCAAACGAAGCAGTCATCGACTCTTAATCACACAGGGTGGCCCGAAAGGATAATTATGGCTGAACAGATTTTAACAACTGAATTTTCCGAGGAGATGCAGAAATCCTACCTCGATTACTCGATGAGTGTCATCACCTCACGTGCGGTGCCGGACATCCGTGACGGACTGAAGCCGGTACAGCGGCGCGTGCTCTATGACATGAACGAGCTGCACGCAAACCACGACCGTCCGACCTATAAGTCGGCGCGTATCTGTGGTGATACGATGGGTAAGTACCATCCGCATGGAGATTCCTCGATTTATGACACACTGGTCGTCATGGCGCAGGATTTCAAGCGTATGCAGCCGGTGGTGCATGGTCAGGGTAACTTCGGTTCCATCGAGGGTGACTCCGCAGCCGCACCGCGATATACCGAGGCGAAGCTCGAGAAGTTCACGGATGACTGCATGCTGGCGGACCTCGATACGATGGTGCCGTTTCAGCCGAACTACGATGAGACCCTGCGGGAGCCGGTGGTGCTGCCGGCACGTATCCCGTACTTCCTGCTGAACGGCTCCGAGGGCATCGCGGTCGGCATGCCGACCTCCACCCCGAGCCACAACCTCGGCGAGATCATCGACCTCATCCTCGCGTACCTCCGCAACCCGGCGATGGAGACGGCAGAGATGATGCAGTACCTGAAGGGACCGGATTTTCCGACCGGCGGCATCATCGCAAACAAGTCCGAGCTTGTCGACATCTACCGCAGTGGTACGGGCCGCCTGAAGCTCCGCGGCAAGCTGCAGTTCGAGAAGAAGGAGGGCCGTTCCGACCGTGATAAGCTCGTCGTGACTGAGATTCCGTACACGATGATCGGCCAGGGCATCATGAAGTTCATGCAGGATGTCGCCCAGCTCGTCGAGGATAAGATCCTCCCGGAGATCGTCGATATCTCGAACCAGTCCGATAAAAACGGCATCCGAATCGTGCTCGAGCTGAAAGCCAATGCTGACATCGAGCGCATCCAGAATATACTGTATAAGAAAACGAGACTCGAGGATACCTTCGGCGTGAACATGCTGGCCATCCACGAGGGACGGCCGGAGACCATGACGCTCCGGGGCATCCTGAAGGCCTATCTCAAGTTCCAGTACGAGATCCTCACGAACAAGTACCAGAACCTGCTCGAGAAGGAGCTCACACGTAAAGAGATCCAGGATGGTCTCATAAAGGCCGTCGACCTGATCGACGCCATCATTGCCCTTCTCCGGAACTCGAAGAGTCAGGCCGATGCGAAGCAGGCACTCATGAACGGTGAGATCGCGGGCATCAAGTTCCGTGAGCGGGACCGCGAGTTCGTGTCGACGATCGAGACCTTCCACTTCACGGAGCGACAGGCACAGGCGATCCTCGATATGCGTCTCAGTAAGCTGATCGGTCTCGAGCTGATCGAGCTGAAGAAGCAGCACGCCGAGACCCTGCGGAACATCAAGGAGTACCGCGGCATCCTCGGCAGTCGCGAGCGGATGAATGAGGTGCTGTCCGAGGACCTCATGATGATCAGGGCCGCGTATGCTGTGCCGCGTCGCACTGTGCTCGAGGATGGTAAGGAAGCCGTCTTCAACGAGAACGAGGTGCAGGAGATCAGCTGCTACTACATCCAAGATAAGTTCGGCTACTGCAAGCTCATGGATGAGGCGACCTACCAGCGGAACCAGGAGGCCGTCGAGTCGGAGAACCGTTTCGTGCTGAAGTGCAAGAATACGGACCGCGTGCTGCTGTTCACCGATAAGGGCAACATGCACCAGATCAAGTGTCAGGATGTGCCGCTCGGAAAGTTCAAGGACAAGGGCGTACCGATCGACAACATCAGTAAGTACAACGCGAACCAGGAAGAAATCATCTATGCGAATGTGAAGTCCGCCCTGGCCGGGAAGACCCTGATCTTCGCGACGAGAGATGCGATGGTGAAGCTCGTCGAGACCTCGGAGTTCGAAACCGCGAACAAGCTCGTCGCCGCGACGAAGCTGGGCGAGGGCGACCGGTTGATCGAGATTCGTGCGATGGCCTATGAAACCGACATCGTCTTCGAGACGCATGACGGCTACTTCCTCCGCTGCTCCCTGAGCGATATCCCGCTTCAGAAGAAGAACAGCAAGGGCGTCATCGGTATCCGGCTCGGCAAGTGCGATACCCTCGATCACTTCTATCTCCTAGGCACCGAGCCAGTGGAGATCATGTACCGGAAGAAGCCGCTCAGCTTAAATCGCCTGAAGCTCGCCGGTCGCGCCGGAAAAGGCACGAAGCATTGATCACATGGATGTGTTTTTGGACGATAGTTAAGATTGCTATTCGAAATTGTTATATTGCCACTGACAGTTAAAAGTAATACAATACGAAAACATATATGTCTGTGGAGTGATGGGCGCGCAGGCGTCGGGATCGCGGCGGATATATGTATCTGGGAGTAAAATACGGATAGAAGTTGACGAGGAGACTGAAATGGAAAAGTTAAAGGTTGGTGTTCTTGGTGCGACTGGAATGGTTGGCCAGCGTTTTATCACATTGCTTGTAAATCATCCTTGGTTCGAGCTGACGACGCTTGCAGCGTCCCCGAGATCTGCAGGTAAAACCTATGCAGAAGCCGTAGAAGGTAAGTGGAAGCTGGATATTCCGATGCCGGAGGAAGTGAAGGACATGATCGTCCAGGACGTTTCGAAGGTAGAAGAGGTTGCGAAGGATGTCGACTTCGTATTTTCCGCAGTAGATATGAAGAAGGACGAGATCCGGGCCATCGAGGAAGCGTATGCGAAGACGGAGACCCCGGTCGTTTCCAACAACTCTGCACACCGCTGGACGAGCGATGTTCCGATGGTCGTTCCGGAGATTAACCCGGATCACTATCAGCTCATCGAGGCACAGAAGAAGCGCCTCGGTACCACACGTGGCTTCATCGCCGTGAAGCCGAACTGCTCGATCCAGTCCTACACACCGGCCCTCGCTGCATGGATGCAGTTCGAGCCGTATGAGGTGATCGTTTCCACCTACCAGGCGATCTCCGGTGCCGGTAAGAACTTCGAGTCCTGGCCGGAGATGGAGCACAACATCATCCCGTACATCGGTGGTGAGGAAGAGAAGTCCGAGAAGGAGCCGCTCCGCGTACTCGGCAGCCTCGAGGGAGATCACATCGATCTCATCGATGGCCTGAAGATCTCTGCACAGTGCATCCGTGTACCGATTCTGAACGGTCACACCGCGACGGTCTTCGTCAAGTTCCATAAGAAGCCGACGAAGGAAGAGCTCGTCGAGGCACTCCGCAACTACCGCGGTGAGCCGCAGGAGCTCGAGCTGCCGTCTGCACCGAAGCAGTTCATCCAGTACCTCGAGGAGGACGATCGTCCACAGGTTTCCCTCGATGTGAATTACGAGAACGGCATGGGCATCTCCATCGGCCGTCTCCGTGAGGACTCCATCTATGACTGGAAGTTCGTCGGCCTCAGCCACAACACCCTTCGCGGTGCTGCCGGCGGCGGCGTAGAAGCAGCTGAGTACCTCGCAAAGAAGGGCTACATCACAAAGAAATAATCGGATCATCAGATCTGTGAAGGTTGTTGATCTTTTTTAACCGGAGTGACGATTCACTCCGGTTTTTCTTTGGTAGAAACGAGCGTGAAAATAGAGTATAATACTTGCAGTTTATGGGCGGGGCCGATGCTGCGCATGGTCTTTCCGGGCCCTGTCAAGGGGGGGCGGTGAAGGGTAGCGCAATCGGTGATGGATAGCTGCCCTGCATTTCTATAGTGCATCTTCGATGGGAGGGACATGCGATGTCAGTGAGAGAATCAGTGCTTGGAACACTGAAGGATGGCCGTGAGGTGAAGCGATATACGCTTACGAATCAGCATGGTACGGAGGCGAGCTTTACGAACCTCGGTGGTATATGGCTTACGATGCTGGTGCGTGATAAGGACGGAAACATGCGGGATGTGGTGCTGGGCGTCGACCAGGCCGAGCTTCTGCTCGGAAATCCGGGCCACATGGGCGAGCCGGTCGGCCGAAACGCGAATCGTATCGGTCAGGCGGGTTTCGATCTGAACGGAACGCATTATGCGCTCGCTGTCAATGATAACGGTGCCAACAATCTTCATTCCGGTCCGGATTACTGGCGCACGCGCATCTGGGACGCGGATTATGCAGACGCCGGCCTCGGCAGCTACGTGATCTTCTCCCTGCATTCCCCGGATGGCGATCAGGGCTTCCCTGGCGCTGCCGAGGTGGCCGTGACCTATACCCTGACCGAGGACGACGCGCTCGAGATCCACTATCAGGCGACCGCCGACCAGGACACCGTCTTCAACATGACGAACCACGCGTACTTCAACCTGAACGGCTATGACAGCGGCGATGCGATGCAGCAGCATGTCTGGATTCATGCAGATCACTATACACCAGCCAGCGAGATTTCGATTCCGTATGGCCGCATCGAGCCGGTGGCCGGTACCCCGATGGACTTCACCACCGAGAAGGTGATCGCACGCGATATCGATGCGGATTTCGATCAGCTGAAGTTTGCGCACGGCTTCGATCATAACTGGGTGCTCAATGACTATGACGGAGACGTACGTCTCGTCGCCTCTGCGTATGCGGAGGAATCCGGCATCCGGATGTCGGTCTATACCGACCTCGAGGGTATGCAGTTCTATACCGCGAACTTCATGAATGGTGATTTCGAGGGTAAGAACGGGGCACACTTCGGCCCACGTCATGCGTACTGCTTCGAGACGCAGCACTATCCGGACTGCCTGCATAAGCCGGAGTGGCCGACCAGCATCGTGAAGGCCGGCGAGGAATACGACACAACGACGATTTACAAGTGGGAGCTTCAGTAAACAGAAGTACTTCTTTTCGAAGCACCCACAGGACATCCATGGACGACACCGGGGCGTTTTATGAAGCGACTTTATGTGAAGTCAGCCTTCGTGCATGGATCAGGTGGGAGGCTAATTGAAGAAATTATTTATCGCAGAGAAGCCGTCGGTAGCGCAGCAGTTTGCGCAGGCGCTCGGGATGAAGAACGTTCGGCGTGGCGACGGCTTCCTGGAAAATGAAGATTATGTGGTGACCTGGTGCGTGGGTCACCTCGTACAGCTCAGCTATCCGGCGGCGTACGATGAGAAGTTTCAGAAGTGGAGCTTCGACACGCTCCCGTTCATCCCGAAGGCGAATGAGTGGAAATATGAGGTCAGTAAGAGCACGGCGAAGCAGTTCGCGGTCGTCGCGAAGCAGCTCAATCGTCCGGACGTCGAAACCATCTATATCTGCACCGATAGTGCCCGCGAGGGAGAGTACATCTACCGGCTCGTCGATATGATGGCGGAGGTACCGAAGGAGAAGGAGCGTCGCCGTGTCTGGATCGATTCCCAGACGAACGAGGAGATCCTCCGCGGCATCCGCGAAGCGAAGCTCGACAGCGAGTATGACCACCTGTCGGCGGCGGCCTTCAGCCGGGCGAAGGAAGACTACCTCATGGGCATCAACTTCAGCCGCGCGCTGTCGCTCAAGTACCGCTACCGGATCAAGCAGCAGCTCGGCATGAAGCCGGAGGAGAAGATGACTGTGGCTGTCGGCCGCGTCATGACCTGCGTTCTCGGCATGATCGTCAAGCGGGAGCAGGAGATCCGGGCCTTCCAGAAGACGACCTTCTACCGCATCCTTGGTGATTTCGAGCTCGGAGAGGGTGCGAAGCTGAGCGCGGACTGGAAGCCGTCAGAGCAGTCGGAGCGCTACAGTCCGACGGATATCTACGACGGGAAGGGCTTCCTGAAGCCGGAGCACGCCGCCGAATTCATGAAGAGCTTCATGCCGTTTCCGTGTGAAGCGACCGTGACGGCTGTCACGAAGAAGAAGGAGACGAAGAATCCGCCGCTGCTCTACAACCTCGCGGAGCTGCAGAACGACTGCGCGAAGATGTTCAAGATCAGCCCGGATGAGACCCTCGCCATCGCGCAGGAGCTCTACGAGAAGAAGCTGACCACCTATCCGCGTACCGATGCGCGTGTGCTCTCGACCGCCGTTTCGAAGGAGATCGAGAAGAACATTAGCGGCATCGCGAGCTACGCACCGGTGGCCCCGCAGGCGCAGGAGATCCTGTCGTCCGGCAGCTTCCGGACCATCGCGAAGACCCGTTATGTCGACGATAAGAAGATCGCCGACCACTACGCGATCATCCCGACCGGTCAGGGCCAGCGCGAGTACCAGTCGCTGAAGCCGCTCTCGAAGAAGGTGTACGAGCTCATCTGCCGTCGCTTCCTCTCGATTTTCTTCCCACCGGCGATCTACGAGCGCATCGCGCTGACGATCGACTGCCAGGGAGAGAGCTTCAGCGTGAGCTCCCGTGCCCTGAAGGAAGAGGGCTATCTGAAGGTCGCCGACGTACGCCGGAGTGCTTTCCTCGGTGGTGTGGCTCCGGCAGCAGATCCGGCCAATGCAGGCGACACCACGTCGGATGGCTCGACCATGGCGTCTCCGGCAGCGGGACCGGACGGTGCTGTGACGATGCGTACAGCCGGTGCAGGCGGCAATGCGTCAGATGCCTCGACCATGGCGTTTCCGGCGGTGGGACCGGACGGCGTCGCGACGATGCGAGCGGACGGATGCATTGGCCTGGGGAACGGTGGCGAGAGCGAAGATGAGGGCGACAACCGAAGCCTGAGTGAGGCACTGCTGAAGCTCCGGAAGGGGCAGAAGCTGCAGCTCGAGACGCTCCGCGTGAAGGAGGGCGAGACGGCACCGCCGAAGCGCTACACCTCCGGATCGATGATCCTCGCGATGGAGAACGCCGGCAACCTCATCGAGGACGAGGAGCTGCGGGCGCAGATCAAGGGTGCGGGGATCGGCACCAGTGCGACGCGCGCGGGTATCCTCACGAAGCTCGTAGATAACAGATATATCGCGCTGCAGAAGAAGACGCAGGTGCTGTCACCGACGAAGCTCGGCGAGTACATCGCGTATTATGTGAAGATTTCGGTGCCGCATCTGCTGAATCCGAAGCTGACTGCCTCCTGGGAGATGGGGCTGTCGGAGGTGGCGGATGGCACGATCACCGAGGCCGAGTATATGGAGAAGCTCGAGGATTTCGTTCGCAGTCGGACGGAAAAGATCCGGGCGCTCTGATGGAGCCTGTCCGGGAAGGGACACGCTCAGGGACGCAGATCAGATAGATGGAGGCTTCCGAATGGAGCTTCCCGACACCAGATGTTGACTAGTTTAGAAAGCCCGGAGCCTTACGGGACATGATGAGGCAGATCGAGCTCTCTGGAAAGAAGAGGATTATGAAGAAACAGGATGTAACGATTGCGGCGATGTATGACCTCCAGTATACGGAGGCAGGGGCGATCTTCGAGGACCTCACCTATCCGTGGGAGGCGCTTCCGAAGATCCACGATTTCATCGCGGCGTACGGTCCGACGCTTCCGAAGGACGAGTACGAGGAGGTGAAGCCGCATGTCTGGGTACATAAGAGTGCGACGGTATTTGACTCCGCGTACCTTGCGGAGTATATCATCATCGGGCCGGAGACTGAGGTGCGCCAGTGCGCGTTCCTGCGTGGCAACATCATGGTCGGAAAGCATTGCGTCATCGGTAACAGCTGCGAGCTGAAAAACGTCGTGATCTTCGACAGCGTGCAGGTTCCGCACTATAATTATGTCGGGGATTCGATCCTCGGCTATAAGTCCCACATGGGCGCGGCGTCCCTGACCTCGAACGTGAAGTCGGACAAGAAGCTCGTCGTGGTACACACCGAGGACGGTGACATCGAGACCGGACTGAAGAAGTTCGGCGCGATGCTGAGCGATCATGTCGAGGTGGGCTGCGGCTCCATCCTGAATCCGGGCACGGTCATCGGACGGAACACAAACGTCTATCCGCTGAGCTCAGTGCGCGGCTGCGTGGATGCAGACAGTATCTACAAGTCGAAGGGCGAGGTGGAGATCGTCTCGAAGCACTGAACAGATCGCCGTGTCGTCAGGGTCCTGGAGGACCGGCGCCAGGAGCTCGCTACTCCGAGACGCTGGGAACTATAAGCCGGGGAACCCTGAGCGGGACCAGGCCCGCTGTCATCACAGCGTTTTCTACCGGCTGCGGCCGGAACACATAAAAAAGGAGTTTACTATGGAACATAATTTCGGAGCCAATGTACACATCATGAACCACCCGCTGCTTACGCATAAGATCTCTCTTCTGCGTGATAAGCACACCGGAACCAACGAGTTCCGTCAGCTCGTCGAGGAGATCGCGATGCTGATGGGCTTCGAGGCACTGGCTGACCTTCCGACGAAGACCATCGAGCTGGATACGCCGATCGAGACAGCCGAGGTCGAGATGCTGGCGGGTCGTAAGCTTGCCATCGTTCCGATCCTTCGCGCCGGCCTCGGCATGGTATCCGGTCTGACTGCACTCGTTCCGAGCGCAAAGATCGGCCACATCGGCATGTATCGTGATGAGAGCACACATCAGCCGGTCGAGTACTTCTGCAAGCTGCCGAACCCGATCGAGGAGCGTCAGATCGTCGTCTGTGATCCGATGCTGGCGACCGGTGGCTCCGCAGTCGATGCCATCGACCAGATTAAGAAGCACGGCGGTAAGAAGATCAAGTTCATCTGCATCATCGCGGCACCGGAAGGTGTGAAGCGTCTCGCTGAGGCACATCCGGATGTACAGATCTACGTCGGAAACCTCGATCGTTGCCTGAACGAGAACGCATACATCTGCCCTGGACTGGGCGATGCCGGCGACCGTATCTTCGGTACGAAGTAAAGAAAAAACGAGCTTGGACCTTAGGTCCGAGCTTATATACGTCATGTGGGCCGGTAAGCCCCGATACAAAAAAGATCGAGCCCGGACTTGAGGTCCGAGCTCGATCCCTTCCACTGCCGATGATGGGAGTCGAACCCACACGGTTTCCCGAACGATTTTGAGTCGTTTGCGTCTGCCATTCCGCCACATCGGCTGATGTGTAGTATAACGAGTGTAAAACAGTGGGCTGGAACGCAACCCACCTGCAGAATTTATCATATAATTGCGAGGTTTTCAAGTCGATTATGACCTGTCTGGAAGCACGGAAGTGCATTTACGATTATCTGAACAACAAGCTGTCGGATGAGAAGCTGCAGGAGTTTATGGAGCATATTTCGGAGTGCGATGAGTGCATGGAGGAGCTGCGGATCACACATATGGTCTACAGTGGTGTGCAGAAGCTGGATGCGGTGGATGATTCGAATCTGAACATCGACGGGTCCTTCCGGCGGCAGCTGATGGATACACGCTTTTATCTGTTTCGTATCCACGCGATCCGGATCATCCGGATGGCGGCGGATTCGGTCGTGTTCTGGGCAGTACTGGTGACGCTGCTTCTGCAGCTTCGCATATGGTTACTGTAAGTTGGAGGAAGAAGCAGCTGTGGGTTACCGAGGGCTCGAAGAGCGACCTGGTTTCTGTGAGTTAGAGGAGGAAGAGAGTTGACGGATAAGATTTTACTGATCGATGGACACAGCATCATGTCCCGGGCGTTTTACGGGATCCCGGAGCTGACGAATTCGCAGGGGCTGCATACGAATGCGGTCTATGGTTTCCTGAATATCCTTCTGAAGGTGCTGGATCAGGAGCAGGCGGATCATCTGGCGGTGGCCTTCGATGTGCATGAGCCGACCTTCCGCCATAAGATGTTTGATGCCTATAAGGGGACGCGGAAGCCGATGCCGCCGGAGCTGCACGAGCAGATTCCGCTGATGCAGGAGGTGCTTCGTTCGATGCACATCCCGCTCCTCATGAAGGGCGGCTACGAGGCGGATGATCTCCTCGGTACCATCGCGAAGCGCTGCCAGAAGGAGGGCGTGGAGGTGACGATCGTCTCCGGTGACCGCGACCTCCTGCAGCTCGCGGATGAGAAGATCAAGATCTGTCTTCCGAAGACGGCGAAGGGCGTGACGACGGTCTATAACTACTATCCGGACGATGTGATGAAGGAGTGGAACGTGACGCCGCTCGAGTTCATCGATCTGAAGGCGCTGATGGGCGATACCTCCGATAACATCCCGGGCGTGCCGGGCCTCGGTCCGAAATCCGCGGAGTGGATCATCACGAAGTACCATACCATCGAGGCGGCCCATGCGGCGGCGCTGGCGGGCGACCCGGAGTTCAAGGTCCCGCGGAAGCCGAAGGCCGCGCAGATGCTGATCGATGAGTGGGAGAGTGCCGCGCTGTCGAAGACCCTCGCGACCATCTGCATTGACGCCCCGATCGATTTCGATTATGATGACGCCCGCGTCGAGAACATGTTTAATCCAGACTCCTTCGAGTTTGTGAAGCGGCTGGAGCTGAAGTCGCTCCTGAAGCGCTTCGATGTGTCGAGCCTCGACCTCGCAGCGGAGCAGCAGCTGGATCTGTCGGGCCTGAAGGAGGTCGACGACCCGTACATGGCGCGCATCGCCTTCCGGGACGCGGCGAGTGAGGGCCAGGCCGGCTTCGCGATCGCCGGAGATGAGCTCTACTTCGCGCTCCATGGGGACCGCAGCTATCATTTCTACGGCTTCGACTGGCAGACGGAGCTGCAGACGTTGGCACAGAAGGACGGTGTAGCGCTTTACACCATGAATCTGAAGCGGGCACTCTATCACTGTGCCTTCACACCGGACAGTCATGTCTATGACCTCGCGCTCGCCGCGTACGTCATCAATCCGCTGAAGGACAGCTACAGCTACGAGGACCTCGCCCGCGATTTCATGGGCCTCACGCTGCCATCGGAAAAGGAGCTCCGTGACGATCTGAAGGACCGACCGCATTGTCCGAATCCGTTTACGGACGACGAGGCCAATGCAGGCGACGGCACGCAGGTGGCCGGCTTCAACACGGACGCCGACGGCAGCTGTGCAGATCCGGTGGCGTGCACCATGGTGGCGTACAGCGCGATCGTAGCGCTCCGCAGTGCGAAGAAGATCTTCATGAAGCTGGAGGAACTCGAGGAGCGGACACTCTATGAGGAGATCGAGATGCCGCTCGTGTATACACTGTATGACATGCAGCAGGCCGGCATCCTGGTCGATAAGCAGGCGCTCGTCGACTATGGCGTCGAGCTTCGGGCCGGCATCGAACAGCTTCAGGCGCGGATCTATGCGGAGGCGGGAGAGGAGTTTAACATCAACTCGCCGAAGCAGCTCGGCGAGATCCTCTTCGGGAAGCTCGGCATGAAGGGCGGCAAGAAGACGAAGTCCGGCTACTCGACTGCGGCAGATGTGCTCGAGAAGCTCGCCGAGGACCACGAGATCGTGGCGGATATCCTGAATTACCGTACGCTTACGAAGCTGAACTCGACCTATGCGGAGGGGCTGCTGAACTTTATTCAGGCGGATGGCCGCATCCATGGGGAGTTTCATCAGATGGTGACGGCGACGGGCCGTATCTCGTCGACGAATCCGAACCTTCAGAACATCCCGGTGCGTACGGAGCTTGGTCGACGCTTCCGTACCGTGTTCGTGCCGAAGCCGGGCTGCGTCTTCATCGACGCCGACTATTCGCAGGTCGAGCTCCGTATCCTCGCATCGCTCTCGGGTGATGCGAAGCTGATCGCAGCGTATAAGGATGCGAGCGATATTCATGCTGTGACGGCCTCGCAGGTCTTCCATGTGCCGCTCGAGGAGGTGACGCCGGAGCTTCGTCGGAACGCAAAGGCGGTCAACTTCGGTATCGTCTACGGTATCTCGGCCTTCGGTCTCAGTGAAGGTCTCAGCATCAGCCGGAGTGAGGCGAAGGAGTACATCGAGCGATACTTCGCGGCGTATCCGGATGTCAAGAAGTACCTCGATGGGGAGGTGGCGTTCGCACATGATCACGGCTACGTGAAGACGATCTTCGGGCGTCGTCGTCCGGTACCGGACATCAACGCCACGAACTTCATGCGCCGCAGCTTCAGTGAGCGTGTCGCGATGAACTCCCCGATCCAGGGCAGTGCCGCCGACATCATGAAGAAGGCGATGAACGAGGTGAACCGTGCCCTCCGTGCGGGCGGCTATGAAGCCCGCATCGTGCTGCAGGTGCACGATGAGCTTCTGATCGAAGCGCCCGTCGCCGAGCAGGAGGCCGTGAAGGCCCTCCTCGTCGATAAGATGCAGCACGCCGTCGACCTCGCCGTCGAGCTTGTCGCCGACGCGAATGTGGGGATGAACTGGGACGATGCACACTGAGGTGTTTGCTTCAGCAAACACCGAAGGTTCATCCCACAGAGCTTTGCTCTGTGCCCGAAGGGCTGAGTAAGGGCTTCCATGGCCCGCAGCTCAGGGGGCGGAGCGTCGTGGAGCGGGTACGGCAGATGAAATCAATTCACATGAAAGAAACAGACTATGAAAGAAATCCAATCAACTGATATCATGCACATCGGATTCCTGAAAATGGAGCCCTTTGCCGGTTCCTCGGAGGGGATGCGTTTCCGTATGAGTAAGGTGACCTATACGGAGCCGGATACGGAGCTGCTTGCGAAGATCGAGGCGGGGGAGGCGGTGTATCCGGTGGATAAAAAGACCGGTGAGACGATCATGAACCCGACGAAGGATCGGTATACGCTCGGTGTCTGGGTATGGCCGGAGCCGTACAGCTTCGACTTCACGCCAGGCGAGCCCCTCCATGACACCGTCCTCCGAGAAGACGAACTCACGGAAGGTCTTGTACTCATCCGGCGTGAAGTC
>CABTMH010000217.1 GCA_902485915.1 uncultured Oribacterium sp. | reverse complement strand
CGATCAGCGTCTGGATACGTGCCTGCCGCTTCTCACCTCTCGGATAAACGGCTTTCCCATTTTCTCTGTAAATCACAAGCTCTGCGCCTGTGCCACTCTGCTGTATAAGGTCCTGTGCCTCTGTTATGAATGTACGAACCTCCTCCTTTCGCGCTTCCTTATCCATGACCTTCACTGTATCCGAAAAATATGTATCGATCAGTGATTCCATCGGCTCATGTATTCTCTCAAGTTGATTACTCGCCGCATAACGTCCATATTCCTCTGAAAAATGCCAGAAGCTGATCCCGCAAAGCAGCGGGATCAAAAGAAGAATCAACGCCAGCGGAATCATCATATGGACTAGAATGCTGTATTTCTGCTTCATATGTATATCCTGTTCTTCGGCATCCACGCAGGATGCTCCATCTGTCAATCACGCTGCAAGTCTCCGATTGCAGCTTTCTGTATGCTCTGCTTTTCCAGTTCCAGCCGAAAACCGAAGCCCCATACCGTTTCGATTCGGACCGGACTCCTGTGCTCTCGAAGCTTCCGCCGAAGACGCTTTACGAGATCATCCGTAGCGCGTGTATCTGCCTGCCACTCATACTGCCATATCTTCTTTATAAGTTCCTCCCGGCTCACCGCTCGATTCTGATGCTCGACCATATACGCCAGGAAGTCAAATTCTGTCGGCGTCAGGGATAGCAACGTTCCATCGAGGGTCGCTTCTCTGCGTCCAGGCGAAAGCAGAAGCGTTCCGAAGCTGAGGTCATCCTGAAGTTGCGCCTCTTCTTCAACACGTTTCGTTCTCCGAAGCAGTGCCCGGATACGTGCCACCAGCTCGAGCGGCAGAAACGGTTTTACGAGATAGTCATCGCTTCCCATCGTAAGCCCCATCACGCGATCATACGCCGTATCCTTCGCAGATACGATGATGATCGGCAGATTCGCGTTCTGCACTCGTAATTTCGTGCAGGTGCTTAAGCCATCCGTCCCCGGCATCATGATATCGAGGATGACGAGGTCCGGCATCTGCTCTCCGCAGGCCTTCATCAGATCATCGCCGTTCGAAAAGACCTGTACATCGAAGCCCTCTTCTGTAAGGAAGGCCATCATCAGGTCCCGGATATTCTTTTCATCATCTGCAAGATAGATTCTTTCTTTTTCCTTCATCATATACTTTCTTCTTTCATCACAGCATACCGTTTCATCACGACATGCGGTGCATGTCGGATGGACCGAGACATATCTCTCTTCTTCCGGGTGCGCTGTTTTACGTTGCTTATCGGATGTACCGCTGATACGGCGTTTCTCTGCATGCGCTCTCATGCGGTATATGTCAGATGTATGCATTGTACCACGCTTACTCGATTCGAAGAAAGCTCTGCCACAGCTTTGCCACAGTTCTTCTCTAGAAGCGCTCGAAGCAGCTGGTGTATAGTGTAAACAGGATCAGAGATCCGAACCAGAACGGATTCCGAAACATGACCTGGGTCGAGTGACATTCGAAACTTGAAAAACCGAACGGAATCCGAAATAATCAAAAGAAAGGATGGAAATGATGATGAAGAAAACGATGAAACTTAGTTTGATTACGATGGGTATGTGCTGTGCCCTTCCATTCTGCTCCCTTGCAGCAGAAAAGGATCCGGAAAAGGCAGCGTTACGTGAGCAGCGCGCGCAGATCCGTAGTGAGCTTGCTTCCGATCGCGCAGAAATAAATGTGAATCGTGAAGAGCTGTCGTCGCTGAACGAAACGAGAAAGTCTCTGATCGCCGAAATCAAGGAGGTGAGAAAGGATGCTTCCGTCGATAAGGAGCTGAAAGAACTGATCAGACAGATCTCCGGCGACATCAAGGAACTGCACCTCGAGCTCGTCGACTCGAAGGGCGATGTGAAGGAGCTCCACGCATCCGCAAAGGAAAACATCAGGGACTGTGATGCAGAGGCTGCGAAGGCTGATCTGCAGGCGGCCATCGCCACCCAGGAGGAGCGCATCGCGCTTCAGAAGTCAATCATCGAAAAGCTACAGGAAAAGCTCGCTGCATATAGGAGTGCACTTGCTTAAACGATACGTTCTGCGCGGGCAGGTCCCCGCGCAGTTTTTTATACCTGCATGCGTCGAGGGATTCGGGGCAGCAACACCCTCGAATTCCTCGACCTTCGTTCATTTATTCGGCAGGCGCATCCCTGTCTTCCTCTTCTTCCGAGAAGTCATCGTCATCTTCTTCTGAGAATTCATCGAAATCCTCATCGAAGTCATCGAACTCCTCTTCGTCATCCGGGTCCTCGAAAATCGATTCGTAGTAGCCGGCGGTTTCGAAGCCGTCGTCTTCATGCTCGCCGAGGAACCAGTCCATGAGCCCTGCCATCTCATCGTGTCGGCCGTCGAAGCGGTCATGCACGTAGAACAGTGACAGAAGGTCTCCGCTGAGCTCCATGCCCGGAATCTTGTTATGGAAGGTCTCGAGCAGCGTCCAGAGCGGCACCATATCGTCGTACTGCACGTCCATCAGCAGTACATCCATCTTATCCGGATGATAGTAGCAGTGCATCGTATCGCCGACACTGTCTTCGCCGAAGAGATCCATGAACGCCTGGCGGATCGCCTTCGCGCTCATATCGTCTGCGTCATTCAGATACTGTCGCGGATCCTCGATCGTCACCTGGTAGTGATCGAATTCCTCGTTTTTCAGCTCGAGAAACTCCAGCGTATCGGCCAGTGCCGTCTCGACCGTCACGTTGTTCTGCTCTGCATAGGAATGCAGAATACTCATATATGCATCCGGAAATTCCAGCTTTACACTCATTTTCTTACCTCTCTCTATTCATATTCCGAAGCTCCGCGAGGAACATATCATAGTAGTCGTCCTATCCATCCAGCTTCGGCGAGTTCTCACCGCCGCCGTTTGTGGAGCGCTTGATCGCCGCGTAGAACTAGTCACTCTCCATGATGCGTCGTGTCACCACCGCGCCGATCAGTGCGCCGAGTGCCAGCACAGCCGCGCACCAGAGCAGCATCTTCGGAATCCGGCGCTTCACCGGGATCTCGAATTCACCGCCGGTCTTACTGATCATGCCGATCTCCCCGTCGGAAATCAGGTATGCCTCGCCATACAGCACTTCCTTCTTCGTCTTCGTATCCTTCCGGATATATGCGCCATCCGTCAGGCAGTAGAAGGACTCGCCCATGCTGTCCGGGAAGGTGATATCCTGAAACAGGCGCTTGCCGTCCAGCACCGCGTCGATCGTCTGATTATAGTGCGGGATGACCTTCGTCTTCGTGAGGCCCAGGCCCTCGAGGAAGCGCTGATAATGCGGATTCACCGCCTCGCCTTCCTCCTCCGGCTGCGCATAGACCACCTCCGCGCAGTTCATCGTGCCGGCGCTGATACCGATGACGATGCCCCGGAAGTGCTGCAGGTGCTCGCGAAGCCTGATCTGGTGAAACCAGGCATTCTCCGTCGGCACATGTCCGCCCGCGAGGATCACGACATCGAAGCGATCCAGGATCTCCACTGTCTTCGGGTCCCGTCGATCCAGCACATCGATCGAATCCATGGACAGACCCGAGCGGTTGAAGCACTCGAGATAGGTCTTCGCCATGGCACTGTTAAACTTCGTATCATCCGGCTCGGAGGCGATCAGCACACACTTGCTGTGCGGCTTCCAGTCCCCCTTCAGCCGATCCACGAAATGATTTTTATTACTGAGCAGCTCCGGCTGCCCCGTCGCCCGGTTGATCCCACCCGGCGTTGATGTCATATATAGAATCATGCACTCTCCTCCGCTCAACTGGGGTCTGACCCCATAAACTTCAACTTCAGATTCTGTTTATAAAAATTTAATGGGGTCAGCCCCCCTCACTCGTGGGGCTTCCGCCCGCCGAAGCCGGCACTGGCCGGACTCACTTCCGGATACGTCTATTATAAACCATCTGGACGAGGCGCGCGATGAGAACATTGCCACCGATGATCGCGAGGATCCAGAACACGGACATGTACACCGGCTGCTCGTAGACGTGCAGGAACGGGTACGGGCCTACGTAAAGCTTCGCGATGTTCAGGATCAGCACCGGAATCGCGTACGCGATCGTCGCCGCCACCGCGCAGAGCGGTGCCCATGTCGGGAGCTTCTGCTGCGGCTCCGTCTCGAGGCAGAGGAAGCTGTAGAGCGACAGGAGCGGCGCACCGACGTGGTTGATGAGGTGCGTGCCGTCCAGCAGCATCTCGCGGTAGCCGTCCGTCGGGCCGAGCACGAAGATCACGACGAGGAAGGTCACGAGCAGACAGCAGCTCGTCACATAGCGAAGTACCAGCAGCAGGGTCGGAATCGTCACCTTCTCATCCCCGTCCTTCCGAACATTCCGCATCAGAAAGGTCGAGACGAAGCCGCTCGTCTGGCCCTTAAAGATGATCGGCAGCATCACGAGCGTAAACAGCGCGCTCACGATGAGGCAGAGCAGGTTCGAATCCTCGGTGTAGTAGATCAGCATGCCGAGGCCGTCCTTCGCGTAGGCGTGGTTCGTGTCGATCATCTCGAGCACCACCAGCACGATATGTAAAAACAGTGCCGTTCTCAATTTCTTATTATCCATAATCCTCTTTTCTCTATCATCGTTCAGTGAAGGGGCTCGAAGTATCGTGCATCCGCTGCCGGTACTCCGCACCCCCCATCTGAACTGTACTTATCTGTTTCCACTCAAGTCTTCCACTGCCGGACGATCCCTCAGAACAGCAGCATCCGTGTCGTATGCGCGTCGAAGGTCACGGTCTTCACGCCGGTCGTTTCGATCTGGTAGAGGGCGTTTGCGGCGAGGTGCTCGGCGGCCTGCTCGAGGTCGCGGCAGCCCGTGTCGTCCCGGTACTTCTCGAGGATCACATCGATCGCGCGATCCTCCACCACGCACTCCTCCGGGCGCATCCCCATGCGCTTCAGCACCTTCGGCAGCGAGAAACGCTGAAAGATCGTCCGCTTCTCCTCCGGCGTGTAGTCCGGGATGTCGATCACCGCAAAGCGGCTCATGAGTGGCGCACTGATGCGGTTCTTATCGTTCGCCGTCGCGACCGGGTAGACGCCCGAGGTCGGGATGCGGCACTCGATATAGTTGTCGGTATAGCCGATGTTATCGAGCAGCGTCAGCAGCGCATCCGCCGGATTACCGTTTATGCTGTTGTGGTCGGCCTTGTCGAGCTCGTTGATGATGAAGACCGTGTTGCTCGCGCCGCTCTGGGCGAATGCTTCCATGATGCGCCCCGGCTTCGCGTTTGCGTAGACGCGTGGGCTGCCCGTCAGCGCCTCCGAGTCGTGGATCGCACTCATGTCGAGGCTCGTCCACGGGAGCCGCAGGATACGTGCCACCGCATAGGCGAGCTGCGATTTACCGATGCCCGCCGGGCCCGCCAGCAGCAGGCCGTACGCCGGCAGCGTGTGCGTACGATTGATCTGGATGATGGTCTCCATGATGCGCTGCTTCACGCGCTCGAGGCCATACAGCTCCTCATCGAGAATCGCCCGCGCCTTCACCGGATCGATGGACTCGAAGTAGTCCCCCTTCCACTGGATGTTCAGCACCATCTGGAGTGCCCGCTCTGCATGCCGCCGCTCCTCCGGGCTGATCGTGCTCGACCGGATCGTCGCGACATTCCGCTCCGCCCAGGCCCGCATATTTTCCGGCAGGGTCTGTCCCGCACAGGCGAGATAATTCAGCATGGAATTCAGATCCGAAATCGGCGTCGCTCCCGGATTCTTCCCCTCGCGCTCCTCCGCATCAAACGCGGCCTCCGCGTCACTCTTCTCCTCCGGTGCGCGGCTCTCGAGGAGTCGCCGGATCACGAGCTGCAGGAAATCATCCCGCTCGGTCTGGATCCGCTCGCCATCCGCCGCCATCGCCCGGATGCGATACACCGCGTAGCCCTCCTCCGTATGCGCGCCCGACAGCCGGAGCGACACATGGTTCTCTCCGAGCCAGTGTTCGAGCGCCACGAATCGCTGGTCAATGCTGGCGATCGGTACGCTCAGGTCGTGGCCATCCTTGTCCCGGCCGCTGACACTGGCCTCGGTCTTCCCGTCGGTCCAGGCAAACGCGGTTCCGCGCACCGGATTCAGAAAGACGCCGAGCGCGTGGTGCGGAAGCTTCCTCTCCGGGTCCGCGAGCGTAAGAATCGGGTGTGCCACGCTCGCCTGGTCATTCGTGCAGCGACGCAGCGTCCAGCCCGCCGCCGTCTTCTCGCCCGCAGCCGCCGCGGCCTGCGCCTTCGCCTCATCCTCCAGCTGATTAAAATCAAACATCCGATCTGCCATGCTGTCTCCTTTACAAGTGCCGTTTCTTCTATAAATATTCTTTCATGTAAGCGTTCAGGTATGGGGCCCCGGCTTAGCTTTCACCGGTCTCGAAGTACTGTGCCTCCGTTGCCGGCCCTCCGGGGAACCCACTATCTGAACTGCAGTGCTTTCACCGCTTCACGTCGTCGATCCCATACATAAGCGCGTTCACGATGCAGGCGGCGATGTTCGAGCCGCCCTTCCGTCCGCGGGCGACGATCCATGGGATGTCGCCGATCGGCGCGGTCTCCTCCGCGAGGCTCAGGATCAGCTCCTTCGCCTCGACGACATTGACGAAGCCCACGGGCACGCCGATGATGCCGGCGGGGCGCAGCCCGCGATCATGAATCAGACGGTAAAGCTCGATGAGCGCCGTCGGTGCGTTGCCGATCGCGAAGATCAGCGGGCGATCCTTGATCCGCGCCGCATACTCCATGCTGACGACGGCCCGCGTCACGCCGCGCGCCCGCGCCTCCGCCGCCACATCCGGATCACTCATGAAGCAGCGCGTCTCCGCACCCAGCGCCGCAAGCGCCTTCTTACTGATGCCCGCGCGCGCCATCTCCGTGTCGGTGACGACGATCGCCCCCGCGCGGAGCGATGTGCGCATGCGGTCGACCGCATCGGCCGAAAACACGAGGTTCTCGGCGTAGTCGAAGTCCGCGGAGGTATGGATGCAGCGCTTGATCACCGGCGCTTCCACCGCATCGAGGCGGAGGTGGCGACGGTCCAGCTCCTGCTGAATCAGCGCCATCGAATGACGCTCGATATCCTTCGGTTCGATATGTTCCAGTTTGATTTCCACGATGTTCTCCTGTCGCCAGACGATGTCCCACGCTTTTCTACTGTTTCTGCTTTATCTTTCACTCTAGCAAAAGTGCTTCTCTCCTGGCAAGATTTTTCCGAAGATTTTCGCTCTCATGACAAATCGGTGGTTACAGTTCACTTCTCCACGCCGATTCTCGCCGTGATGCCGTCGTCGTACGGGTGCTTTTCCTTCACCATGTTCGTGACGTAATCGGCCATCGAGAGGAGGGTGATGTCCGGATCCCGGCCGGTCAGGATGACCTCCATGTTCTGCGGCAGGCGGAACAGGGAGGGGGTCAGCTGATCGCGGGCGAGGAGTCCCTTATTCAGGACATCCAGGATCTCGTCGAAGACGAAGAGGCCCGCGATTTCAGGCTTCTCCGGCTCATGCTTCACGACGCCGATCTTCTCCTTCCGCACGCGGGCGGCTTCCGCGCGCCGCGGCTCCGTCTTCTGGAGGATCTCCATCGTGTGCACCGCGCGCCGGAACAGCGTGTCCGAATCCGCGCGGGTCGCCACCTTTTCCTCCTCCGTCATCCGGAAGGTGAAGCCATAGCAGTGCTCCGGAAGCAGCACGAACACACCCGGGATCTTCTCCAGTGTACTGATCTCGCCGGACAGCCCGTCCTTCAGAAACTGGCAGAAGACCACGGGCACACTGTGGCCTGCGGCCCGCACCGCAGCACCGATCGCCGCCGTCGTCTTCCCTTTTCCATCACCATGGTACATTTCGATCATGATTCCATCGAGCCCCCTTCGTGCTCTCTCCCGCTGATTCGGCGCTGCCGGTTGACGAGACCGGTGCCCCGATCCTCTCTTCGTGTTCTCACCTTCTGCTGCGTCCAGCATGTGCAGCCGATCGACGCGCCGGATGCGCTTCCATGCCGGCAGCGCTCAGGCCTGCCCGCCCTCGAGCATTTCGTAGATGCGCGCCATGTCGAGCGACGCCCGAAGCGCCGCGCTCAGCTTCGCAAACTGCGCTTCCTTGAATGCTTCATAGTTTACGACCTCCCGGTCCCCGGGGTCAATGCCTTTTCGTCGACACAGTCGCTCCACGAAGGCGTTCCGGAGCCCGTCACGATCGAAGAAGCCATGCAGGTAGGTGCCGAAGACATTGCCCTCCTGGTAACATATATGATTATTCGTGCGCCCCATGTGGATCTCGTAGCCGTCGACGCGCTGTCCGTTCAGCGCCGCGAACTCATCTGTCAGGCCCTCGAGCACGAGGCTCGTCTGCGTCCGGGTCTTCTCCGCCTCAAATTCCGTGCGGAGCGGCAGGAGCCCGAGGCCCCGCGCACGGGCCCCCGCCGGCCCTTCCACGCCCTCGACATCGATGACTTCGGTGCCGAGCATCTGGAAGCCACCGCAGATGCCGAGAATCAGCGTACCGCGCGCCTGCTTCTGCAGGATCTTCGCCTCGAGGCCCGTGCTCCGCAGCCAGTCGAGGTCGCGGATCGTGCTCTTCGTCCCCGGCAGGATCAGCACATCCGGTTCCCCGAGCGCACGCACGCTCGACACATAGCGGACCGAGACGCCCGGCTCCGTCGCGAGCGCCGTGAAATCCGTGAAATTACTGATGCGCGGAAGGCGGATCACCGCGATGTCGATGCCGCCCTCCGCCGATCGCTGCTCGAGCGCCGTCGAGAGCGAATCCTCGTCCTCCAGCGCGACATCGAGATACGGCACCACGCCGAGCACCGCTTTGCCGGTCCGCGCCTCGAGGATGTCGAGCCCCGGATCGAGGATCGTCTGATCGCCGCGGAACTTGTTGATGATGAGCCCCCGGATGCGCGCCCGCTCCTCCGGCTCCAGCAGCTCGATCGTCCCGAGCAGCTGCGCGAAGACACCGCCGCGGTCGATATCACCGACCAGCAGCACCGGCGCATCCGCGATCGCCGCCATCCCCATGTTGACGAGGTCGTCCTCCCGGAGATTCACCTCCGCCGGGCTCCCCGCGCCCTCGATCACGATGATGTCGTACTCTGCCGCGAGCGCTTCATACGTCTCGCGCACGACCGGCAGCAGCGCCCGCTTGTTGCGATAGTACTCGCGGGCCGTCATATTGCCCTGCGCCACTCCGCGCACGATCACCTGCGAACCGACATCGGTGGTCGGCTTCAGCAGAATCGGATTCATCCTCGCGTCTGGGGCGATCCCGGCGGCCTCTGCCTGGACGACCTGCGCGCGTCCCATCTCGAGCCCTTCATCCGTGATGAAGCTGTTGAGCGCCATGTTCTGCGCCTTAAACGGTGCGACCCGATAGCCATCCTCATGAAAGATACGGCAGAGCCCCGCCACCAGCAGACTCTTTCCCGCGTTCGACATCGTGCCCTGCACCAT
>CABTMH010000216.1 GCA_902485915.1 uncultured Oribacterium sp. | reverse complement strand
TGACTGGAGTTCAGACGTGTGCTCTTCCGATCTGAGTACCAGAAGGAGCTTTCATAAATCCCTATCTTAGTCACGGCCGGAAAGGCACTTCCTGTGCAGATCAGCTTGCAAAAGCATTACGTGAATGTTATAACCAGAGTCAGAAATAAGAGATAAAGAAAAGGACGTCGCACGACCGGAGAAATCGCCGGTCGTACGGCGACTTTCTTTTATTCATGGTAAAGAAAAACTGAAAACATAGAAGAAAGGATGATTTTATGAAAACAGCAATCGACCGGTTTTTGAATTATATCAGCTACGATACAGAGTCTGATGAAGCGAGTGAAAGCTGCCCAAGTACAGCGAAGCAGCTGGTACTTGCGGAGCGACTTCGTCAGGAGCTCATCGAGATGGGTGCAGCCGATGTGCGCATGAGCGAGTTCGGCTATGTCTTCGCGCGGATTCCGTCGACGATGGATGAAGCGTCGGCTGATGCAGGCGACGAAGTGCAGATGGCGGACAGGGCAGCTGGTGTCGCACCGCAGCATGGCGGGCGCACGCCGGTACTTGGGTTCATCGCACACATGGATACCTCGCCGGCACTGAGCGGGGCGGATGTGAAGCCGCGGATCGTGCATGACTATGACGGCGGAGACATCGTCCTCCATGAGGAGAAGCAGATCGTGATGAAGGTGGCAGATTTTCCGTTCCTGGCAGATCTGCGGGGCGAGGACCTCATCGTGACGGATGGCACGACGCTGCTCGGCGCCGATGATAAGGCGGGCATCGCAGAAATCATGACGATGGCGGAGCACTTCCTGACGCACCCGGAGATAAAGCATGGGGACATCTGTATCGGCTTTACACCGGATGAGGAAATCGGTCGAGGTGCAGACCACTTCGATGTCGAGGACTTCGGCGCGGACATCGCCTACACGGTAGATGGTGGAGCGCTCGGCGAGCTCGAGTATGAGAATTTCAATGCCGCTTCCGGGAAGATCACGATTCACGGCGTCAGCATTCACCCAGGCAGCGCGAAGCTTAAGATGAAGAACGCACTGCTCATCGGCATGGAATTCCAGAGTCTGCTGCCGGCGTTTGAGAACCCGATGTATACCGAGGGCTACGAGGGCTTCTATCATCTCGACGGGATGAGCGGCGGTGTCGAGGAGGCGAAGATGGAGTACATCATCCGCGACCATGACCGCGCGAAGTTCGAGGAGAAGAAGCGCTTCTTCGCAGATGCAGCGGCGTTCCTGAACCGGAAGTACGGTGAGGGCACCGTAGTCTGCGAGATCCTGGACAGCTACTATAACATGAAGGAACAGATCGAGCCGTGCATGTACCTCATCGATACTGCAGAGGCAGCGATGCGTGCCTGCGGCGTCGAGCCGATCGTGGTTCCGATTCGTGGCGGCACGGATGGCGCACGTCTCTCCTACATGGGCCTGCCGTGCCCGAACCTCTGTACCGGTGGCTACAACTATCACGGAAAGTATGAGTTCATCCCGGCAGGATCGCTGGAGAAGACCACGGAGATTCTTATAGAGATCACGAAGCGAATCGTAGAATGATGTATGCGCACTATGGACGCGCTATTACGGTTACTGTACCTGCAGCTTCACAATCAGCGCATCCTTCAGAACTTTTGAGGAAATTTCGTTAATCATCCGGCAGCTTCGCCATCAGGTAATCGAGTGCGATGACGACGAGGATGCCGGCTTCGAGTGCCAGTACCAGTGGGAGCATGCGACGAAGGACGAGCCCGCCCTTCAGGAACCAGATCAGGAAAGGGATGAGAATCATGAGTGCGACAGAGAGAAGGGTCTTCGCCTTAAAGGAGCTCTGATTCTGTTCGGTGGACAGTGCTTCCTTCAGTGTGGATTTCTCCACACTTTTTCGGGTTCGTCGTTCGGTTTTCTCTGATTTTCCGTCTTTCCGGCGATGAAAAAGTGGAAAACTCCTTTTTACTTCGGGGGCTGGAACCAGTGATGATACGCTGACACCGTCGAGCGCAGTATCATCGCTGCCTGCATAGTTCGTACAGAGAGAGGCGTCATGTTCGTACGCATGGGCAGCCCCTGGCGTGTGCTCCTGCAGTTTTCTGACCGTCTTACTGTACTCGTCTTCACCATAATCGGATGGGAAGCGGATGTTGTCAGGCGCTGCAGCAGATGGCTGCGCGGACATCACCGTTTGCGGCTCGACGCCTTCTGTCGTCTCTGAAAGGCCGGCGTCGATCGGGCGGAAGATGCCATCGGTGGAAATCATGCGTGGACGTGGTGCAGCGCCAGCTGTGCGCTGTTCGTCTGCAGCGAAGAAACCGGAAGCAGGAGCCTGCGTAGAGGCGCGGCCGTCCATGCCGAAAGAAGATGCAGCTACGGTGGATGCATGGCCACCGCTGCGTTCCAGCTGAAACATGCGCTCACGCTCGATGTTCTGCCGACAGATGCGGAGAAGATTCTCCATCACGAGAAATTCCTTGATGGATTCGTTATAGAGCGTATACGCCAGGACGACGACACGGTCCTCGTTGTAGTCGATCCGCTTCAGAAGCCAGGCGATGAGTGACTTCAGTGCTTCGTGAAAGGAACTGCTGTAGCCGGGCACGAGGGTGAAGATCCAGCTTTCTTTTTCCGAATTGTAGAAAATCGTGGATGGATCCAGGAGCACCATATCCTCTGGAAGAAAATACTCCTCGAGATGCTCGAGCAGGCCATGGATGTTCTCCATGAGTCGTGCGAGGGCCAGATAGCGGAGCTTTCGACTCGTGTAGTAGCTCGTCATGGACTCGAGACCGGTGACCTCATATTCGAGGGTCGCCTGTGACGAATCCTCTGTATTCTGGCGGATCAGGAGCGGTAGCGTATCCGGGACGCTCGTTTCGTGAAGCAGCTTCAGCTCATAGGACTGCGGATCCACGGACTGCGCGCTGATATGCATATAACTGTGACGGAGATTATGCTCGTAGGACATACGCTCCAGAATCGGTTTATTCATGTTGTCCTCCTTCGGCTGGATCGATGTCCTGTTCAAAAAGGGTGACCATGCGGATGAAATCCTCTGGCTGGAAATCCTTCGCGCCATCCGGGAGATGGCTGTTGACCTCTGTTTCGAGCGCAGAACGTGTGAAACCATTGATTTTTGACTGCAGTTTGATGGCACTGGTGACGAGACTTCCGATGACCAGCAGGATGATGGAAAAGATATAGGCGGCTTCGATGGTATACATGGGAACTCCTGAATATAAAATCGCGTTCAGTAGATGATGCAGGGCATCCAGGGACAGACAGGATGCGAAGTGTCATCGGGTGGATGAAGAAGTGTCAGACCAGCTGGAACTGCGAGAAAACGATCGCGCAGAGCGCGGGCAGTGTGCAGGGAAGCCACGGAAAGCTCACTTTTCGCATGCTCCGGCCGTGGATATGCCCATGGATGAGCAGGACCGCGCTCACGAGAAAGCCGACCAGGATACCGGACAGAAGCAGAAGAAGCATCGAGCTCATCCGGAGATAGAGGCCGGCGATCAGCAGAAAGAGTCCGTCACCGAGGCCCAGGGCTTCCTGTGTGAGCCTGCTGATCAGCAGGGCCAGGAGCCCCGGCAGCAGCGGAAGCAGTGCGGTCCGGACCGGATGCCAGAGTGAAAGTCCAGCGGATGAAGCATCAGCCGGCGTATCCGAGATCACCTGGTGAGCTGTGAGCGCACAGGCCTGCAGCGTTCCGTGGAGCTGATTTCCGAATACGATCAGTCCGGGGAGTACGAACAGAAGGTGCACCATCAGGGGCACGCTGTGGCTCCGCAGATCGTACGCGATGCAGAGCAGTGCGTATATGAAAAAGAGACAGGTCGAACAGTGCATCACGGTTTTCTCCTCAATGATATGTTTCGATGTATACTACGTGATAAATCATAAAACACAGTGTGGGCGACGATGGTGCCAGCGGAAGCGAGGTCCTCATGTATACATCGTGCATTCTTTATCCGCAGCGCACACAGCCGTGCTTTCCATAGGACTCGGCTTCAGATTTTTTCATCTCCTGCACATTGCTGGAGATGGTGCGACAGCTCGGTGTCGTATGATAGCTGCGTGCCGCCAGGGTATAGTAGACGGTCGGCATGGACAGGTTCGGTCGGCAGGTGGCACAGGGACTGTACTTTCCGCCGAATTTGTTCCGAAGCGTCCGCATGTCTTCCCCCCGGGCTTCCAGGATGTCATGGGTGAGATAAGAACAGGCCCGTGTGGTATGGTAGACATCGGTGTCGCGGGTACTGACATAGACGATGGGATCGTCTTCCGTCTCCCCACCGTTATTTTCCATCCAGCGATTACCCTTCGCGCCGATCCATGCACGGCGACTGACGACGACCTGCTGCGACAGATGGTCGAGTCCGAGCACTGAAAACGGCAGAACCGCATCATAGTTTGCGATATAACGCACCGTTTCCTTCGTGATTTCGGAATCGGATAGAAGGTCGATGTTCTTCATACCGGGCTGGCTGATCTGATGCCCGAGGCCGAGGGCCGTGAGTACTGTCTCCCCACTGTTCAGGAGATCCTGATCGAGGGTGAGACTGCCGTCCTTCGCACGGTAGTACTCGACATATTTCTGCTTCGCCATCTGGCGTGCATTCTCATGCATCTCGAGGGCGGCGTTTCGCTGATGGTTCAGGATCAGCATGGGCACCATGAGGACGACGCTCGCGAGGATCACGAGGGTCAGAGCGAGCGCAGCCTCCACGGTGAAGGAGGAGCGGCATGGCGTCAGAAGAAGTGTATTCAGTTTTTTCTTGTATTCCGATGCCCGGTGGTGGTACCTGGAGTGTGACTTGTGCCGGGGCAGGGTACTTCGTTCCTGTTTCATGCGTTTCCTCAGGATGAGATATATGTGATTCGCTGAAGTGCAGCGGAATCATCTATGAGAGTGTCAGCGGTCGATGCTTCAGCATCTGGTGTATGGCACATACCGGAGTTTGATTACGTCGACCGGGTGGCAGCTGTCGCGACGTCTGGTGTATGGCATATACCGGAGGTCTTTTGCCGCACGATGTGTCGGAGAAGGCTGCCTACTGCGTGTCGTTTCGATACTTGTAGTAGCTGCTGATTTCCATCGAGTAGTCGATGGTCGGTACCGTATCGGCGACCATCTGCAGGATACCGGTGCTGTACATGACGTGCCGCGTGTCCGGGCGGACCGTGGCCTCGAGCGCATAGAGACACTCGTCGAGGGCGAAGCCCGTTTCCGGATCCTTTCCGATCTGCCGGATGTTTTTCTCGATCCGGCTCAGCATCCGCTGGTTGATCTCTGCCTGATGGAGTAGTCCCTCGCCGAGCAGAAACGCCCGGAGGTAATCCCGGTAGGAGAGGCCGTTTTTACGTACATCGGCACGTGCGGAAGGATGTTCACCGAAACGGAGAAGTCCGGAGATGTCGACGGACCAGCTGCTGTTATCGTGAAAGAGTGGTACACGTCCGGCAGACAGCAGGGTCTTCACATCCTGAATCGCCTGAACCAGTGCCCAGATGCCGAGGACGAAAAAGGTGAAGACCGAAATCAGCGCCGGGTTTCCCGTAGCGACGAGAAAGGATGTGACGAAGAGCCGGGCTTCGTTCCGCTTTTCCGGATTCGAGTAGAGATAGATCAGATTCATACCTTCCCGGAGTGCGACGAGCTTCGTGACATATTCCGAGAGATTCTCGTAGTCGCTGCTTTCGCCGCCGAGCATATACTCGAGCTCGAGCGCCTGCGTGCCACTCGGTGGCAGCTGCTCTTTCGGCGTTTCGCCCGGATGGTAGTAGTGAAAGAACTTCAGTGCATACTCGCCGAGGATGGCGACCTCCACCGGATGCGCCGTGGAATCGGCCGGGAATGCCGGTGAGCGGTCATGTATGGCCGTGTTCGATGGAAGAGCAGCACCGTCCGGCAGCACCAGCGAGAGCAGATTTCCCTGCAGCAGATCACTGATCTGATCGAGCAGGGCCTTGTTTTTTGCATTGATCCTCGACAGCTCGCCGCCATAGTGAATCAGTGAAAAGCTGTGCCAGTCCGCGGCGGCGTTTCGGTAAAAGCGCCGTATCTCATAGGAAAAGTCCGGCTCGTCCTCCTCGTCGTCATCCCATGCATCCGAGATGGCATCGGCCAGCCACTCCTCGAAGTCATCGACGTCCTGCTCGACGCGATCGGCTTCGGCGATGAGGGCATCGGCCTTCGCCGGCATCGCTTCGATCTCTGCGCGGACGTCGCCACCTCTGGAAACATAGTTTTCATATTCGGAGATTTCCGCCTCGATCGCCTGTCTTCCCTCCTCAGAGAGAGAAGCAGCGCGGGTATCAAAGTCCGCGCGCAGCGCAGCGACCTTTTCCGCGAGCTGATCCGCTGCCTTCGTATAACGGCTGACTGCATGCTGAAGCTCAGTGAGTGTACGGGTGAAGGAGTATTTCGCAGAGTAGAAGTCGTACGGATCCTCCCGCCGGAGTGCGTTCCAGGCCTCCTGGTGGGCGGCTTCTGCACTGCGTGTGGCGGCATCCACCTGAGCGATGGCATCCTCGACGGCTTTCAGGTCCTTCGTATCGAGCTGATAGCGACGCTGCAGTTCCCGGATTTCCTTCGACTCATCTGCACGTCGGAACACCTTTTCCAGCTCCTCCACGACCTCCTGCTCCTGAAAGTCACTGCCCGCGAAGCTGATCAGCGAATCCAGAAGTCCATATTTCATATACTCCAGCACCTCCTCTTCGAAGCTGATTCCTTCGGTGACATGCACATGCTCCAGGAAGGAAACACTGTCCTCCCGGATGCTGCCCGGAAAGAGGTCCCGGGCGTCGAGGTAGGGCTTCATGAAGTCATAGAACTCTTCCGAGAGATCCTCGTCCGTCCGGTACTGCAGTCCGAAGATCCGGTAGTTTTCCCAGAGCGGGCGATGGAACTGTGAGAAGAGTGACTCCATGGAGCTGTCCACCGCTGTCTGCCAGAACAGGCGCTCGGAGACGGTGCGGCAGGACTCCACGATGGTAAGCAGCAGCGCAGCGATCATCGCGAAGGTAAGTGCGAGAAACACGGTGACCGAGCCCTGCGTGTGCTGAGCTGCGAGTGCAGCCTTCGCCGTGCGGCGACGTTCTGCGTCTGTATATGCAGGGCCCCGCGTCATACGCCGCTTCATCAGTACACGCTGGTCGCGGAGCTCTCGATCTGATCGAAGATGTCATTGAGAAGCGCTTTGATACGATCCTTAAAGATCAGGACGAGCGCGATCAGCACGACGAGGATCAGTACGAGCTCGATGGTACCGATGCCGGAATCATCCTGGAGCAGTGCGCGCAGGCGCTTCCGGCAGGCCGTGATGAACAGCATCCATGCAAACAGGAACTGGTCATACAGTCGGTGCAGTACACCGAAGACGGTATCCAGCATCGTGTGCGGCAGTATACCGGAAACAGTTGGGAACATAGGGAAGCTTGTGGTCATGTCTTTTCCTCCTGAGGCCTCGCCTCGTGTAGGGCACAGCATCCTTCCGGACATATGCCGGGACAGGATACTGCGCAGATGAATAGTATCCGTGTGATAAAATGTAACCGTTTAGCAGAAGATCCAGAGGGTCGCCTGTAAAAGCCATACGTTGAGAGTGGGATGATGTCTGTCCTCATCCGAGGGCACTCATGGCCGGCACGATGACGATGATCATCACGATGCCGAGCATGATAAACAGTGGGAGCAGCAGCTTCGTGCCGGCCTCCTCGCCGAGGCGCCGTGCGGTTGTTTTCCGCTGCTCGAAGGCGTCCTCCATCTCGAGCTCCAGCATGGCACGGAGATTCCGTGCGCCGTTCATCCGGTTCTGCTCGATGAGACTGACGAGCTTCGTATACGGCTTCAGGTTCACCCGTCGTCCGAACGAAAGATAGATTTCCGATTCCGGCATGTTGCGCCGGAACTGGATGACCATCGTGCGGAGCTCCTGATAGAGCGGCCGATCTGCCTTGATGCCGCGTGCGATGAGCGCATCGAAATGCTGTGAGATGGTTTCCAGGGCATTGCGGACCGTGAGACCGGCGCCGATGTAGACCATGAGCTTCGATACCAGCTCGGAATAGTCCAGCATCAGGAGCGCCTCCCGCTGTTTCTTTTCCGTCCGGCGTGCCTGTCCCTGGCGCATATAGATGGCCATGGCGGCGATGACGCCGAGCAGCGGCAGCAGAAGATAGCTCTGGTCCTCGTGCTCACTGTAGTAGATGCGCTGTCCGTCGATTTCTGTCGGCAGGGAGAGCATATTCTCGCCGAGACTGCCCTCGTCCTCCGCGGTGATGGCCTGCTGCAGCTGAAGCAGCAGAGACTCATAGCGGGACAGCGCCCGTGGGACGATACCGACATAGATCCGGTACGGTGCCGAGTGATACTGCGTTTTCAGGTACTTCGTCGCTCCGTCGGTACTCGTCGGCACGATGTCCGTACTCATGATGAGGGACAGATAGCCGGTCACCACGGTGCCGGGTGGCAGCGTTTCGTTATGTAGCGTGCCGTCGCTGTCCATCAGGTGACGGTACTTCCGGTAGTAGGCCCGCGCGGCTTCCCGCTGATCTGCCATGGCGATCGCCGTGGCGTCCGCATCTTCTGGCAGGACATCCTCGTCTGCCGATACCCCGCCTTCAGCCAATGCTTCTGGCATGGCATCTTCGCCCGCCGACTGCTCGTTTTCCGCCAATGCTTTTGACGCAGCATCCGCATCCTGCGGTACTTCGCCTTCGACCGCTGCCTCTGCCGGGACATCCACATCCTGCGGCACGGAACCGGCGTCGAGGGCCGGATCGAGCTCTGGGTAGAAGTCCCAGGAGAGCTGCACGCCATACTTCGGGAGCTTCGTCATGAGGCGGAGATCGTGCTGGAGGTTTGCGAAGCTTTCACCCTCTGCGACCACGAGCTCCTCGAGCTGGTCATAGATCTCACGGAAGACAGCATTGGCCTCCTCCTCGGTGTAGCGCTTCGGACTGACCGTGATATCGAGCGGAACCGATGTATCCTCCGTGAGCCCGGAGACCTCCAGGGTGATATACTGCTTCGCCCCGCCATAGCCGCTTCGCGGAAGGCGGAAGCCCTCCTTCAGCACGCCGTCCTGAAGTCCCAGAAAAAACACCAGGATCGTGAGGAGCAGGGAGGCACTGATGCAGAGCAGCATCTGCTTTCGAATCCCGGCGGGGGTCGCCTGTGCCTGCTGCCGGAGCTTCTCGAGATATGGACGCAGCGTCTTCTCCAGTGTGTAGCGCAGATTATGTCGTGTCCGCATGGCTACACCTCGATATCCATGATGCGCCCGGCGAGCCAGACGGAGAGGACATACAGCAGGAGACAGAGTGTCATGGTGATGCGCCCGAGCACCGTCGTGTACAGGGTCCGGAAAAACTCCGGCGAGCTGAAGTTCATATACAGGATGATGAGGAACGGGACGAGGTTCATGACCCGCTGCTCATAGCGTTTGGCGGCGTTCATCGTGAGGATCTCCTCGGAGATCTGCACCTTATCACGGATGACCGAGGCCGTGTGCGCGATGATGTTCACGAGCTGACCGCCGTTTTTCTTCGCGACGGCGAAGACCTCGGCGAAATTCGCGACATCCTCGAGTCCGGAGCGGTAGGCGAAGTCCGCGAGCAGCACCTCGACCGGTGTATGCAGGCTCATGCCGTGCACGATCTGTTCGAACTCCCGCACGATCATCGCGTCCGGGGAGAAGAGATGCTTGAGCTCATCGATGGAGGCCCGGAAGGCATTTTCCGTGGAGTAACCGGCACTTAAGAAAGAGGACAGGATCGCCAGGGATTCCTTAAACTCTGTCAGCAACTGCTGACGCCGCTTCTCGCAGAGTGCCTTCCGACAGGAGAAGGGGTACAGCAGACAGAGCGGCAGCGTGACGAGCAGCACACGGCGGCTCTGGTAAAAGGTATAAGCGACCAGCATATCCGCGAGCAGCGCCGTGATGAAGAGGCGGAGATACTCGAGGGGCGTCAGGATATACTCGTTATAATCGATCGAGGAGCTTCTGTCGGGACGTGAGATCCGCAAGCTTTTCAAGCTTCTGACCATCGAATTTATACAGTGGCTCAAGTTTGATTTCGTCATGTTCAATGCCGATCACCTCCGATATTTCCAGTACCCGTCGTTTATGGTCACGGGTACGCCCTAAGTGAACGATGATGTCGAGCGCCGACTCGATCATGCTGCGGATCGCCGGCAGCGGGAGGTCTGCGCCCTGCAGCACCATGGTCTGCAGACGGCGGAGCATATCCTGAGCGGAGTTCGCATGGCCGGTGGACAGGCTGCCGTCGTGGCCTGTATTCATAGCGTTCAGCATGTCGAGCGATTCCTTTCCGCGCACCTCGCCGACGATGATGCGGTCCGGCGACATACGGAGGGACGCCTTGATCAGGTTCTGCATGCTGATCTCGCCTTCCCCCTCTGCGTTTGCGTTTCGCGTTTCGAGGGAGACGAGGTTCGGTACGTTTCGGATCTGGAGCTCTGCGGAGTCCTCGATCGTGATGACCCGTTCATCCGACGGGATATACTGACTAAGCGCGTTGAGAAAGGTGGTCTTTCCAGAGTTGGTCCCTCCGGAAATGAAGATGTTGTACCGGGCCCTTACGAGCGAAATCAGAAAGTCGGCGGCTTCCTGTGTCAGAGAGTCGTAGAGGATCAGCTTTTCGAGGGTGATCGGCTCCGGGAACTTTCGGATGGTGACCGTCGGCCCCTTCAGTGCGATCGGCGGCAGGACGACATGAACACGCGAGCCATCCTCGAGACGGGCATCGACGATCGGCGTACTGGTGTTGACCACGCGGTTGATGCGGCTTACGATGCTCTGAATCAGCTCCTCGAGCTGTGCCCGGGACTCGAAGCTTCGGTCCCAGCGCTGCATGTGTCCGCTGCGCTCGATGAAGATCTCCTGCTCGGAGTTGATCATGATTTCCGTGACATCCGCGTTATCGAGTACCTCGGACAGCACATCGAGACGACGGAAGCTGTTGAAGACAGCATCGCGCAGATAGAGCTTATCCCGGAGGCAGAGCTCCGGATGTGCGAAGAGGAGCTCGTCGATGCGGTCATACAGCTCCGCATCGCTGAAGCTCCGCTGCTCCTCGAGTCCGGCGAGCAGCTGCTGCTTCAGTTCTTTCTTCAGTTCAGTCTGATCCATGATCGTATTCATGCGGTTTATTCTCCATTCTGAGACCTCTTTGTGCTCAGTCGTCAGGTGCTGACAGGCATGTCTGCTAGTGGACCGCACGCTGCGGCTCAGCATCGTAGAGGTAGTTTCGTATGACCGCCGCGGTAAATTCGGACAGCCGCTCCGAGGCCGCTGCTTCGGAGTATCCCGTATGCTCCAGAGGTACGATGAGCTTCACGATGCGGTCGAGTGCAGCGCGATACGGAGAGCCGGAGAGATAGTGCTCCAGGGCGGACAGCTTACGGTAGTGCGCAGGCTGGTCGGTGACCGGCATGAAGATCCAGTCGGCCTGTGGGAGGATGCCCTCCACGCGGCTCAGGATACTGTCGGTGTCGAGGACGATGGCATCGTAGTCGACCGATGCACGCAGGGCCTGGATAAACTGTGGAAGCTCCGTATCCCGCAGCGTCGCGATATCCTCCGGTGAACGGACCGGCGGGATGAAGTCCATCCCGTCGGCACGCGTGATGATCGAGCGCAGCCGCTCGGCATCCAGCCGCTCCTTCTTATAGAAGTAGAGTGCATCACTGAGAGAGGCGCTTCCGCCTTGCATCGATGCATCGGCCCGCGCGGATACCTCCTCGAGGCTGATATAGAGTGCCCGCATATCCTTCTCCAGTGTTTTCGTGAGACTCTCGGCGAAGCAGGTCTTCCCGGAACGCCCGATCGGACTGTACACGAGGTACAGCCTGGCGAGTCCCTGCCGATTTTTCGGCTCCGACTTCTTCGCGAGCTGATAGCTCGACACGAGCTCATGCAGGATCTTCTCTCCGGACTGATACTTATAGATTTTGCGTGGCGTATCCGAACGCGCTCCGTCGAGCACCTGCTTCTCACCCATCGGTTCCTCTGTGAGCTCGACCCGGGTATGCACCGGGAGCTTCTCGAGCTCCGCATCCCCGGCCGCCTGCGCATCACTCAGCAGCAGATCGATGTCGTTCTGGTGTGCGAAACGCTGCAGCTCCGTCACGGTCTGAAAGGTATAGACGGTAAACGGACACTCCGTCCGCGAAGATGCATACTTTAAAAAGCGTTCACAGTAGCTGGGATCCTGTTCCAGCAGTGCGAGAATCTGATTCATAGAAGCCTCTTTTCATACAGATAAAGCATTTTTCTGAGCGTACAGTTCAGGCAGGGGACCCCGGCATGGATTTCACCGGACTCGGAGTGCAATGCCTCCGTAGCGCCCTCCGGGGGCCCATCGCTGAACGTTTACTTTCTGAGAGTATCTCCCGCCTCGCCGGTTCAGGGTTCAGGGGTAGGAAATGAACCGTACTACGCGGGAGAGAAGATCAGTCCCGGAATCGCACCGAGAAGCAGTGGGAGGGCCAGAGGCAGCGATGGAAGCATGTGCTGCTCCCGGATCCTCCACCTGCCGGAATCTGTTCTGATCCATAGAAGATACAGCAGTGCCAGCACGAGCCCCGGCAGCAGAAGCCGACATCCGGCATCGACACCGCACCAGGCGATGACCAGTGCCATCAGTCGCGCGTCTCCACCACCTGCATGGGTCCGTGCGGCCAGGGCACGAAACATGACGAGCGCGAGAAAGTAGCGAAGAAGATAGGAGACACCCCTTCCGCTGGAGCAGAAGAAGCACGCCGCCAGCGTCAGGGTGCCCCTGTAGGAGAGGAAATAACCAGAACATAAATAGGTGTAGATCAGCGCATGAGGGATACGCCGCTCTCGTAGATCATAGCCCGCAGCGATGGTCAGACACTGCAGGAGGATAAGCTGAGATACTGTCATGTGGCCTCCGCGTTTGGTATAGTCCGAGTATAGAGGAGACAGCGCAAATCGCCTATAGTCGTCATGTGGACTATAGTCCCAGAACAGACTAGACGCCCCACGCATGGAGCTTAGAAAAACGCAAGTGAAGCACAGGACAGAAGAGTGAAATCGAGAAGCCGAAATGGACGAAAAGACAGAATTCCGTAAGGCTTAGAGGATATTTACAAAACGTCTGATTTTTTCACAGCATATTGTACAGAGGATTTGTTGCCTGATCGGTACACGTGTGAACAGGAACGAGAGATACAGGAGAGATGAAGTGTTATGGCGTCACAGTTAGACGAAGCCCCACGAGTATGCTAGAATACTATCGTGTTTTTAAGAAAGGCAGTACTATGAATATCATTTTGCTATCCGGTGGCTCCGGCAAGCGCCTGTGGCCACTTTCCAACGATATCCGCTCCAAGCAGTTTATCAAGCTCTTTAAACGCCCGGACGGAAGCTATGAATCGATGATCGAGCGCGTCTACCGCCAGATCCGCACCGTGGACCCGGAGGCCCGTGTCACCATCGCGACCTCCCGCACCCAGGTATCCTCCATCCTGAACCTGCTCGGCACCGACGTAAATATCTCCGTCGAACCGACGAGAAGGGATACCTTCCCGGCGATCGCCCTCGCGAGTGCCTACCTGCACGAAAAATGTGACGTCCTGGAGGATGAATCCGTCGTGGTCTGTCCGGTGGACCCGTATGTAAACGATGACTACTTCTATGCGCTGAAGGCGCTCTCTGAGCAGGCAGATAAAGGCGAGGCGAATCTCGTCCTGATGGGCATCGAGCCGACCTATCCATCTGAGAAGTACGGCTACATCATCCCGGAGGCGAAGGCCCCGGTGTCGACCGTCCGCACCTTCAAGGAGAAGCCGGATGAGGCGACCGCCCGCGAATACCTGAAGCAGGGTGCCCTGTGGAACGGCGGCGTCTTCGCCTATAAGCTCGGCTACGTGCTGGACCGTGCCCGCACCCTCCTCGACACGAGCGACTATCAGACCCTCTTCGACCAGTATGCCGATCTCCGCAAAATCAGCTTCGACTATGCCGTCGTCGAGCATGAAGCGAAGATCCAGGTGATGTGCTTCCACGGCGAGTGGAAGGACCTCGGCACCTGGAACACCCTGACCGAAGAGATGTCTGAGCCGGTCATCGGCCACGGCATCCTCGGTGAGCACTGCGAGGACGTCCATATCGTGAACGAGCTGAGCGTGCCGATCCTCGCGATGGGCCTCGAGCATGCCGTGATCTCTGCGAGCCCGCAGGGCATCCTCGTCAGTAACCTCGAAGCCAGCGCCCGCATCAAGCCATACGTGGACCAGCTCCCGGACCAGATCATGTTCGCCCGTAAATCCTGGGGCGACTTCCGCATCCTCGACGTCTCCCAGGGCTCGATGACCGTGAAAATCGAGATGCGCCCGGGTGCGCACATGAGCTATCACGCACATCACGCCCGCAACGAAATCTGGACCGTCCTGGACGGCCGTGGCACCGCCATCGTCGATGGCGAGGCCCGCAGCGTATGCGCCGGCGATGTGATCTCGATTCCGTGCGGCGCGAAGCACACGATGTGCGCAGACCCGGAGACCCCGCTGACCCTCATGGAGATGCAGCTCGGCGAGGACATCGCCGTCGCCGACAAGACGAAGTTCGACATGCCGTCAGAGAAGTAATAAAAATGTTTATATAAAAAAAGGCCTCGCTGCCCTTC
>CABTMH010000215.1 GCA_902485915.1 uncultured Oribacterium sp. | reverse complement strand
CGAAAGCGGCCGCACATTCTGTCGCTTGTGTCAAGCGTTTTTTGCCGTAAAAAAAGACCCCTATACCATTTCTGGTATAGAGATCTTTCTTTTGTCATCTTAACTTAATGACATTGCGCCTGCGCGGTCTTTTTTGCTACTGTTGATTCACTTTGCTTTCCCCGCTGCTCTGCGGGATGTCGTCGTAAAGTTTATCGAAGTAAACCTTACTCCTCGTTTTCCTCTTCCCAGTTGGTATATACGGTCTGAACATCCTCGGATGCGTCGAGCAGATCGAGGGTTCTGCGGAGACCCTTTACGACCTCCGGATCGGTAACCGATACGTAGTTCTGCGGGATCATCACGACGTCAGCTTCTGCCATCGGGATGCCCTGCTTTTCGATGTTCTCGCGAACAGTCTCGAAGTCCGCCGGATCCGTGATGATCACGTAGGAATCCTCTTCGTCGGTGATGTCCTCGGCACCAGCCTCGATGGCCATATCCATCAGTGTGTCGAAGTCCTTATCCATATCGTCCATCGCCTCACGATCGAGGATGATCTGGCCCTTCTCGTCGAACATGAAGGAAACGGCACCCTGCGTTGCGAGTGAGCCGTGGCCCTTCGTAAATGCAGAACGTACATCCGCTGCAGCACGGTTCTTGTTATCCGTCAGAACCTTCACGATGATAGCTACACCATTCGGGCCGTAGCCCTCGTACTGAAGCTCCTCAAAGTTATCCGCATCCATGGATCCGGCAGCCTTCTTGATACCGCTGTTGATGGTATCGTTCGGCATGTTGTTTGCCTTCGCCTTCGCGATGACAGCAGCGAGCTTAGAGTTGTTCGCTGGGTCAGGTCCACCGGCCTTTACAGCCAGTGCGAGCTCATGGCCGATCATGGTGAAAATTTTGCCCTTTGCGGCATCATTCTTTTCCTTCTTAGCACGGATGTTTGAAAACTTGGAATGTCCTGACATAATACTCTCCTCAATTACATATATAAAATCGATCGATGTTTAAATCAAACTCTAGTACTATAACGTAAAAATGGCGTAGAATCAAGCTTTTCTGACATGTTTGCATCTCAGAGCGACACGGCCGTTACTGTTCACTCGTCAACTGGATTCAGGCAGGGAGCCGGAAGGGCGGCAACGGAGGCCCCTTCCTGTTCAGTACACGTATGCATCACGATACCGAGCATGTCTGCCGTTTCTCTGGCGAGTACGCCGTGGGTTCCGTGGCACTCTGCGGCCTGTCGCCCTGCCTCTGCATGGAGCAGTACGCCGGTGACGGCCGCGTCGAAGCCCATCCTGCGCCAGCGCGTGCGGCTCTCTTCTGCCGGAGCTTCGCGCAGTGCATCGATCCGGTCGGCGCGCAGGACGGCATAAACGCCCGCGATAGCACCGGACAGTACGTCGCCGGAGCCACCTTTACTGAGGGCCGGGCTCGCCTCCAGGTTCTGGAAGGCGTGTCCATCGGTGTCCATGACGATGGTTTCAGTGCCCTTCATCACACTTATGGTGCCATGTGCTTCGGTCAATGCTTCCGCCGCGTGGGCCGGGCACTGAAGGATCTCCTGCAGCGAAGTCGCAGCGAGGCGCGCCATCTCCATCGGGTGCGGGGTGACGACCACCGGAATCTGCGATGCGATGCGGTCCACGAGCTGCATCAGCTCCGGTCGGGCGCTCAGGATGTTGAGGCCGTCCGCATCGATCAGCAGCATCGGAAATTTCCGTAGCCATGTCGATGTCGCTACGTCGCACTCCGCTGCGATGGCGTGCAGCAACGCACGGACGAGCGTCACGCTCAGCGCCTCGGTGCCGAGACCTGGCCCCAGCACGATGATGTCCGCCCAAGAGACATTGGCCTCGGACAGGGCTCGGAAATCACTGTCCGCATCGTAGCCGGTGAAGATCGCCTCCGGAAGCAGGGACTGCACGATGAGGCGGTTCGACTGCGGCGTCAGGATGCGCACGAGGCCGGCACCGCAGCGATAGGCGGCGAGACCGGCGAGGTAAGCGGCACCGCACATGCCCTCCGAGCCGGCGGCCACGAGGACTTTTCCGTAGGTTCCCTTGTTACTGTCGCTCCGGCGTTCCGGAAGCTTCCTGAGATAGGTCGTCTTGTCTGTTTCCATCTGTACCCTCCAGTATGGCGAAAGCGATGACGAGCTCCTTCGTGTCGGAGATCGAGACCTGAATCGAGCGTCCGCCCAGCTTCGTATACAGCGTGCGGGCACCGCCGTGAAGCACGACATAGGGTTTCCCGAGTTCATCCCGGAGCACCTCGATGTCGATCGGGCGGAAGCCGCGGAAGCCGGTCCCGAAGCACTTCGCGACCGCTTCCTTACATGCAAAATCACCGGCAAGCATGGAATCTCTTCCAGATGCCTGCCGGCGCTCATGCTCCGTAAAAATACGATTCTCCGTGCCTGTTCGCCGGGTACTCTCGATACGGCTGATTTCCAGGATGTCGGTGCCTATACCGATCACCATCTTATGCCTTTTCCTCCGCTTCTTTCCGTCCGTAGGTTTCACCCATACGGTAGCTGAGACGCATCAGCGACTCGGAGAGATGTACGTTCTCGATGACGACATCCTCCGGGACCTCGAGATCGACGTGTGCGAAGTTCCAGATGCCGACGACGCCATCGTCGATCAGCTGCTCGACGACCTTCACGGCCGGTATCTTCGGGATGCAGACCGCTGCCATCTTGACATTCGATGACTTCACGACCTCATCGATCTTCTCCATCGGAAGCACCTCGACATCGCCTACCCGTGTACCGATGACCGTCGGATCCTGATCGAAGATGGCTTTTACGATGAAGCCACGCTTCCGGAAGTTCGTATAGTTCGCCAGTGCCTGTCCTAAGTGACCGGCTCCGACGATGATCATCTCATGCTCCTCATCGATGTTCAGGATCTTCGCGATCTCATCATGCAGATTTCGGATGTTGTAGCCGTAGCCCTGCTGACCGAAGCCGCCGAAGTTGTTAAGGTCCTGACGGATCTGCGACGCTGTGAGCTTCATCCGCTTACTTAATTCGTTCGACGAAATGCGCTCGATCCCCTGATCCATAAGATCCTCGAGATATCGATAATATCGAGGAAGTCTCTGGATAACCGCCTGAGATATTTCTTTCTTTGCCATGTTAATACGCTCTCCTGTTATATGATTTCATAGATTTTGCATATAAAATCATAGATTTCGTTCTAAATTATACAATCCTGTGAAATAGATGTCAAAGACTAGTTGTAGAATTCTTAACAACTGCATCATGAAGTGCACCATGATAGCTTGTTGTTCGCTCGTGTACTGATCAGACAGTGAATGAAGATACACATAAAACGAGGCGCCCAGTGTAGTGATGCACTGGGCGCCTCGTT
>CABTMH010000214.1 GCA_902485915.1 uncultured Oribacterium sp. | reverse complement strand
CCGCGGCGCTCCCGATCTACGGCGTCGTCTTCTTCCTCTACTTCTTCTCCTGCTGGCCGATCTCGATGCTGGCCCGCTACCTCGAGAAGCGCTGGAAAAATTAAGACTTTGCGCGTTTCTACAAGCGGTGCGCGGATGGCTTATCCATGTGCATGAGAGCTTGCTCGTAAATGCATATGGATGAGCACAGCCGCATAGCGCGACAGCGCGACATGAGTATGAAGCGAAGCGAAATACGAATGCGCCGCAGCGACAACTATCCGTTTAGTAATGGGGTCAGACCCCATAAACTTAGAAAGGAAACAGGTGATATGGCTGACATACAGCTTTCAATTAAAGATCTGCATAAATCGTTCGGTGAGCTCGAAATCCTCCGGGGCATCGATCTCGACGTAAGGAAGGGCGAGGTCGTCGTCCTGCTCGGACCGTCCGGCTGCGGAAAGTCGACACTGCTCCGCTGTATCAACGGTCTCGAGACGATCAATCATGGGAGCATCGCCCTCGACGGAGAGGAAATCTCAGGAAAGAGCAGTGCGGAGATGTCGAAGTACCGGCAGAAGATCGGCATGGTGTTCCAGAGCTATGATCTTTTCCCACATAAAACGATCCTCGATAACATCACGATGGCACCGCAGAAGGTGCAGAAGCGTTCGAAGGCGGATGCGGAGAAGGAAGCCCGCGAGCTGCTCCGCCGCGTCGGACTCGGCGACAAAGAAAACGCCTATCCGCGTATGCTGTCCGGTGGACAGAAGCAGCGTGTCGCGATCGTGCGGGCCCTCGAGATGCATCCGGAGATGATGCTGTTCGATGAAGTCACCGCGGCGCTGGACCCGGAGATGGTCCGTGAGGTACTCGACGTTATGCTCGAGCTCGCAGAGCAGGGTCTGACGATGCTGATCGTCACGCATGAGATGGCCTTCGCGAGAGCCATCGCCGACCGGATCATCTTCCTGGATGACGGTCACATCGTCGAGGAGGCGACGCCGGAAGCGTTCTTCACCCAGCCGAAGAGCGAACGTGCGAAGGAGTTCCTCGAGAACTTTGAGTT
>CABTMH010000213.1 GCA_902485915.1 uncultured Oribacterium sp. | reverse complement strand
GATGCTTCGACGGATGGTATTGATCTCACCGTTATGGGCGATCATGCGGTATGGATGCGCACGATCCCAGCTCGGCGTGGTGTTCGTCGAGAAACGGGAGTGCACGATGGCGATGGCGGTCCGGTAATCCGGATCACGCAGGTCATCGTAGAAGGCACGGAGCTGCTTTACCAGGAACATGCCCTTATATACGATGGTCCGGGAGCTCAGAGAACAGATATAGGTATCCTCTGAGGACTGCTCGAACTCGCGGCGAAGTACATATAAACGCCGATCAAAATCGATGCCTCTCTCCGCGTCCTCCGGACGCTCGATGAAGCACTGCAGGATATGCGGCATGCAGTCGACCGCCACCTGGCCGAGGATCTCCGGATGTACCGGCACCTCACGCCAGCCGAGGAAACGGAGTCCGTTCTTCTCGGTGATGACCTCGAACATACGCTTCGCGAAGGTCCGCTTCAGCTGGTCCTCCGGAAAGAAAAACATGCCGACACCGTAGTCGCGCTCGTCGCGCAGCTGGATCCCCTGCGCGAGTGCCGCCTTCTTAAAGAAGCGGTGGCTGATCTGTAGGAGGATGCCGACGCCGTCGCCGACCTTGCCGCTCGCGTCCTTACCGGCGCGGTGCTCGAGCTTTTCCACGATGTGCAGTGCATCGTCCAGGACGCGCGTATCCTGATGGCCGTCGATGTTCACGACGCTGCCGATACCGCAGGCATCCTGGGTGAGTTCCGTCATGTCCTCGATGGACTGGGGACGCCAGAGTGTATTATGTCCCCTGTACTGCTCTGGCACAGTATAGGTGCTCTGATTCTGATAAGTATTCATATATACTCCACTAATTTTTGGTACGAAGAAATCGGCCATGAAGGTCGCGCCGCTAATTCATAGTACGAAGAAATCGGTCATGGAGGGGACAGCTCACTTAGTTCAAAGTACAGAACCCAGTGCAATGTACGTCATGCCCATCACAGAACACGTTCTGTGCGTTCATGACGTACATTACACTGGAACCTGTTCTTTGAATGCGCAATTATGTCCCCTCCCTGCGCCGATTTCTTCTGCCGTACGTTCGTGGCGACCTCCATGCGCCGATTTCTTCTACCGGTAGTTTTCTTCTACCGTAAGGTTTTGTTCAGAGGATCTGACGCCATGAAGCAGGGTCAGATCCTGTCATTTAACGAAGTGAGAAAAGGAGCTTCGAGTAGGTCGGGTACGGGAGGTAGGTTTCCGGGATCATCTCTTCGGCTGCGTCGACCGGGGCACGGAGGGCATCCATGTCGGCGAGGATGGTGTCGTGGTATGCGGTCGCGAGTGCGAGGCTGTCGGTGATCTTCTGTGTCTCGGCGAGGTCCTTCTCGAGCTTCTCGACGGCGAAGCCGATGGCTTCGGATGCAGCGTCGAGCTTCGTGAGGATGCTGGTTTCGAGTGTGCACTTCGCGCCGGCGAGTACCTGCTTCTTCTGGATCGCGGTGTCGGTGAGGGCGGTCTCGTATGCCATCAAGCCATCGGTGAAGTCCTTCTTCACCATCTCGAGCATGGTGAGTGCCTCGATGCGGATGGTCTTCGAGTAGTTCTCGAGGTAGATCTCATAGCGGGAGTCGATCTCGATCTCGGTGAAGACATGGTGCTTTTCGAAGAGCTCCTTGTTCTTCTTTGCCTTGAACTGTGGCATCGCCTCCGGGAGGGACTTGAGGTTGTAGAGTCCTCTCTTCTCTGCCTCGGCTACCCACTCATCGGTATAACCGTTACCGTTGAAGATGATTCTTCTGTGCTTCTTGAGGAGCTCCTTGACGAGCTTCATCGCCTCTGTCTCGAGGTCCTTCGGATCGACATGCTCGAGCTTCGCGCAGATCTGGTCGAGTGCCTCCGCGACGGCGGTGTTCAGAACGACGTTCGGGTCTGCGACGGAAAGTGAGGAGCCCGGCATACGGAACTCGAACTTGTTGCCGGTGAAGGCAAACGGTGAGGTACGGTTACGGTCGGTGTTATCCTGTACGAAGTGTGGCAGAACATGTGCACCGGTCTCGAGCTGCTTCGAATCCGAGGAGGTGAAGGCCTCGCCGTTCTCGATGGACTCGAGGACCTTCTCGAGCTCATCGCCGACATAGATGGAAACGATGGCTGGAGGTGCTTCATTTGCGCCCAGGCGATGATCATTGCCCGCCGTTGCGACGGATACACGCATCAGATCTGCGTAATCATCCACTGCACTGACGATACCCATGAGGAAGAGCAGGAACTGCACGTTCTTCCCCGGCGTCTTGCCCGGATCGAGCAGGTTCTCACCCTCGGAGGTGATCATGGACCAGTTGTTATGCTTACCGGAGCCGTTGATGCCCTCGAAAGGCTTCTCGTGCAGGAGGCATGCATAATTATGCTTATCGGCGACCTTCTTCATCATCTCCATCGTGAGCTGGTTGTGGTCGACGGCGATGTTGGCGGTCTCAAAGACAGGTGCCAGCTCGTGCTGTGACGGCGCTACCTCGTTGTGCTTCGTCTTCGCCGGAACGCCGAGCTTCCAGAGCTCCTGGTCGAGGTCGTGCATGAACTCGGATACCTTCGGCTTCAGTACACCGAAGTAGTGATCCTCCATCTCCTGTCCCTTCGGTGCCGGTGCACCGATGAGGGTACGTCCGGTGAGCATGAGGTCCTCACGCTCGGTGTAGAGGTCCTTATCGATCAGGAAGTACTCCTGCTCGGAGCCGACGGTGGTGTCGACGCGGGTCACCTTCTCCTTACCGAGGATGTGAAGGAGCTTCGTTGCAGAGTCGCTCAGGGTCTCCATGGAGCGAAGCAGCGGGGTCTTCTTATCGAGGGACTCGCCGGAGTACGAGCAGAACGCGGTCGGGATGTAGAGGGTGCCGTCCTTGATGAAGGCTGGTGAGCTCGGATCCCATGCGGTATAGCCGCGGGCCTCGAAGGTGGCACGGAGACCGCCGCTCGGGAAGGAGGAGGCATCCGGCTCGCCCTTCACGAGCTCCTTGCCGGAGAACTCCATGATCACGCCGCCGTTCTCGGTCGGAGAGATGAAGCTGTCATGCTTTTCTGCGGTCAGGCCGGTCATCGGCTGGAACCAGTGTGTGTAGTGGGTCGCACCGAGCTCCAGCGCCCACTCCTTCATCGTCGCTGCGACCGTGTTCGCCACGTCCAGCTCCAAATGGGATCCGTTCTGGATGGTCTTGTGCACTGCCTTGTAGATGTCCTTCGGCAGTCGCTCACGCATGACCCTGTCGTTAAATACGAGGCTTCCATAAAGTTCAGGAACCGATGTAGTACTCATAATGTTCTCCTCCTAAAAAGTAGTTATGTGTTCTCCGGTATGCCTTCTCTCCCGTTTCCTGAAAACGTTCGATCGAGACCAGTCAGGCCGCTTCGCGTCCTGCCCACCTGCCACATATCAACGCATGCTCATCGATCAGGATGGATCTGCATAGATATGCGTCAGCTGATACCAGATATAAAAAAAGAGGACAGCGGGGCACAGAAAAAACTTCCCGGACCCCATTGTCCTCTTCATGTATAGATTATATTTCGCACGGCCCTCTCATGTACCTACGATGATTCGTCCGCTCTCGCGGATGACCTTCAGTGCGACCTCGCGGCGGGTGACGCTGCCGTTCATGGCCTGGCGCTCGAGGTACTTGTGTGCCTCGCCCTCCGTCATGCCCTGCTTCTCGATGAGAAGGGCCTTCGCGCGGCTGACGTAGCGCTCATCCTCGAGTTTCCGCTGCAGCTTCGCGTTCTCCTCGAGCAGGCGCTGAACCTTACGGCTCATCGCGCCGAGCATCTGGATCGCCGAAACGAAGGTGCCGGTGCTGATCGGTCTCGCCAGGACCGTGATGCCGGTGTCGCCGGCACGGTAAAGCACCTGTTGATACGCTTCCTTCGACACGATGAGAAGGATGCTCATCGCCGGATATTTGACGCTCAGATCGAGGATCGACTGAACGCCGGAATCATCCGACAGCGGTGTGTAGATGATCAGGAGATCCGCCCGTTCCTCGGTGAGCGTCTGCTTCACCCGCGCCATGGACGGCTGGAAAGTCACGCGACCGAAGCCAGCGGGCAGTATGCCCTTGATCTGGACGGCGATCTTTTCAGATTGAGCCGCGATCAGTACGCTGCTCCTTTGCTCCGTTCTTTCCATGTGATTCTCCCTACGTGTTACTGCTGCGGCCAGCGGCGCTGGTCAATGCTCCCGTCATCCGGCCTCCCGGTGGTGCTTCGTCGGCACTGGTCGACGGGCGCTCCCCGAAAACTATCATATGCCCTCGCCGAAGCTCAGGCGTTATCGTTTGTATATGCTTCAAAATACTCCTCCGGCACGATCGACCGGATGAACTCGGAGCTCTGTGCGTAAGCGGCGGCCTCGTCGAGTGACTGCGGCAGGCGCTTCAGCTGATCTGTGATGGATGCGTCTGCCTTAAACAGGTTCACATCCAGCGGTGTCATCGGCTCGAGTCCGCGCTCGATGCCATCCAGTCCTGCATAGATCAGCAGGGCGAAGGCGAGGTACGGATTCGCCATCGGATCCGGTGAACGGAGCTCGAAGCGCTTCAGATCCGAGCGGCTCGCCGGGATACGGATGAGCTGTGAGCGGTTCTGCTCGGACCAGCTCACGAACTTCGGTGCCTTCATATCGCCGAGACGCTCGTAGCTCTCCCGGATCGGATTCAGGAACAGCGTCATCTCCCGGATATGCTCGAGGATGCCCGCCATGAAGGCGGCACTGTGATCGTGCCCATCGCGGGACTCCACCGACATGTTGATGTGCATACCGTTGCCCGGCTTGTCGGCGAGTGGCTTCGGCGAAAAATCAGCCCAGACGCCATCCGATGTCGCGATGGACTTCACCACCCACTTGAAGGTAGAAGCATTGTCCGCCGCTGTCAGCGGATCGGCATAGCGGAAATCGATCTCGTTCTGCCCCGGGCCCATCTCGTGATGACTGGCCTCTGGGCGGATGCCCATGTCCACGAGGGCGAAGCTGATATCGCGGCGGATGTTCTCACCGTGATCCTCCGGCGCGATGTCCATGTAGGACGCCTGATCCTGTGGAATCATCGTGCGATTGCCGTCATCGTCGAGCTTGAAAATGTAGAACTCGACCTCGGTGCCGAAGTTCACGTGGATGCCACAATCGGCCGCCTTCTCGACCGCCTGCTTCAGGATCCAGCGGCTGTCCTTCTCGAAGGTCTTCCCATCCGGATACTCGATGTCACAGAACATCCGCGCTACACGACCATCGACCGGACGCCACGGCACAATCGACATGGTCGTCGGATCCGGACGAAGGAAGATGTCGGAACGGACATCTGCGCCGAAGCCGCACACCGAGCTCGCATCGATGCTGATGCCCTCGCTGAACGCACGCTTCAGCTCATCCGGCATGATCGCGATGTTCTTCTGAACGCCGAACACATCGAAAAAAGCGAGTCTTATAAACTTGACATTCTCCTCTTCCACAAACTCGAGGATGTCTTCATACGAATTCATATCCTTCACCTCAACATCATCATAGGTTTTAAATATTGTATTACTTAAATCGATCATATGTAAACTCGCTTTTCCTTCAGAATACAGTACTTTTTTCTATAGCTGCCATGCTCCGGCTCCGCGATGTCATCGGACAGTTTCCGAAAAACCACCTCGCTTCGGCTCCGCGAAATTTAATGCCGAGGCAAGGGGGCCAGGCCCCATTAAATTTTTATTAAATTTTTATAAAATTTTATCCGTTCATCGACTGGACGAGCTTCTCGAAGCGGGCCATCGCCTCGCGGGTGTTCTCGTGGGTGGAGAAGGCGGTGAGGCGGAAGAACTTCTCGCCACTCTTTCCGAAGCCGGCACCCGGAGTACCGACCACGTAGGCTTCGTTCAGAAGCTGATCGAAGAAGCTCCAGCTGTCCATGTCACCCGGACACTTGAGCCAGATGTACGGTGAATTCTTGCCACCGGTGTAGTAGATATGGAGACGATCCATCGTTTCGGTGATGATGGAGGCATTGTCCCTGTAGTACTGCAGGTTTTCCTCGATCTCCCGCTCGCCGGCCTCGGTGAAGACGGCCTCTGCACCGCGCTGGGTGATGTAGCTCACGCCGTTAAACTTCGTGGTCTGGCGGCGAAGCCACATCTTGTTGAGGCTCGCGCCATCGCGCTTCAGGGTGTCCGGAACGACGGTGTAGCCGCAGCGGGTACCAGTGAAGCCGGCCTTCTTCGAGAAGCTGCAGAACTCGATCGCGACGTCACGTGCGCCCGGTATCTCGTAGATGCTGTGCGGCAGGTCGCCGGTCACGAAGCACTCATAGGCGGCATCGAAGAGGAGGATCGCGTTGTTCTCCCGCGCGAAGCGCACCCACTTCGTGAGGCCCTCGCGGTCATAGACGGCACCGGTCGGGTTGTTCGGGCTGCAGAGGTAGATGATGTCGGCCCGGTACTCTGGTGCCGGAAGCGGCAGGAAGCCGTTCTCTTCAGACGACATCGCGTAAACGATCTTCCGTCCGGACATCATGTTGGTGTCGACGTAGACCGGATAGACCGGATCGGTGACGAGCACCGTGTTGTGCTCATCGAAAAGATCCAGGATGTTACCGAGATCGGACTTCGCGCCGTCCGAGATGAAGATCTCATCGAGGGCGAGCTCCACACCGAACTTCTTATAGTAAGACTGGATCGCGGTCTTCAGGAAATCGTAGCCCTGCTCCGGGCCGTAGCCACGGAAGCTCTCGGCCACGCCCATCTCCTGCGCCGCTTTCACCATCGCATCGACGACGGTCTTCGGCAGCGGGCGGGTGACATCACCGATGCCCATACGGATCAGCTGGCTGCTGAGCTCCGGATGCGCCGACTGCCACTCACGGATACGACGCGCGATCTCCGCAAAAAGATAGCTTTCATTTAATTTCAGATAGTTTTGATTGATCGTTGCAGACATTTTTATACTCCCCAGCATGAAATGTAGATTTGCGTCACGGCCGACTGTTCAGCATGTTCTTCCACTTATTATGAGGAAGCACTTCGACTTTCCGGGATGAAATCACCCACGGTCGCATCGAAGCTACGGACCAGGAAGCGCGTACGCAATCAGATCAGATATGTATTTTTCAAATGAAAAAGGGCAGAGACTCACTGGTAAGAACCAGGACGCCTTTGCCCTTTTGTTGACATTATAATTTCGGAAACGCGAATGTCAAGAAATCTTTGATTGCAAATGATTATGGCTGGTATTCGCGCGTGTACTGATCAGGCAGGTGCGTGTCGGGAAGTCGGTAACGGGCCGGAGAACCGATGCCTTCCGCGAATATCTCTTATTCCAAATCGACGCTTGACAATCTTTTCTCACAGTTTCATAATGTGGAGCATCAATGGACGGCAAGGGTGTCGCGTGTATCGCTACATCTCTGCCGTCCTTTTTTATTCTGTCCAGCCTGACAGTGTACGACCCGAGTCGTCCTGTCCGCCGATCGTCACCGCCCATGTGGGCATGGTATCGGACGTTCGCTGGACCTCAATTTTAGGGAGAGTAACCATATGTGCAGTATTATCGGATTCTGTGACAAGCGCGCACAGTATGAGGTCGTCAAGGCCGCGCTTCTGAAGACTACATCGAGAGGACCGGACGATACCCGTATCGTCGACACCGGTAACGGCTACCTCGGCTTCAACCGTCTCGCCATCATGGGCCTGACCGATGCCGGCATGCAGCCGTTCGAGCTGGATGGTTCCTACGTGGTCTGCAACGGCGAGATCTACGGCTTCCGCCCGCTGCGTGAGAAGCTCGCGAAGGAGGGCTATACCTTTCAGTCCGATTCTGACTGCGAGATCCTGCTTCCGCTCTGGCGTGAGCTCGGCACCGAGATGTTCCGTATGCTCGACGCAGAGTTCGCCCTCATCATCTATGATGCTGAGGCCAATGACTACATCGCGGCGCGGGATCCGATCGGTATCCGTCCCCTCTACTATGGCACCACCGACGACGGCACGCTGGCATTCGCCTCTGAGCCGAAGAACCTCGTGGGTCTCTGCCATGAAATCAAGCCATTTCCACCAGGACACTACTATAAGGATGGCCAGTTCGTCTGCTATCACGATCTGTCCGTGGTGCACAGATATAACACGCACGATGATCTCGAGGAGATCGCCCACAACATCCACGATCTTCTCGTCGAGGGTGTGAAGAAGCGTCTCGACGCGGATGCACCGGTCGGCTTCCTGCTTTCCGGTGGTCTCGACTCCTCTCTCGTCTGTGCGATCTCTCAGAAGCTTCTGAAGAAGCCGATCGAGACCTACGCCATCGGTATGGATGTCGATGCGATCGACCTCAAGTATGCACGTGAGGTCGCAGATTACATCGGTGCAAACCATCACGAGGTCATCATGTCCCGTGAGGATGTCCTGGCCGCCCTTCGGGAGGTCATCGCAACCCTCGGAACCTACGATATCACCACCATCCGTGCTTCCATCGGCATGTATCTCTGCTGCAAGGCGATTCACGAGCAGTCCGATGTCCGTGTACTCCTGACCGGTGAGATCTCTGATGAGCTCTTCGGCTACAAGTACACCGATTTCGCACCGAACGCTGAGGAATTCCAGAAGGAAGCCGAGAAGCGTATCCGCGAGCTGCACATGTACGATGTGCTTCGTGCCGACCGCTGCATCAGCGTAAATTCTCTCGAGGCACGCGTACCGTTCGGAGACCTCGACTTCGTCGACTACGTGATGCACATCGATCCGGAGAAGAAGCTGAACCACTACCATAAGGGCAAGTATCTCCTTCGCCACGCGTTCGAGGCCGATCATCTCCTGCCGGAGGACATCCTCATGCGTGAGAAGGCTGCCTTCTCTGACGCCGTCGGTCACTCCATGAAGGATGACCTCGCGGAGTTCGCCGAGAAGCAGTATACCGACGCGGAATTCGAGGAGAAGCGTCAGAAGTACACGCACGCGACTCCGTTCACGAAGGAGTCTCTCCTCTACCGCGAAATCTTCGAAGAGTACTATCCGGGACAGTCCCAGATGGTCTCCGATTTCTGGATGCCGAACAGGACCTGGCCTGGATGCGCCGTCAATGACCCATCCGCCCGCGTTCTCTCAAACTATGGAGATTCCGGAAAATAAACGCTCTCTCCTGCTTGCCAGACATCCGGGACCTTCACACATGCTTCTCAGAAAGCACGCCCGGATATTTTAAATCGATGGTTAACGGCCTACGCCGTATTAACCTATACTCCCTAAGGCAAACGACCTGTCCCTCGCGGGGCAGGTCGTTTGCTGTTTATAGATTAATCGCGTCTAGCACGGCTTATACAAAACAGCGCGAAGGCCATGCCTTCGCGCTACATAGTTCATTTGAATCACTCTTCTGTGATGGTCGCCGTGGCTTCTGCTTCTTCCGCTTCTTCCTTCACTGCGGTTGCCTCATCCACAGCAGCTTTCGTCGCGGCTTCTGCAGATTCCTCTTTCTTCGGCTCCGCAGCCTCTGCCTTCGCTTCATCCTCGGCTGGTGCTTCTTCACTTACGAAGAACTCTACCTCGACGTCGCCATCATCCTCTGGCTCGTTGTCAGTATCCTCTGCCTTTTCAGCAGACTCCCCCTTCGCCTCTTCAGCATCCGACGTTGCGTCCTCGGTATCGATGTCTGCATTCTCATCATCGACATATGGATATGAGATGTGCTCGACATTCTCATCGACGACATCATCATCCTCGTCGCAGCTCCCCAGCTTCTCATCGAGGGCTTCCTTTACGGTCTTGTATGCGTCCTTGCCAGCGTCTACGGCGAGGTTCTTCGCATCCACAGCGAGGTTCTTTGCGGCCACACCGATGTCCTTCGCTGCGGCCTTGAAATCTTCCTTCGTCTGACTGTTCTTCAGGGTCGTGTAGGATCTCTTCGCAGAATCCTTCACCTCCGAAGCAGACTCGAGCACATCCGTGAAGTCCTGATCGACCTCCTCGGAAAACTTCTCATACTTATAGAGATAGGATACAGCGGCAGCGACACCACCGACCAGTGCAGCGAATCCGACGAGACCACCTAAACCTTTTTTCTTGCCCATAATGATATCCTCCATCCGGACCGCTTCCGGCCCATTTCTTCATGTCGGTGTCTTCCGTATCTGAATCCATATATCGATACGACGGTCAGGCACCACCAGTCCATCTTTCATTTGTATCGCTCAGAATGTACAAATCCGATACTGCTATCATACCACGATTTCGCTGATATATACAGCTGCATCGCAGCTGCAAACCTTCGAATTTCACTCTTCTGTCTTAAGAATTTCGTAAGGGGGTCTGACCCCAATGTAGTCAACTTAACATTTAGACTCGCGCGAAAGCGCGGGTCTTATTTTTTACAAATAAATTTCAAAAAAGACTTGACAAAACCTCCCAAAAGTGAGGTCGCTTCGCGACCTTGTCAGTCAAGGGGATGTTCGCATCGGCGCGAACCCTTAACCGCACTTCAAGGAGGTCAGTCTTATGAATCGAATCAACATCTGCAAAAACATTATTCAATCCATCCATGATTATATCACAAATCAGGATAACCTCGATGCTTATCGTGAAAAAAATCGCTTCATCCGTAAAAGGAAGCTATCGATTTTTCATGTGATCATGTATCTGCTCTTCACCTCAAAAGCATCCATGTTTCATAACCTTTTCAAAATCCGAACGGAGCTGGAAACCCTTAAATTTCCTGATGTTTCCAAACAGGCACTGTCCAAAGCCCGGCAGTCTATTCATCCAGATTTGTTTCTTTCGCTCTTTAACATCTCCGTAGATTTGTTTTACAAGCAGCTGCCTAAAAGACGGACATGGAACGGATTCCATCTTTTAGCGGTTGATGGTTCCAAGATCGAACTGCCAAATTCGAAATCCAACTTCGAATTCTTTGGCGAAATGTCGACCTATCCAAATCCAGAGCGACGCTTCACTGCGGGGCTGGCATCAATCATCTATGATGTTCTGGACGATTACATCGTTCACGCTTCTCTCAGTCCGTATTTGGCCTCTGAGCGTACGGCAGCGAAGGAACACATCGCAAATCTTGAAGCACTTGATATCTTCGCCGATAACAGCATCGTCATCTTTGATCGAGGCTATTACTCTGAAGATATGTTTCGCTTCTTTTCTGAACGAAATCATCTTTGCCTCATGCGACTGAAAGCTAACATAAAGATAGCCAAAAACTGCAAATGCGACACTGTATCCATCCTGCCGGGCAGCCCAGAACTCGGAACGGAAGATGTAAATATACGCGTCATCGAAGTTGATCTTCCGAATGGAACCAAGGAATATCTTGCTACAAATATCTTTGATCCAGGTATCACACCGTCGATGTTCCGTGAACTTTATTTCTATCGCTGGCCGATCGAAGTGAAGTACAGGGAGCTCAAAACCCGCCTATGCCTTGAAGAATTTTCAGGAGCAACTGCTGTCTCAATCATGCAGGAATTCTATATCAATGTTCTTCTCTCAAATCTTGCATCGCTTATCAAGAACGAGGCCGACAATAATCTGCAAATCCCTGCAGAAAGCGCCAACAAACACCGATATCAATCGAACAGATCATTTATTATCGGCTGCCTCAAAGGCTTACTTCCTAAGATCCTGTGCAGCATTCTCAAACTAACCTGTATCGATCGATTATACAAAGAAACGCTTCGAACCAAAGGAAAGGTGGTGCCGGGCAGATCCTATCCGAGAAAAAAACTCAAGCTGGTTTGCCGAACGCATTTCAACAACAAAAAGGTAGCGTTTTAATTCTGCTCAAAATCAATACCGCTGAAGGGGCTTCTTAACGAAGCTCTGTTAAAGTGCGCCTTCTTTAGAGGTTTTTTGCTGGTATTCAAATATTTCGCGGCCTTTGTGATATCATCCTTCTAGCAACCAAGCTTAAGTTGACTTTGGGTTGACTACATTGGGG
>CABTMH010000212.1 GCA_902485915.1 uncultured Oribacterium sp. | reverse complement strand
TCTGTTAAAGTGCGCCTTCTTTAGAGGTTTTTTGCTGGTATTCAAATATTTCGCGGCCTTTGTGATATCATCCTTCTAGCAACCAAGCTTAAGTTGACTTTGGGTTGACTACATTGGGGTCTGACCCCATAAACTGCAGTTTAGATTCTGTTTAGAAAAATTAATGGGGTCAGCCCCTCTGAACTCGTGGCACGCCACCAGCGTCGAGCGCACCTGCATCGGCTGACGCCCGCGTCACGCCGGACGTCGCTGCTTCCGGAGCGCCCGGTAGTACATGGCGATCAGCGTGCCACCGGTGAGCACCCACGAAACCGGGTAGACGCTCATCAGCACCTCGTAGCTCGGCACGGCGCGGAACGCGGTCAGAAGCCAGAGGATCCGGAAGACGACGGTGCCGAGGATCGTGATGACGGACGGGCTGATCGCGTAGCCCATACTGCGAAGGACGCCGGACGGGGTATCGAAGAGCGTGCACAGGCCCTCGACCGCCATGACGTGGTACATGCGACTCACGGCGTAGTCGATGGCGACCGGATCCGTCGTATAGAGTCCCGCGAACTCGCGCGCCCAGATCGTGAATGGCAGCGCCAGCAGCTGCGTGAACAGGATGGACTGGAGCATCGTGAGGCGGAAAACGCGACGGCAGCGGCCGTGCTCGCCCGCGCCGAGATTCTGACTGTAGAAGGTCACCGCCGCCTGCGCGAACGCGGCGCAGATGTCATAGGTGAAGTACTCGAAATTGAGGCCCGCAGCTGCACCTGCGATGGCCTGCGCGCCGAAGCTGTTGACGCCGGCCTGGACGAAGATGTTCGAAACCGAGAACACCGACTCCTGCACGCCCGCCGGGAGGCCGACCTGCAGCACGCGCTTCACATACCTCCGGTGAAGGGAGATGCGGTCGATCCTGAGCTTAAGTGGCCCTTCTTCAAGGAGCAGCGTGCGGAACACCAGCGCCGCCGAGGTGAGATTCGCGATGGTGGTGGCGAGCGCGACCCCCGCCACACTCATCCTGAAGACCACAACGAACAGAAGATTCAGGATGACGTTCAGGACACCGGCGAAGATCATGTACATCAGCGGTCGCTTCGTGTCACCGATGGAGCGGAGGATCGCCGCGCCGAAATTATAGAGCGTGATGAACGGGAGGCCGAGCATATAGATGCGGAAGTACAGCACTGCCATGTCGAGGACCTCCACCGGCGTGCCGATGGCTTCGATGAGCGGACGTGCGATGACGAGGCTGATGCCCATCAGCAGGAGGCCGCCCGTGATGGCCATCGCGATGACCGTGTGGATCGCATCCGATACCTCATCCATACGCCCGCTGCCGATCAGCGTCGCCACGACGACGTTCGGACCGATCGACGCACCAACCAGGAAGTTCACGAAGACACCCACGTTGGCAACATTGGCCCCGACCGCCGCGAGGGCATCGCCACCCGCGAAACGGCCGACCACCGCCACATCCGCAGAATTAAAAAAATGCTGCAGGATACTGCTCGCCGCCAGCGGTAGCGCGAACAGCACGAGCTTCCAGAAAAGCCCGCCATGCAGCATATCGATCTTATTTGGATTTGTTTCCACCGGCACACCCCCGAAATTTTAAAACTTCGTTGATGATACTACTTTTCCGAGCGGATAGGAATAGCTGAAATTGAATGGGCGTCCAAGCGCTTACAGCAGTCCTCTCGCCATCAGCATCTCCTCGACGATTTCCACGGCTTCGTACACCATGCCGTCGCAGTGTGGCTTTTTCTCCGCCGGGCTGTGTACCTCCTCACGGAGCAGATCGCGACAATCGGAGAGGTCGTCGTGAAGGGCCTTCATGCGGCGCATGAATTCCGCAGACGCTTTTGCATCGCCGGCGTCATAGAGGCCGAGGGCCATGAGTCCACCAGTGATCGCTCCGCAGGTGAGACCTGCGCGCATGCCGCTTCCGAAGTTTGCAGTGATGGCGGTGGCATGCGCTACACTTATACCTTTCTTCTCGGCAAACGGGATAAACACCGCCTGCGCACAGTTGTAGTGTGTCGTCATATCATCGCGAAGCGCATGGCTCCGCTCCATCATTTCTGACATCCTATTTCGCCCTCCTGTAGATGATCGGGTCGTCATAGCCGAAGGTCCGCTTTCCGTTCATTTCCATGCTCTCGGACACCTCGAGGCAGTCCTCTGAGAACCGCTCCCGGTTATCGAAATGACCGGTCAAAAGCTTCATAAACTCATCTAATCTTGTCATAGTATTTTCCTCCGCGTCGGTGCCTGACTGCCGTATACCTCGATGCATATTCGCATCGAATCAGCTTTCGTATGCACACCGGCTTACGAGCGGAGGTACCTCCTTCATATATTTTATTTCCTAATAGTCATACCACCATGGACGCTTTCCGTCGATTACTTTTTTATGAAATCGACGGGCGATCTCCGTCGCATAATGCTCCGTTTTCCTCCTTCATTTTCACCTTTTTATTACAGAAATTTCATGATTCGTCTGCCCATATTCTGCTATGATAGAGGGAGCAAACGTAAGAGGAGGCTATCACTATGGAATTACAGAAAATACTGAATATTCGAAAGTCCATCCGTTCCTATACGGGTGAAGGCATCACCGACGCGCAGCTCGAGCGCATTCTCACCGCGGCCTACGAGGCACCGATCGGCATGAAGCGCTACGACAGCATCCATCTCACCGTGATTACGAATCCGGAGCTTCTTCGTGAGATCGATGCCAATGCAGCTGCCGCAAGTGGAGACCCGTCTCGCCACCCGCTCTATGGCGCACCGATGCTGATCCTCGTGTCCTCGAGCCAGACCAGTAACGTGGCAAGCGCCAATGTAGGCATCGTCATCCAGAATATGTCCCTCGCCGCCGTCGAGGAGGGCGTCGGCCACTGCGACATCTACGGTGCCATCCGCGCGCTCGTGAAGAACGAGGAGCTCGTGGCGAAGCTGCATATCCCTGAGGGCTTTGTGCCGACCGGCTCCATCATCCTCGGACAGACCGACGAGGTGTACACCGCGCGTGATATCCCGGCCGACCACAAGTACAGCATGAATATCCTGAACTAAATTTAATGGGGTCTGACCCCATCACGAAATTCTTAAGACAATAATGAGGCATCCCTTCCATTCATCTAAGAATGGAAGGGATGCCTCACTGTGTATCATGCACTAGCCGCTAGCCGTTTATGCATATTTCACGCGTTGTGCAGCTGTCTGCGCATCCTATTTCAGTGCATAAATTTCTCCAGAAAATGGACACTCTCGCTTCCGGCTGTCCGTGCATCCGGCTTTGACAGTGCTTCCACTGCCACCGCACCTGTGTAGGAGATTTCATCCAACGTTTCAAGTATTTCCTTGAAATCCATGTGTCCATGTCCAGGGTAGTACCGATCGCTGTCCGCCACATGCACATGAACCAGCTGTTTCGCACTCAGCTCCAGCGAACGCCGGATATCTGCTTCCTCGATGTTCATATGATAGGAATCCATGTGGAGACCGATGGCTGGATGCCCGAGCTTCTCGAGATAGCGGAGTCCATCCTGTGCACTGTTCAGCGTATCCGCTTCATATCGATTGATCATCTCGAGGCCCAGCCGCACATGCTTTTCCATGGCATAATCCGCGCACTCGATCAGATGCTTCGAGAGTCTCTCCCAGTAGTGCTCTGGGCTGTCCGTTTCCGACATCTTCCCTCTCAGAAGTCCGATAATCAGCACAACGTCCTCAAAATGCGCCGCGAAGTCGATAAACTCTTTCAGTCGCTGAACCGCCAGGATTCTGCATGCTTCGTCATCCGAAGTGAGACTCAGGCCATCCATCTGCCGGAGAAGACCAGTGCCGAGCGACGTCAGCCGAAGTCCATAGCGATCCAGCAGTTTTTTTACCTCGTCCACATCGTAGCTCCCTGTATCCTTCGAGTGGATCTCCACCC
>CABTMH010000211.1 GCA_902485915.1 uncultured Oribacterium sp. | reverse complement strand
TGCACTGGGCGCCTCGTTTTCACTATGTATATATCACCTTATCAGATCTTCGGGGTTCTCTTCAGAATCTCGTGTCTCTCCGGACCATTGGAAACCATGGTGATCGGTGTCTCGATATGCTTCTCGATGAAGTCGATGTAGTTCTTGCAGTTCTCCGGAAGCTCATCGTAGTTCCGGATGCCGCGGATGTCGCAGTTCCAGCCCGGGAGGGTCTCATAGACCGGCTTCGCCTTGTTGAGGAGCGGCGTAACCGGGAAGTCCGTGGTTACCTTACCATCGATCTCATAGCCTACGCAGACCTTGAGCTCCTTCAGGTAGCCGAGTACATCGAGCACCGTCAGTGCCACCTCGGTCGCGCTCTGGAGCTGACAGCCATACTTCGAAGCGACGGCATCATACCAGCCGACTCTTCTCGGGCGTCCGGTCGTGGCACCGAACTCGCCCTTATCGCCACCTCTTCTGCGAAGCTCATCGGCCTCCTCACCGAAGAGCTCGGAAACGAAATCACCGGCACCTACAGCGGACGAATATGCCTTCGTTACAGCGACGATATCCTTGATCTCATATGGCGGGATACCGGCACCGACCGCGCCATACGCTGCGAGTGTGGAGCTGGAGGTTACCATCGGGTAGATACCGTGATCCGGATCCTTCATGGTACCGAGCTGACCCTCGAGCAGGACGGTCTTCCCTTCCTTCAGTGCCTCACGCAGGAACTTCGAGGTATCGGCCACATACGGTGCGATCATGTCTCTCTGACGATGCATCTCCTCGAGAAGCTCATCGTAGCTGATTTCCGGTGCATGATAAAGCTCACGCAGGATCGCATTCTTGATTTCGACGACCTTATGCAGACGATCCTGAAGAACATCCTCATCGAAGAGCTCGTTTACCTGAAGACCGATCTTCGCATACTTATCAGAGAAGAACGGTGCGATACCGGACTTCGTGGAGCCATAGCTCTTCCCGGCGAGTCTCGCCTCCTCGAGCGTATCGAACAGAACGTGATATGGCATCATGACCTGTGCACGGTTGGATACCAGGATCTTCGGTGTCGGAACGCCGGCGTCGACGATGGACTTCAGTTCTGCACAGAACTTCTCGATATCGAGTGCCACACCGTTTCCGAGTACGGAAGTCGTGTGATTATAGAAAACGCCGCTCGGCATAAGGTGGAGTGAGAAACGACCATAATTGTTGATGATGGTATGGCCGGCATTTGCGCCACCCTGGAAACGTACAACGATATCCGAGGTCTCGGCAAGCATATCGGTGATCTTGCCCTTTCCCTCGTCGCCCCAGTTTGCTCCAACGATTGCTCTTACCATGTGAATCCTCCTAAGGATAGCATCCGCCTATGGATACTATGGATGTTCTTCACCTTTTTGACACAGTCCATCTCGGGCGTTCTTCCCCGGATGTATGTGAGAGATTCGTGACCAGAACATCCTGTATTATTTTTTGTTTGTCAGCTTCGTGAACCAGATGAAGATGTAGATCACCACCGGAACCACGACCAGACAGAATAAACAGGCCAGAAGATACTGTGTCGCTCCGGTCACCGCGAAATACAGTACGGCGACGAGGAGAAACGCGATGATGACCAGTCCGAGTATCGCGAGTATTCGTTTCAGCTCCATGGTCACTACCTCCTGTATCGTGCTTACGCACAGACAACGTTATTATATCGGGAAAGATGCCTGATTTCAAGGGGTTCCCGGCAGCGCTACTGCACCTCGTGGATGAAGTGGATGAGCATAGATGAGGATGTGGCCGAGGCGAGCCGCAGGAAATCACACCAGTCTTGAAACGCAACTCTACTGCACCTCACGGATGAGGCAGTACTGCCGGAGGTCGAAGTGTTTTTCCATCACACCGTACAGCTTGAAGCCGAAATGCTCGTACATGGCGACGTTATGCTCGTTGTGCGTTTCGAGGGACATCATGAGATGATGTGCGTCGGCATAGGCGATGGCCTCGTCCATGAGCATCGAGGAGATGTGATGATGCTGCTTCTCGGGATCGACCGCGAGGTAGATGATATGGATACGCTCCTCCTGATGGAGCTGGTCGGTCCACTTCTCGTTCAGATAGTCCTTACCGAGCACGAAGTTCCAGAGGGCCCGGAGACTCGGATCCTCCTTGATCAGATACTCGTCGGTCTTCAGATTCGCGCGAAGCTCTGTCAGATAATAACGAAAAAAATTATACGGTTCCGACTCGTCGGATACGACCAGGATACCGTTCAGTTCCGGACTGTCCGCGAATATCTCGCAGGTCTCGAACATCTCCTCGAGATCGCAGTCGAACAGCTCCGGCAGCAGACGCGTCCGGGTGCGCTCATCCGGAATCAGCTTACAGTACAGCGGGTCCTTCGCGAAGCAGACCGTTAACAGCTGCACCAGCTTCGGGATATCTTCTTTTTTTACGCGGTACAATTTGTCACTATCCATAATAAACTCTGTTTAACATTCCTTTCCATCCGCGATCGCTGAAATCTGTTTCAGGCTCTGGATGATATTGTTTGTTTCCCGTATCATGTATTCGAGATCCGATTTATAGCACTCTTCCTGGTTCTTCCGCACGCGATTCAGGATGCGAAGCTCCTCCTCGAAATCCACGCTGCCGTCCTCTGTCTTACGCTTCAGCTTCTGCACCAGCTGGTACAGGTTCTCATGATGCACGATCCGTCCGGCGCCCCACTGGAGGCGCTCCTTCGGTTGACAGAAGACATAGTCGGTGAAGTAGTTAAATACCTCCTCATCGAACTGGAAGGCATAGCAGTTGTTATCGATCTCATAGATGGCATCGAGGGCACCGCGGGCATCGCGCTCATCGAGGCAGCGGATGGCCGCCTCGATGTGGATGAGGTTCTGCCGTACTGCCTGTTGTGGGAAGAGAACCGTATCCTGCCAGTCGAGCCGAACGAAGGAGTCCTGTGCCTTTCGGAAGGCCTTCATCAGGATCTCCGTGCACTCTGCGGCACGTGATGGTGTCACGCCGGAAGCATTGACCGTCTCGATCCAGCGGTACACGCTATGCCCGAGGGCGGCTGCTTCCTTCGTCACGGCAGAAAGCTCCGCGCCGAGTGTACCGACGATGCCGGCATAGCGCAGGTCGATGCTTCTGTTCATCGCCTCGAAGAGCGTGGAAAAGTCCATCGGCGGGAGGATCAGCTGATCGAATTTCTGAATCAGCGTGCCGTATAAGAGATGGTGGAAGCGGTAGACCGGCGCGTGGTAGTACGCTTCGTTATCGAACTGCGAGTGATAGTGCGTCTCCATGAAGCTGCTGTCCGTGAACTCGTTCACCATGGACGGGATGCCGGCGATGGCCATCGAGAAGTCATCGGACATGGTCTGGATCGGCGCATGCACCTCGAGCCCCTCCGGATACGCCGCCGGATCCACCGGGATGTCGGCGATGGCCTGCTCGAGGAAGTGCACGTACTCATAGACGCTGCGCACGGCGTCCTTCGGTCCATGGGCGTGGGCCGGCAGCTCGAAGTTGAAGTCAGCCACGACCCTGCCCTGCCACTCCGGACGGACACGGAAGACCTGCTGGTAGGCGCCGGTCGACCAGTCATACTTCGTGTTCACGATGCCCCACTCTTCCGCCGCCAGCGCCGCGATGACGATGGTCCTCTTCGGCCGGTAGCCGCTGTCGATCAGTGCCTTCGCGATGCCGAGCATCATGGCCACGGCGGTATTGTCATCCTGGAAGCCGCTGAAGTAGGAGTCATAATGAGCCGACAGAAGGATCAGCTGCGTCGGATCCTCGCCCGGGATCGTGCCGATGATGTTGTAGGATCGCTGGTTATCTGTGACGGCGCTGTCGGCATCGAGGGTCACCCGGAGTTCCGGTGTCTCCCGAAGTGCCTGCTTCAGCACCGCGGCGTCCGCGCGCGACATGGACAAGGCGGCCGCCTCTGCCGGACCCGCGATATCCTGTGCATTCAGCGCTTCATCCTGGATCTCCGCGAAGCCGCCCTCCTGCACGGCGATCAGCGCCGCGGCACCACGAACATAGGCCTGGTAGACCGGGAAATTGATCCACCACTCATCGCGCTGATTGATGTCTGCGAGGACGAGCTTTCCCCTCACATCCTTCCCTTCGTAGTCAGCCGCAGTGCCCTTCCCGACGTAGACGAGGCCGAACTCCTCTGGCCCGTCGGTCTGAAACGTGGTCTGATAACCGCCGAGCAGCGACCTGAGACCGACACTGCCATCTGCACACCGCCATACGAGCTCTGCCTTATGAAACTCCCAGGCATCCACGCGGATGGCGTCCTTATGGACGTCCCGGAGACCGATGCGCTCCATCTCCTCCCGCAGCATCTCGCCGGTCGCAAACTCCGCCTGAGACCCCGCCGGCCGGTAGCCGAGCTCCGGATGCGATCGGAACTGCTCCATCCGCTTCGCCAGCTGGTAGGAATATTCTGTATTGATCCATGGAAGGATACTGTTCTTTCCCATTCGCTTTCCTCTTTTCCTGGTGACTGCTCACTCGTCAACTGGTTTCAGGCAGGGAGCCGGAAGGCATACGAGTGAACAGTCACATTTTCTGTGCCCTATCGCCGAGAAATCAAACAGGGACCCTCGTAGGGGTCCCTGCGGAGTGTATGGGGTGACTCTGCCTTTCGGTGCCGATCATTTGATCCAGGCGTCCATGCGGAGTATATGGTCATCCCCATAAAATGCGGCATCAGACATTGATCTCTGCAGTGAGTCCAAGTGCCTCCTTGTTCTTCTCGAGAATCGGGTTGATCACCTCGGTGATGAACTCCTCGGTCTGCTTCGGTGCGCGGCCGACATAGCGCTCCGGCTGCATGCTGGCCTCGAGGTCCTCGAGGGAGAGGTGGAAGCTCGGATCGGCGGCGATCAGCTCGAGGAGGTTGTTATCCTTACCCTCTTCCTTTACGGTCTTACCAGCCTGCATGCTGAGCTGACGGATCTTCTCATGCAGCTCCTGACGATCGCCACCAGCCTTTACCGCATCCATCATGATGTTCTCGGTCGCCATGAACGGAAGCTCTGCCATGAGATGCTTACGGATGACCTTCGGGTATACCACGAGACCATCGACGACGTTCAGGTAGAGATCGAGGATGCCATCGATGGCGAGGAAGCCCTCCGGTACGGACAGACGCTTGTTTGCGGAGTCGTCGAGGGTACGCTCGAACCACTGCGTAGAGGATACCAGCATCGGATTCATGAGATCGGAGATCACGTAGTCTGCGAGGGAGGCGATACGCTCAGAACGCATCGGGTTCCGCTTATACGCCATCGCGCTGGAACCGATCTGGTGCTTCTCGAACGGCTCCTCGACCTCCTTCATATGCTGGAGCATACGGATGTCGTTCGTGAACTTATGTGCGGACTGCGCGATACCGGCGAGCACGCTGAGCACACGGAAATCGACCTTACGGCTGTAGGTCTGGCCGGATACCGGATAGCAGGACGTGAAGCCCATCTTCTCTGCGATCATCTGGTCCAGCTGGCGGCACTTCGCATGGTCGCCGTCGAACAGCTCGAGGAAGGACGCCTGGGTGCCGGTGGTGCCCTTGGAGCCGAGCAGCTTCAGGGAGCCGAGTACATACTCGAGATCCTCGAGGTCGAGCACGAGCTCGTTCAGCCACAGGGTCGCGCGCTTACCGACGGTGGTCGGCTGCGCCGGCTGGAAGTGAGTGTACGCGAGGGTCGGCATATCCTTATACTTCATCGCGAATTTACTGAGCTCGTTGATGACGTTGACGAGCTTCTTATGCACAAGCTCGAGGCCCTCCCGCATGATGATGATATCGGTGTTGTCGCCGACATAGCAGGAGGTTGCACCGAGGTGGATGATGCCCTTCGCGTTCGGGCACTGTACGCCGTACGCGTACACATGGCTCATGACATCGTGACGGACTTCCTTCTCACGTGCCTCTGCCACCTCATAATTGATCTCATCCTGATGTGCCTTCAGCTCATCGATCTGCTCCTCTGTGATGTTGAGGCCCAGCTCATGCTCCGTCTCTGCCAGCGCGATCCAGAGCTTTCTCCAGGTCCGGAACTTGTTGTCCTGTGAGAAAATGTACTGCATCTCCTTCGATGCATAACGTCCTGTCAGTGGGCTTGTGTAACGATTGTATTCCGCCATGTTCTTCTCCTTACCGTAAGCATGTTTTATATCGAGCATCGCTCTGCGCGGTGCTGACGACCGAAGTTTATACTTTTTTTATGGGGTCTGACCCCATTACGAAATTCTGAAGGCCCGTTCAGGCGAGCACATCCTGCATCGAGTACATGCCGGCTGCTTTTCCGTGGAGGAAAAGGGCCGCATTCAGTGCGCCGTTTGCGAAGATCGCTCTCGAGTACGCGGTGTGGTTGAAGGTGATGACCTCATCCTCGCCTGCAAAGATGATATCATGAACACCCGGCAGTGTGCCACCACGAACTGCACTGATCCCGAGCTCCTCGTGCGGACGGGCTGCCTTCCGCTGGGAACGGTCATAAACATAGGTCAGCCTGTCATCGAGTGCTTCATTGACCGCATCTGCCAGTGCCAGAGCGGTACCGGACGGGGCGTCCATCTTGCGATGGTGATGCTGCTCGACGATCTCGATATCGAAGCCCTTCTCATAGAGCTTCTGCGCTGCGGTCTTCACGAGCTCCAGGAGCAGATTCACGCCGATCGACATATTCGCACTGCGAAGGATCGGGGCCTTCTCCGAAAGCTTCTGTACACGTGCGATCTGCGCCTCTGAAAGACCGGTTGTGCACTGCACGAGCGCCTTTCCGCTCTTCTCCACATAGTCGATGAGACCGTCGATGGCCGGTGCCACGGAGAAATCGATGATTACATCGAAGTCCTCCTTCACCGCATCGAAGCTGCCATACACAGGAAAGCCGATGGCCGGATCATCGACGTGATCCTCACGGTCGACACCCGCGACGATCGTCACATCCTCCATCGCCTTCGCACAGTTGATTACATTTCTGCCCATCGCGCCCATCGCGCCGAATAATAGAATTCTAGTCATTTTTCTCTCCAGTCTGTACCAGTTCAGTTTCGGGGATCTGAAGGAACGGCCACGAAGGCCATACACAGAGACCGTGCCTCCGTCACCATCCCTCCGATTCCCCAGCCTGAACTATAAAAAGGCAGTGGCCTTCACCGAAGGTCACTGCCGAGGAAGTCACTTACAGGATACCGTACTTCGTCATCTCATCCTTGAGGAGTGCCTTAGTGCTGTCGGTCGCCTCCGTCAATGGGAGACGTAAGGAGCCGACATTCTTACCCATCAGATTCAGGGCCGCCTTCACCGGGATCGGATTGACCTCGGCGAAAAGTGCCTTAATCAGCGGGTATGCCTTAAACTGTGCCTCACGTGCGCCCTTGACGTCGCCGTCAAACCACTTCTGGCAGATCTCATGCGTCTCGCGTGGTGCCACGTTCGAAAGTACGGAAATAACACCAGATGCGCCCACGCTGAGGAGCGGAACGATCTGATCATCATCACCGGAGAAGAGAAGGAATTCCTCGTCCACCAGTGACATCAGCTTCGTAATCATCGAGATGTTGCCGGTTGCGTCCTTCACACCGACGATGTTCTCGACATGCTGATAGAGGTAGGCCATCGTCTCCGGCTGGATGGTCACGCCGGTTCTGGATGGAACGTTGTACAGGATGCATGGGAGGCTGATCGCGCCGGCCACAGCCTCGTAATGCTGGATGAGACCACCCTGGGTCGCCTTATTATAGTACGGGGTCACCAGAAGGACACCGTCGGCGCCCGCTTCCTCTGACTGCTTCGACAGATCGATCGCCGTCGCAGTACAGTTGCTGCCGGTTCCGGCGATGACCGGAATACGATGATGCACCGCCTTGATGATGAAGCGGATCACATCCATGTGCTCCTCCTCGGACATGGTGGCTGCCTCGCCGGTCGTGCCACACGCGATGATGGCATCGGTGCCACCCGCGATCTGCTCCTCTACGAGCTCTGCCAGCTTATCATAATCCACAGAACCATCTGCATGAAATGGAGTCACCAGCGCGACTCCTGCGCCTCTGAAAAGTGCCATAACTACCTCCGTCGTTGCTTTGGTTTCTCTTACACTTTAGTATCTGTTCATCGGCCCTGGGCCAATGTTTCCTTCGCTGCATCATACCCTCTCGCAGGGGCTGTGAAAATCAGTCCCTCGCCGGGGTGGCATCCGCCATCATAGATGGTGGATTATCCCTGCTTACGTGCGAACCCGGCTCTCTTACGAAGGACCGGATCGAGGATCTTCTTACGGATACGAAGGCTCTCCGGGGTAACCTCGAGGAGCTCATCGGTATCGATGTAGTCGATGCACTGCTCGAGGGACATGATCTTCTTCGGAACGAGCTTCAGTGCTTCATCGGAAGAGGATGTACGGGTGTTGGTCAGATGCTTCGTCTTGCAGACATTGACCTCGATATCCTCGGACTTCGGAGACTGGCCGATGACCATGCCGCCGTAAACCTTCTCGCCAGGTCCGATGAAGAGGGTTCCTCTCGCCTGTGCCTGGAAGAGACCATAGGTGACCGCCTCGCCGGACTCGAAGGCGATGAGCGCGCCGTTATGACGATAGTTCATATCACCCTTATACTCGCCGTAGCCGTCGAACTCGGTGTTCAGGATACCGTTCCCCTTCGTATCGGTCATGAACTCACCACGGTATCCGATGAGACCTCTCGACGGAATCTCGAACTCGAGTCTGGTATAGCCGGATGCGAGCGGGCTCATACCGTTCAGTACGCCCTTACGCTGGGTCAGCTTCTGGATGACATTACCACTGAACTCATCCGGGACATCGACATACGCGATCTCCATCGGCTCCATCTTCTTACCGTTCTCGGTCTTGTAGATAACCTCTGCCTTCGATACAGCGAACTCGAAGCCCTCACGACGCATCATCTCGATGAGTACGGAGAGGTGGAGCTCACCACGGCCGGAAACCTTGAAGGTATCAGCAGAATCGGTATCCTCTACACGAAGGGATACATCGGTCTGCAGCTCACGCATCAGACGATCACGGATATGACGGGAAGTGACGAACTTACCCTCCTGACCCGCGAGCGGGGAGTTGTTTACGATGAAATCCATCGAGATCGTCGGCTCGGAAATCTTCTGGAACGGAATCGCGGCTGCCTCGCCGGTGACGATCGTATCACCTACATGGAGATCCTCGATACCGGAGACCGCGACGATCTCACCGCAGTGGGCCTCGTTGACGTCGACTCTTGCGAGACCGTCGAAGGTGTAGAGCTTCGTGATACGTACACGTGTACGCTTACTCGGATCGTGGTGGTTTACGACATAGGCCTCCTGATTCAGCTTCAGCGTACCGTTATCGATCTTACCGACACCGATACGGCCGACGAACTCGTTGTAATCGATGGTCGAAACCAGCATCTGGGTATCCGCATCCGGATCGCCCTCCGGTGCCGGGATATAATCGAGGATGGTCTGGAACAGCGGCTCCATCGTAGTGGAATCATCCTCGAGGCTTCTCTTCGCGAAGCCCTCCTTCGAGGATGCATACAGGAACGGGCAGTCGAGCTGCTCGTCAGAAGCATTGAGATCCATCATCAGCTCGAGAACCTCGTCCTCGACCTCCGCCGGACGTGCCTGCGGCTTATCGATCTTATTGATAACGACCATAACCGGAAGACGAAGATCCAGGGCCTTCTGCAGTACGAAACGGGTCTGTGGCATCGGTCCCTCGAAGGCATCAACCAGGAGGATCGCACCATTTACCATCTTCAGGATACGCTCTACCTCACCACCGAAATCAGCGTGGCCCGGGGTATCGACGATGTTGATCTTCGTGTTCTTATAGTGAACGGCTGTGTTCTTCGAGAGAATAGTGATACCTCTCTCACGCTCGAGCGGGTTCGAGTCCATGACACGGACGCCCATCTCCTGATTATCACGAAATACACCGGACTGCTTTAACAGCTCATCGACCAGTGTGGTTTTACCATGATCGACGTGGGCGATGATGGCGACGTTACGAATATCTTCTCTCTTCTGATTCATCTTGACACCTTATTTCTACTATATCTTATGTAAATGCTTACAAAAAAATCTTACGAATTATACCACCGGTGCTTATCGATTGCAAGTACTATGGCCCCGCCGGACAGCTCCTGTATCTGATTTTGAAATCCGGACAGCTGCTCTGCCGGCACATGCCAGGTCATCGAGACCGCCGCACCATAGTCGGCACGCGCCTCCGTGATCCCGGCGCTCTCCGCGATGTACTTGATCTTTCCGACCAGCGTATACGGGATCTCCGCCTGTACGGCATAGCCCTCGACCGCGGTCAGGATCACGGCTGCATCGAGCGCCGCCTTCGCGCCATTCGTATAGCTGCGGACGAGACCGCCGGTACCGAGGAGCGTACCGCCGAAGTAGCGGGTGACGACGATGAGCGCATCGTGAATCTCCTGCCCCTTCAGCACATTCAGGATCGGCATGCCCGCCGTCTGGGATGGCTCTCCATCATCGGACTGCTTCACGATCTCATACTGATCACCGAGCACATAGGCATAGCAGTGATGGCGTGCATCATAGTATTTTTTGCGCACCTGCTGAATCAGGGCTTCTGCTTCGTCGACCGACTGGATCGGGAAGACCTCACCGATAAAGCGGGACTTCTTCTCCTCATACTCGCCGGTCGCATAGGTTTTTATATATTTCATTTTCTGTCTTCTGTTCGATGGTTACTGTTCGCTCGTGTACTGATCAGACATGTAGCCGGAGAGGCATCCATACCGTTTCAGTTGCATGTACGTACCGCTATCTATCCCTCGACGACCGGTGCCTTGATATCCCGCGACGGCAGTCCCTCACCCGGTCCGCCACCACTGGAGCCACCCAGGCCTGTGGTATCCGATGGTCCCTCACCGATCACCTCATCGTCTGAGGATTCCTCTGTCTCCTCTTCCGTCGGCTCCGGGAAGACGAAGCCGCCATCATCCGTATACGCGAGCTCCTTCTCATCCTCCGGGATGATGATGGAGCCCCAGCTCGTATGCCGGTCACAGTTCGTGGTCGGCACCGTGCCCTCTGCGAAATACTCCGTGATGACCGCGCTGCCACGGTAATCCGCATAGCATCCGCTCGTTGGAAGCTTGCCGGACTTGCGGCAGACCTGTGCCTGCACGATGCCATCCGGCTCTGTAAAGCCGATATCCGGCAGTCCCTCATGCACACGGCTCATGATCTTCCGCCAGATATCCTTATGGAAACCGGCGCCGCCGTTATACTCTCCGCTCGCCTTATCGATGAGTGGCTGGTTTTCATCACAGCCACCCCAGATACCACCCACATAATATGGAGAGTATCCGACGAACCAGATATCGACATCCTTCGTCGTCGTACCGGACTTGCCGGCAAGGCTCATACCGTCGAAGTGCGCACGTGTCGACGTGGAGTTTACATTCAGGGATCCCGCATACGCACGGTTCGGCAGCATGGACTGCTTCATCGCATCGGTCAGCAGGAACGCCGTCGTGGCCTTCATCGCCTGCCGCGGCTGATCCTCGGTCGTATCGATGAGCACATTGCCCTCCTGATCGAGGATCTTCGTGAAGAACTTCGCCTTGTTAAACTGACCGCCGTTTGCGATCGTCGCGAAGGCCTGCGTAAGTTCAAGATTCGTCACACCATTCGTGATACCGCCGAGTGCAAGCGCCGGGTTCTCATCGCTGTCCTGCAGGCTCGTGATGCCGAGGTTCTCTGCATACAGCCGTCCCGCGTGCGGATTCAGCCGTTCCATGAGACACCGTACGGCGATGATATTCAGTGAGTAGATGATACCATCGCGGATCGTCTGATAGCCGAGGAAGCCAGAGCTGTACCAGTTCTTGAAGGTCTTATTGCCGAGCGTATATGCTGTATCATAGAAAGGTGTGGCCAATGTTGCCCCATAGAGGTCGATGGCTGGTGCGAAGGACGTAATCAGCTTGAAGGTCGATCCCGGCTGCCGGAGGGTCCCGGTCGCACGGTTCAGAGACAGCGAATAGCGCTTCTCGCCACGGCCGCCGCTGATGGCCCGGACCTGCCCGGTGTGCGGATCCATGAGCACGAAGGAAACCTGCGGTTCCAGGGTCGTGAAGAACTGCTCGCCCAGCTCGTTATCGCTGTCACGGACGAGCTCCGCTTTATACTGCTCGACATAGGATTTCGCCGAGTCCTCCGAGCTGAAGAGGCCGTTAAAGTTGACGCCCTTCACCTCCTTCATCCAGCGGATGAGGTCCTTCTCGGAGTAGTTCACGATCGAGCCATCATCGTGCTTCAGCGTATACCGCCAGGTCACGGAATACTTCGCCGTGTCGTAGTTGTCGGGATTATTGACCTCCTCATCAACGATGGTCTGGAGGCTCGGATCCTGTGTAGAGTAGATCGTGAGACCACCTGAGTAGAGCAGGTCGGTCGCCTTATCCTTCGTATAGCCGAGGCGATCCTGCAGCTCCTGGATCACCTGTGCCGTCAGCTCATCCACGAAGTAGGAGTACGGTTCATTCTCTGCTGTTTTCTGTACATTAACATCCTGGATGCGCGCGTACACGTCGTCTGCCAGGGCTTCCGTATACTGTGCCTCATCGATATAGCCCTGCTCGAGCATGTTCTTCAGCACCTGCGCACGGCGCTCTGCGTTCCGCTCCGGATGGGTGATCGGGTTCAGCCCGCTCGGGTTCTTCGTGATCGACGCGATGACCGTACACTCGGAGAGTGTCAGATCGCTTACTTCTTTATTAAAGTAGCGTCTCGCTGCCACCTTGACGCCGAGGGTGTTCGAGCCGAGGTTGATGGTGTTCAGATACTCGGTGAGGATGCTCTTCTTGATTTCTTCCTTACTGAGTCCCGGCTGGTTCTCGATTTCGAGGGCCAGATACTGCTCCTGAAACTTCCGGACATAGCGCTGGAACTTTCCTTCATGCAGGCCACCGCCGAAGACGTTGTTCTTAATCAGCTGCTGCGTGATCGTCGAGCCGCCGCCGGCAGAGTCATCATCCGATACCACGCCGCGAACGGCACGGAGGATCGACTTCAGGTCGATGCCGTTATGCTGCCAGAAGCGCTCATCCTCGATGGCGACGAAGGCGTTGATGAGGTCCTTCGGGAGCTGCTCGTAGCTCACGCGTTCACGGTTCGAGCCCGCCGTCACCAGTGTCGCAGTGATGTTTCCATCGGTGTCCAGTACCTTCGATGCATAGGCGGTCGGACCGATATGGATCGTATCGATGTCCGGCGCGGAATCGAGGATGCCCCGGAACATACCGAAGCCCATCGCGGCGCCCAGGAGGCAGAGGCAGAGCACCAGGATCAGCAGCGTCATCTGGATGACATGTGCGATGCTGTGCCCGAGCTTCACCTTCGTGTTGTCCATCTCATATAAGGTTTTATCTACGTTAAATCGGCTGTAATTCTTCATGTATGTCTGTTCCGTCTTCCGAAAAATGCAAAAATTCCCTTTTAATAAACATCCTCATTATAACGAAGCGCTCCGGCGTTTACAATGCTCAGACTTTACAATTTCCTTAGGGTTTTCCGAGCGCGTCCTCCGGCTCCCTGCCTTAACTTTAACCCTGTATATGTCGAAAACCCCGGAGGATCGAGCTCAGAAGTGCAGTTGTATGCCTTCTGGGGTCGGTTCTCCGGGGTCCCTGATCTGGAAACATCCGAATCACTTTTCGAACTTTCCGTCGTACTGGTCGATTTTGCCTGCGTCGGCGTCCTGGAAGATCTGGTCCATGGTGTGCCATCCGAGCACTGCGCACTTGACGCGGGCCGGCATGTGTGAGATGTCTTCGAGGATGCCTGCCTCCTCGAGCTCCTCCTTCTCTTCGTCGGTGATCTTACCCTTGATCATGCGGAGGAAGATCTCCGAGAGGCGGAGTGCCTCGTCCTTCGGCTTGCCGATGATGAGGTCGCACATCATATCGGCGCTGGCCTGAGAGATCGCACAGCCATCTCCGTCGAAGGAGGCGTCCTCGATCACGTTGTCTGCGTCGACCTTGATATAGAGTACGACGTCATCGCCGCAGCTCGGGTTGACTCCCTCGAGGGAGTAGGTCGCGTCCTCCATCTTATACTTATGCGCCGGATGGATGTTATGGTCCGTCAGGACCTCGTTGTAAAATGTAATCGCCATCAGTATCCCATCTCCTCTCTCAGCTTCTTCAGAGCATCGAGGAAATGCTGTACATCCTCCTCGGTGTTGTAGAGTCCCATGCTTGCACGTACCGTGCTCGGGGTATGGCAGAACTTCATGAGCGGCTGTGCGCAGTGGTGTCCGGCACGGATGTCGACCTTATGCGAGTCGAAGATCGCCGCGATGTCGTGCGGGTGAACGCCGTCGACGGTGAAGGTGACGATGCCGTGGTGCTTCTCCGGGTCGGTGGATCCGAGGATGTGCACATATGGCAGCTTCTGCATCTCTGCCATCATCAGCTTCGTGAGATGCAGCTCCCGCTCCTCGATGCGGTCGAAGCCGATCGAAGACACGAAGCGGAGGGCGGCTGCCAGTCCGACCGCACCGCCATCATTGACCGTACCTGCCTCGAACTTATGTGGCAGCTCGTTCCAGGTTGCGCCCTCGGTGGTGACATACTCGATCATCTCGCCGCCGAACAGGAACGGTGGCATCTGATCGAGGAGATCGCGCTTTCCATAGAGCACGCCGATGCCCATCGGTCCGTAAACCTTATGGCCGGAGAAGGACAGGAAATCGCAGTCGAGCTCCTGTACATCGACCTTCATATGCGGTACAGACTGTGCGCCGTCGCATACGAAGACGGCACCGTTCTCGTGGGCGATGCGGGCGAAGGTCCGGATATCGTTCTTCACGCCGAGCACGTTCGATACATGGGTCATCGCCACGAGCCGGACGTTCGGGTTCATGTAGGAGCGGAACATCTCCTCCGTGATCGTGCCATCTGCTTCCGGCAGGATGTAGGTGAGCTTCGCGCCCTTTTCCTTACAGAGCTGCTGCCATGGAAGCATGTTGCTGTGGTGCTCCATGATGGTGATGACGATCTCGTCACCCTCCTTTATAAACGCACGTCCGTAGGTATACGCCACAAGATTCAGACTTTCGGTGGCGTTCCGCGTGAAGACGATCTCCTCGTGGGAGCGTGCGTTGATGAAGGCGCGGACGGTTTCACGCGCATCCTCATAGGCTTCTGTGGCCTTGATGGAAAGGTCATAGAGCCCACGCATCGGGTTTGCATTTTCCTTCGTATAGTAGTGCATCATTGCATCGAGGACACACTGCGGCTTCTGGGTCGTCGCCCCGTTATCGAGGTAGGTGAAGCTGCCGTCGAGGATCGGGAACTGGTGAAGGATTTCCTGATCCTCACGCTGGCGTTCTTCTCTTGTGATGTCAGTCATCATATCTCTCCTCCTTATGGCCCTTGAGCTCCTCGAATACACGGTCACGTGTCGCGGCATCCGGAATCTTATGGATCACCGAATCGATGCGGGCACCGGCCATCATCTCGTAGACCTCGGCCTGGCTCATCCCTCTCGACTCGAGGTAGAACAGCAGTGCCTCATCGATGCGGCCGATGGTCGCACCATGGTTACCCTCGACGTCCTCCTCATCACAGAGGATGACCGGGATGGTCTGGTTGATGACATCATCATCCATCAGCAGCACATCCTCGAGCTCGTTTCCGAGGGCACCCTTCGCGCCTCTCCGGAGGTCGATCGTACCACGGAAGAGCTTATGTGCCTCATCGCGGAGCACGCCCTTCACGTCGATCGCGCACTCGGTCTTCCGGCCGATGTGGTTCGCGATGTAGTTCATATCGAGATGCTCCTGATGCTTCAGGAGATAGCCGATATCGGTCTTCAGGGTACTGTGCGCACCGACGAGGTCAGTACGGGAGCCCTGATAGGTGTCTGCGCCACCGAGGATGAGCTCGATCTGCTCGAAGCCGGCGCTCTCCTCTGTCTTCGCAGCCACGTCGTTCAGGAAGCGGAAGCCCTGACCGAGACGCTGGATCTGCACGAGCAGTACACGGGCGTCCTTCGCCACATGAATCTTCGTCTGTACGGCCGCGAAACCGGCGGCCTCTGCTGCGGAGCGGAAATCCATCACGACGATGATATCGCTACCTTCGTCTGCGTCAATGTAGACGGCATTTACGTCTGCACAGTCCTTTTCGTAATCGAACTCAATATGCACCGGCTGTGCAGCCTTCTGCTGACGGCCGATCTGAAGCTTCAGAACATCTGCATCCGAATGCTTCATATAATTATCGAAGTCATAGCCCATGCCACCGGCGATGTCCTGAATTTCTGTATAATCGGACACCGTCGCGGTCACATCAGCTGTGTGGGTCACCATCGGATTACCTTCGACAGCATTGCCCGGTACCTTCACATCTGCATCGTTCATCCGGAGCCAGTTATAGGTCGGTGACGGCAGAACATTTACTAAAAGCTGATTTTCCTTCATCTCTGCCCTCCTTAACCGATCGCGCCCTTCATCTCGAGACGGATGAGGTTGTTCATCTCTACGGCGTACTCGAGCGGGAGCTCCTTCGAAACACTGTCTGCGAAACCGGAAACGATCAGTGCACGTGCGTCCTCCTCGGAGAGACCACGGGACATCAGATAGAATACGGCATCATCGGAGATACGTCCGATCTTCGCCTCGTGTCCGACGTCGGCATCCTGTGTGCGGACATCCATCGCCGGGATGGTGTCGGAGCGGGAGATATCGTCGAGCATCAGGGATTGGCAGGAAACCGCCGCCTTCGCATGCTTCGCCTTGTTGTTGATGACGACAGAGGAACGATAGGTGCTGATACCGCCATCCTTACTGATGGAACGGGTGTTGATGTAGGAGCTGGTGTTCGCACCGTTATGTACGACCTTCGCACCGGTATCGAGGTTCTGGCCCTTTCCGGCGAAGGTAACGCCGGTGAACTCCATGCGGGAGTTGTCGCCCTTCAGGATGGTCATCGGATAGAGGTAGGAAACATGGGAGCCGAAGGATCCGGATACCCACTCCATCGTACCGCCCTCTTCGACGATGGCACGCTTCGTGTTCAGGTTATACATGTTCTTCGACCAGTTCTCGATGGTCGAGTAGCGAAGCTTCGCGTTTCTGCCGACATAGAGCTCGACGCAGCCGGCATGCAGGTTCGCGATGTTGTACTTCGGTGCAGAGCAGCCCTCGATGAAGTGGAGCTGTGCCCCCTCATCGACGATGATCAGGGTATGCTCGAACTGTCCGGCGCCCGGGGCGTTCAGACGGAAGTAGGACTGCAGCGGGATCTCGACGGAGACGCCCTTCGGGATATAGACGAAGGAGCCGCCGGACCAGACCGCGCCATGGAGTGCCGCGAACTTATGATCCGTCGGCGGTACGAGGTGCATGAAGTGATCCCGGATCATGTCTGCATACGGACCATGCAGCGCCGACTCGATGTCGGTATACACGACGCCCTGCTCCTCGACCTCCTTCTGGAGGTTATGGTAGACGAGCTCGGAGTCGTACTGTGCGCCGACGCCGGCGAGCGACTCACGCTCTGCCTGCGGGATGCCGAGCTTCTCGAAGGTGTTCTTGATGTCCTCCGGAACCTCTTCCCAGTCCGCAGTCATCTTCGTCTTCGGCTTTACGTAGGTCACGATGTTGTTCATATCGAGGCCGTCGATGCTCGGGCCCCACTGTGGAACCTGCTTCTGATTATAAATTTCGAGTGATTTTAAACGGAAGTCCCGCATCCACTCCGGGTCTCCCTTCTTCTCAGAGATCTCGAGGACGATATCCTTCGTAAGCCCCTCCTGGATCTTATAGAAATCCGTATCCTTCTCTTCGTAACGGAAATCATACATGGAGCGGTTGATGTCCTGAACCTCTGCCTTTTCCTTATTTGCCATAGATGCTGTCCTCCACGCTTACTTGTTCAGGAAATCCACGAAGCCGTTCTCGTTGATGCGGTCGACCATCGATGCATCGCCCTCGGCCTTCATCTGACCGCTGACGAGGACGTGGGTCCGATCGACCTTCAGGGACTCGAGGATTCTCGTGGAGTGGGTGATGATGATGAGGGCACCGTCCATGGACTTCTGGTACTCCTCGACACCCTTACTTACGGTACGAACGGCATCGACGTCGAGGCCGGAATCGGTCTCATCGAGGATGGCGAGGGACGGCTTCAGCATGAGGAGCTGCAGGATCTCTGCCTTCTTCTTCTCACCGCCGGAGAAGCCGACATTAAGATCACGATCGGCATAGCTCGGGTCCATATCGAGGACCTCCATCGCCTTCTTCATCTCCTTCTTGAAGTCCCAGAGGCGGATGTGCTTGCCGGTTCTCTGCTGCAGCGCCGATCGGATGAAGTTACCGAGGGTGATGCCCGGCACCTCGAGCGGGTTCTGGAAGGACAGGAACATACCGAGCTTCGCTCTCTGATCGGTCGGCTCTGTCGTGATGTCCTGACCGTTGAACAGGATCTGTCCGCCGATGATCTGGTACTGCGGGTTACCCATCAGTGCGTTTCCGAGGGTGGACTTACCGGCACCGTTCGGTCCCATCAGGACATGGGTCTCACCTCTATTCACTGTCAGATCGACGCCGTGGAGAATCTCCTTCTCCTCGACCTTCACCTGAAGATTCTTGACATTCAGTAAATCTGCCATATTCATTCCTCCATAAGAGCCCCGGGGTGCGGGGCGTGCATTCTATTCATGTAGAACATGATCACCGTACGGCTGTGTCGCCTCCACAGCGCGTGCGGGAGTATATAAAAAAGCCGCCGAGGTCCGCCGTCTGCACGGCACCGGACATCAGCAGCTTCGATTATAGCCCAGCGGATTCTCTTCCGCAACAAGATTTCCTAGTTTCCCTATGGGGATTATGTACTAAAGTTCAAACACCCTCTGCATCCCACTGTGGAACGAAGCTTTCCTTTGCGACGCTGCCTTCCTGGATGAAGGCGTTCGTGACGCCCTTTTCGAGGGCGTAGTCGATGAGGCGTTCGTACTCGCGGCGGGTGACGCGACGGT
>CABTMH010000210.1 GCA_902485915.1 uncultured Oribacterium sp. | reverse complement strand
TCTCGGCAAGCTCGCTTTCCAGTTCTCCCGGTGCACGGTAGAACATCATCAGCACGGACGGCGAGCCGAAGGTCCAGCCACCGCTATTCTGGATGCTGATGGCAGGGCGGGACATCTGCACGCTGGCGCTGCGGTGCAGGCGACTCATGGCGCTGATGTCGTTGTAGCAGAGAAAGCTCAAGATGAGGTCACACTCTCCCAGCAGGTTGCCGCGCTCTTCTTCGGAAAGCTCCGGGTGCTCCTCGATGGCCGTCAGCAGCAGTGCTTTCAGTTCCAGCATTTTCGGGATCTGCCGCCATGTAAACATGCGGCGCATCAGCACCAGAATCGCAAAGGGGTTGGCTTTCATCGTTTCGACAGGGCAACTGTCGATCGCTTTCAGCACATCCTCCGGCTTCAGCGACGCAAGAAGGATGCCCGCATCGCTGCGAATAACCCGCAGCAGCGCATCGTAATCCTCGCTTTTCCTGTACGCGGCGATGGCATGGAGATGCTGCCGATGCGCTTCATACCACCGTCCGAAGCGCTCCCAATAGAGCCGCTGTGTATCCGCATTCATCGCCAGGAAGCAACGTTCAGCGCACTCCTTCATCATGTGGTGGAAACGATAGGTCGCGCCATCCGGCAGTCGCGTGACAAAGGCATTCTGCTCGGTCAGCATAGAGAGAATCTCCCCCGCCTCCGCATCGCCTGTGATCTGCTGCGCCATTTCAACGGTAAATTCATCCGCCAGTCCCATGACCGCGAGAAACTCCCGCTGCTTTTCCGCCAGCGGATCGATCATGGCGGCGGTAAAGGTGGCGTAGATGTCAGAATCGCGACTGGGCAGCACGCCGTGCTCAGAGAGCGTCCGAAGATTCAGATATACGGCGGAGAACCAGCCCTCGCTGGAATAGAGGAGGCTTTCGATCTGCGCATCGGAAAGCTCTGTGCCGCAGCGATGGGCATAGATGGCTAGCTCCGTATGGTTCAGGCGCAGCTGCTCCGTGCCGATCTGATACACACGCGATCCCAGACGCACCGCCTGTGCAGCAGGCAGGAAACGATCGCGGCTGGCGACGATCAAATGCACATTGAGGGGCAGCCTGTTTGCGAGCATACATAGAAACAGCGAGGCGCGCCTGTCCGTCAACAGGTGAAAATCGTCGATGAAGATATAACAGGAGCCTTTGCCTGCCAGCGCATGACACAGATCGTCTACCAGCAGTCCGCCGCCTGCTTCGTCTGCAGGGCAGGGGTAATCCCGCAGAAACGGGAAGCCTGCGTGGGCAAACGCCTCCTGTACGCTTTTCCAGAAAATCGCAAGGTTGTCTGAGTATACGCTGATACGGATGATATGTACTGTTTCCGACCGGGCTCGTTCACTGAGATACCAGTTCACCGCCGTGGTCTTTCCGTAGCCCATAGGCGCGATCATCGTGGTCATAGCACAGCGGGAAATCGGCCGCAGGCTCTCCTGCAGCCGCTCGGATATGTAAATGGTATTCAGGTTCCATTTCGGTTTTGGCATGGTCTACACCTCAACATATTATTAGGAGACGAATTTATCACTTGAAGCGTGCGTAGTAACTCGTCGCGTCCTCATATCCGTTCGTTCGGAGCACGATGTTCAGTACGCGCTCCGCACAGCTCCGGATGTCCGCCTCGCTGAGCCGCCCCTCAGCATACGCCTGCTCGATATTCTCGAGATCAGATGGCGCACCTGGCATGATGAGGTCATTGCCCGCCGCCACACAGCCGGCTGCATCCGCTCCACCGTAGGCCAATGTTGTCGCCCAGTCAGTCATGATCACGCCCTGGAAGTGCCACTCCCGCCGCGCGGTCTCCGTGCAGATGTCCGCATTGTTCGCACTGTGCACCCCGTTGATCTCGTTGTAGCTCGTCATGATGCACATCGGCTGGCTCTCCTTGATCGCGATCTCGAAGCCGCGCAGGTAGATCTCACGCAGTGCCCGCTCGGACACGATGACATCGACGCCCATGCGGTTGTTCTCCTGATTATTGCAGGCGTAGTGCTTCACCGTCGTGCCGACACCCGGAAGTGCCTGCACACCCTTCGTGATCGCCGCTGCCATCTTTCCGGTGAGCAGCGGGTCCTCCGAATAGTACTCGAAGTTACGTCCATTCAGCGGATTCCGGTGGATGTTCATGCCCGGTGCGAGCCACCAGGCGACATGGAACTCCTGCATCTCGATGCCCGTCGCGCGGCCCACCGCCCCGAGCAGCTCCTCGTTCCAGGTCTGCGCGAGGTTCGTGCCCACCGGCCATGCCGTCGTGAACTGGTACCAGCGCTCATACTTCTCCGGCTCGGACGGTTCCGACGCGAAGAAGCCGTTCTCGAGGTTCGCATCGATGCTGACGCTGAGCGCCTCGCCCGTTGCGCGCTCCACGAGATACGAGCGGGTCAGGCGCAGGCCTGCCGGCCCATCCGCCATCGAAATCCCCGGCACATGGAGCAGCTCCTCCAGGGAGCGACTGGTCTCGCCCGCCGTTCCCGGTACCCGCTGACCCGCAGCGCCGAGCGCCGACGCATGCATGTCAAACTCGCCCATCAGAAGCGGGATCAGGTCCTTCACCTCGAGCGCGCTGGCGATCGCATGCGCCATCCGGTCGATATCATCCTGCGCATTCCGGAACACCGGCTCCTCGCCCGGCGCCCACACGGTCTCCCCGAGCGCCTGTGTCCAGCCCAGCTTCCCGCAGAGTCCCGCGATCCGCTTCCCCTGCCGCGCCGCCTGCTTCATCGTCGCCCAGGTATCGCTCCAGGCCTGTGTCTTCCGACGGAGGCTCTCCACCGGCGCCGCGCACTCATGGAAGTCCGCGTCCTTCACTGGACAGATATGCGGCACGATCTCCAGCACCTTCTCCTCCGCGACCTCGACCACGCCCGCAAGCTGCAGCCGGCTCTCCTCCGAGCTGCTGCCGACGAAGATCGCATAGCGACCGGCCTCGATCACCCACGCGCCATGCGCCGCATCGTAGTCCGTGCGGAAGCTCGCGAGCGCGCGCCCGTCCACATGGAGGGTCATTGACTCCTGCTCGCCCGGTGCAAGGAGCCGCGTTTTCCGGAACGCCACGAGGCGCTTGAACTCCTTCGCCTCGACCATCGCGCCCTGTGCCGACGCCTCCGCATCTCTGTCACCTTCCACCGCAGCTTCTGCCAATGTCTCCGCCTTCTCAGCAGATGCCGCTGCCTTCACGCCATCGGCACCGGAAATCGCGGCCGGCTGCGGGCAGGCCACATAGACCTGCACGACTTCCTTTCCGGCGTACGGGTTCCCGATATTCTCGACGGTCACCGGGATGTACAGTCCATCCGCTGCGGCCCGCGGTGCCTCCGCCGAGATGCCAAACGAGGTGTAGCTCAGACCATGCCCGAAGTGATAGCGCGGAGCCACCCCGAAGGAATCGAAGTAGCGGTAACCGACATAGATGCCCTCTTCATAGCGTGAACGTGCAAGCAGGGCGTCCCGGTCGATGGTCTCCGCCGCCTTCGGGCCCTGCGAAGCGCTGTCTGCGGATGCAGCATGCCCGGTCGTGGCCACTGCAGCTCCGTCGCCAGCATTGCCCTCGGCGAGCTGCGCGCGGACATCGCTGAAATCCATCGCGCCCGGGTAATCCATGTAGCGCTTCGCCCAGGTCGCGGTCAGCTTCGCCGACGGATTCACGAATCCGAGCAGGATGCGCGCACAGGCGTTGCCACCCTCCTCACCGGCCTGCCCCATGAAGAGGATCGCCTTCACTTCCGGCATCGCCTCGAGCACCGTGAGATCGATCGGCGCACCGGCATTGATCACGATGACGATCTTCTCGACCAGGGTCGCAAGCACGCGGAGATCCTCGAGCTCATGATCCGTGAGGTAGTAGTCGCCCTTCGCGAGGTGACGGTCGCTGCCCTCGCCGGCCACGCGGGAAATCACGTAGACCGCCGTTTTCGCATCCTGCACATCCGTGTCCTCGATCGGACGCCCCTCCGGCATCTCGAAGGCGTGGCTCGTATAGGTATCGAAGAAAAGCTGCCCGTCCGTGGTGCCACCGCACTCGTCGAGGATCTGCTTCTTCCACGCCTGTCGCGCGAGCTCATAGCGCTCCTCATAATCCTCGATCCAGCCCTTGCTCGTCACCCGCACACGTGCGAGCGTGAAGCCGTCATAGATCGATACACTGTGCCGCACATTCACATCACCGGAGCCGGTTCCACCCTTGATCGTGAGCCCCGCACCTGCACCGAACAGCGCCACCGGTATCCCGGTCGGAAGCGGCAGCACCCCGTCGTTTTTCAGGAGGACGATGCTCTCCTCGGCCACCTCCCGCGCGAGGATGCGATGCCGCTGCTCCCGCTCGGAGATCTCCTCAGATGTCGTTCCAGTTCTCGTAAATTCATTTATTTTCATGTCATATCCTCTTATTCTTATGCCAATGTCTCTGTCCGCTCACTTATCATCGGTGCTTCTCATGTATCGCGCGGCCATCTCCGCGATGTCCATCCGCAGCTGCTCGCGAAGCTCCGCCGGCTCGAGCACCGTCACGTACTTGCCATACTGGAGCGCCCAATACTCCATCGCCTCCTGATTACAGCGGAGACGTACATCCATCATCCCGTCCTCGTACTGCTCGACGATCTGGAAGTCCTTTCCGAACCAGTCATAGAGCATATCCATCCTGCGCTCACT
>CABTMH010000209.1 GCA_902485915.1 uncultured Oribacterium sp. | reverse complement strand
GTGAAATGATCCACTACTGTGAATGCCAGCGGGAAGACTGAGACTAAAATACTCGTTTTCCACGATTATGGCACTTTCAAAAGTGTTAAACTAGCCACACTGACACTGAGCGCTTACGTTCAAACAGAATGGCGGATAGGGCATATGTGATACAGATAAAACGATGACCTTATATCAGGTCGAGACGGTGAAAACCGGCAACTCAACTCCCTGCGAGTGTATGGTCAATCAATGGTTAGAACGGAAGGATTGTCTACTAACGAAAGTGAACACTTTTGAAACGTAGAAAAATCGATCAAAAAATGATATATTCAAAGTATCTATTGAAGGGATACATCAGAGGGAATCCAGGCATAGGCTCTGTGTTCCCTTTTTGATATATAGCCAATTGAGGTGATACAACATGAGTGATACAGTCGGATATATTTACATTCTTACAAATCCGTCATTTAAGGAATTTGTGAAGATTGGATATGCAGATAATGTTGAGAAACGATTACAGCAATTAAATCGAAGTGAATGTATACCTTTTGCATTTCGTGTTTATGCAACCTATGAGGTTGACTCACGTCTTTCTGATACGAAGATACATGCCATCATAGATAAGCTTAATCCAAGCCTTCGTTCCATAGAGACCTTTGACGGAAAGGTCCGGAAACGGGAATTCTATGCGATGCCACCTGAGGACGCCTACAGCATTCTGGAAGCAATAGCTGAGATAAACGGTCGGACAGATAAGCTGGTGAAGAAGGCCATGACAGCAGAAGAACAACAGGCGGAAGATCAAGCAGAGGAAATTGAAGAAGAACATAAAGAGATCAAGGCTCCGTTCAGATTTTCAATGTGTCATATCGAGCCTGGTGAAGAGGTCGTCTTTTCGAATGCTGCATCAGAATTTGATGGCGAAGTCTGTATTGTAGTTGATGATAAGCAGGTCTCCTATGAAGGAAAGAAGTGGTCACTGTCTGCATTGGCGACCGAACTCTCACATGCCAAGTGGGGTGTTGCTGGGCCACGTTACTTTAAATACAAGGGCGAGTGGCTTAACGATATTCGTGACCGCTATGAAAATGAGTAATTATGGACACGAGGAAACCGATTATGAATCATGTAGATACTAACGAACAAGAGGCATTTGATGTTAGAAGAATAGTGCCTCAATCACAATAGATTTCTAAAAGATATTTATGGATGTTATACCAAAAATATCTTTTACAATTGTTCTTGGATGAAGGCTGGTATGCCGCCTAAAACCGGTATTCGGACTTCGTACGACGGCATAAGCATAAGACGGTGCAGATTGTTTCTGCACCGTCTTATGTTATGCTTTCAGATTACATACGCATCTTTCGTGCTTCCGTGATAAAGCTTCGGATCTGCGGAAGCTCCGCGACTTCCGGGCGACAGAGAATATAGGTTTTTCTGAGCAGCGGTTCCCCGTTTGCGAAACTGCAGGGAAGTGCGATCCCGTGAAAATTTTTCAGGCAGATGCTTGGCACGATGCCCCAGCCCAGCCCTCTCTTCACCATCTCAACACAGGAAGTAATCGAATCCATGCGGATACTGGATTTATGTATATTTATATTATGTTCAAACAGCCAGCGATTGATCATCGCCGTTTGTGCGTTGTCGGTATCCCGCCCGATATACATATATTCCGAAAGAGGCACATCTTTGTATTCTTTATTACAGATAACACATAGTGATTCCTGAGAAAGCAGAATCTGCACTCCGTCCCAGATAAATTCTCCTCGCAATACGGCGATATCGACCGTTCCGTCGAGCAGCTGTTTGTATAGGTGACGGCTCTGCCCTGTAGAAAGTTGCAGCTTTACTTTCGGATACTTCTGATGATAGGAGGCCAGCAGGTCTGGAAGAGTGTAGAGGGAATAGTTGATGGAAAAACCTGCTTTTAAGGTGCCGCAGACCTCGCCATCCATCTGTTCCAGAGCGATGCGCATACTTTCCATTTCTTTTGCAGCTCGTTTTGCATGTGACAGAACCTGCTCTCCGGCGGCTGTGAAGTGAACGCCCCCATGGGAACGAATCAGGATTTCTGTATTTAATTCTTTCTCTATATTGATGATTCGTTTGGAGAGGGCGGATTGTGTGATGTAAAGACGATTTGCAGCCTTCGTGATATTTTTTGTTTCATCTAAGATACAGAGCAGTTCGAAATCTTTTTCATTCATGAGGTGACTTCCTTTGTGGCACATTACATTTATATGCGAATATGGAATGTTTCCATTCCATATGCTAATGATACTATGGAGATGGTCAGGTGGAAAGCACAGAAGCAGAACAGTTTATACTTGACATATATTCGTATATAGAATGGTTGCCTAGTTGTGCACAAAAAGAATCTGAAAAAACACGAAATTAAGCGCTTACATCCCAACAACATTGTGGAAACAGCACAAAACATTCCATACAAGAATGCAAGTGGTCGATTAAACAGACTTTCACAGAATGGTTTTTCCTGAGTATGATGAAAATATAACGAAGCTGAAATGTACATGGGAAACTTCAAGAGAACGTAACGTTGGGCGTGTTATGCGGCTGGAGTGATTTCTGCCGCATGAAAAGGAGAAGAGTATGAATTCACTTGCACTAATAGGATTTATTCTTATGATTGTGTTGATGTTTGTCTTGATAAAAGGCTATACAGCACCACCAATCGCGTTTATTTTTCTGCCGCTGATTGCGGCGCTTGCAGCCGGTTTCGGTGCGGAGGATATCGGGGGATTTATCAAAGCCGGTATGAGCACCATGCTTTCTACGGCAGTACTGTTCGTTTTCTCTATTTCGTACTTTACGCTGATGGATGAAATCGGACTGTTTGATCCGGTTATCAATTTCCTCACTAAGAAGGCTGGAAACAAGAGATGGATGGTGCTGCTGTCGGCACTGCTGGTTACCTTCGTGGCACATCTGGATGGTTCCGGTGCCACAACCTTCCTGATCGTCGTTCCGGCGTTCCTTCCGATTTTTAAGAGAATGGGATTCCGGCGTGAAGCCTTACTGGCCCTGATGTGTGGACCTTACGCTGCCATGAATATCCTGCCTTGGGGCGGACCTACCATGAGAGCAGCGACGGTGGCGGGGATCGAAACCGGTGACATGTACAGTTTTATCATTCCGGGTGTAGTGGTCATCGTCATCCTTGCATTCGTAAACGGAGTTGTGATCAACTTCCTGGAAGGCCGTCACGGCTTACATCCGGAGACGGTTGAAGAGCTTCAGGCTGAGGAAGCGGAGAAGACGCAGACATATGGCTGGAAATTCTATTTCAACCTGGCTCTGACGCTGATCATGCTTGTGTTCCTCTTCCTCGATACACCGCTTCCGCTGTACTCGATTTTTATGATCGCTTACGGCATCGCACTGGTTGTAAACTTCCCGAATGCGAAGGAGCAGAATAAGAAAATCAAGTCTCTCGGCATCAATGCCATGGTGATGACGGTTACACTTTTCTCTGTAGGTATCTTTATGGGTGTCATCTCTGAGTCCGGCATGGTAGAGGCGATGGCAACAACGATCGTAAATCTGCTTCCTGCAGCCGTTGCACCGCATATGCACTGGATCCTCGCACTGTTCTCTGTACCGCTTATGATGATTCTTGGTACCGATGCCTTCTATTATGCCATGGTTCCGATCATCATCGGCGTGGTAGCACCGTTTGGTGTAAGTGCAGAAGCAGTAGCCGCAACCTTCCTTCTGACCGCAACCTTCGGTACACCGATCAGCCCGTCCGTTGCAGCGGTTTATGTAGGACTGGGACTTTCAGATTTAACGATCGGCGATCATCTCAAGTATTCTTTAAAGCTTGTATGGCCGATGAGTATTATCTGCCTCATCCTCTCCACACTGCTTGGTGTCATTCCGTTCTGATAAAAATACTAAGAGATAGTAAAAAATGAATCGACCTCCTCAAGTTAGATCGAATATCTAACTTGGGGAGGTCTTTTTTTGAGGGCCACCTTAAAACGGAATCTTGAAAACGCCAGACTACAAATTGAGCCGATACTTATTCTGCGTGTAATTTTGTACAAATGTACTAAATGATTTTAGTGGTTCTGTTTCTTCTTGCCGGAATAGGAGATTACTGATGGGCGAAACATTACAGAGTCTTATGGAGGACACCATCTGGGTTGCACATAGTCTGTTCGAACGTGGAAGGACAGCCGGTTCAACGGCAAATATTAGTTTCCGATATAATGGTCGGATGTATATCAGCAGGACAGGAAGCTGCCTGGGCAGGCTTATTTTGATGTGGAAAAGCGAAGCCAATGTCTCAGATTCAGCATCATTGGCTTCGCTTTTCTCTTTATCGTCGGGACATGTCTCAGGATGGACTGTATTATCTGCTCAGCTGTCAGAGGATACATCCAGGATGACGGCCTGATAGCCTTCCAGCATGATTTTATCGCCTTCGGTCTTCAGCTGCGGCAGATTGTTCAGCACGATCGTTTGAATCTTCGACGGAAGTGTCAGGGTCTGCGGCTCGGTTTTATAGTTTCCGATGACGAGCAGGGTCTGCGCAGCGCTCGTCCGGTAGTAGGCCATGACGCGGCCCTGTTCCTCGAAAACCGGAACCAGATCACCGTAAACGATCGTCTCGGCATAGCGAGGGTCCTTCCGGAGCGCCAGCAGCCGGCGGTAGTACTGGTAAACGGAATCCGGGTCGTTTTTCTGACTGTCCAGGTTAATCCGCGTGTAATTACGGTTTACAGGCAGCCACGGGGTGCCATCCGTGAATCCAGCATTGACCGAAGCGTCCCACTGGAACGGCGTTCGGGCGTTATCGCGGCTCAGCCGGTTGACGGCCTTCAGTGCGGCGTCGGGGGTCAGTCCGGCCTTCCGCGCGACCTGGTATTCATCGAGCGTTGAAATATCGTTTACATCGCTGATCGAGTGGAATTCTACATTTTCCATACCGATTTCCTGCCCCTGATAGATAAATGGGAGGCCACGGAGCATGATATTCATGGTGGCCAGCAGCTTCTTCGCCGGGATGCTGCATTCACCCTCCGGGATATAACGGGAAACGCCGCGCGGTTCATCGTGATTTTCGATGACATTGGACAGCATACCGATGTCGCCGACCTTTTTCTGGCTGGCGAAGCAGCAGCTCCGGTAGTCGTTCGGGGTGATCGGCGTAGCGTCGTACCAGCCGTTCTCGCTGGCACCGAAGATGGTCTCGTTAAAATCAAACATCGAGGAGAAGTAGCCATGGTCACCGATGAAATCCGGAAGCTCCTCCGGCTTCTCGTTGAAGACCTCACCGACGGTGAAGGCACCGTGTGGAAGGAAGCAGCGGTCACGCATCTCACTCAGGAAGGCACCGATGCCGTCGGCGTGCTTCAGCATCTCGTTTGCACTGCACAGGCCATCCGCGCGGTCTGCCGGATAATCCTGCCACGGAAGCGGCTTCTTGATGTTGATGATCGCATCGATGCGGAAGCCGGCGAGCCCTTTATCGAGCCACCAGTTGATCATCGTATAGATTTCCTCCCGCAGCTTCGGGTTTTCCCAGTTGAGATCCGGTTGCTTCTTATGGAACATGTGCAGGTAACACTTGTCTGGATGCCCCGGAAGCGGTTCCCAGACACTGCCACCGAAGTAGGAGCGCCAGTTGCATGGCCGCTTGCCATCTGGACAGTCTTCGATGTAGAAGTATTTTCCGTACTCACTATCTGGATCCTCGCAGGCTTTCCGGAACCACGCGTGCTCATCGGAGCAGTGGTTGACGACGAGATCCATCAGGATGTACATATCGCGCTTTTTCGCTTCGGCGATCAGACGGTCCATGTCCTCCATCGTGCCGAAGCGAGGGTCGATGTTGTAGTAATCTGAGATATCATAGCCCTGATCGGCGAGCGGAGAGCAGTAGATCGGTGAGAGCCAGAGGATATCGATGCCGAGATCCTTCAGATAATCGAGCTTATCGATGATGCCCGGAAGATCGCCGATGCCGTCTCCGTTCGTATCACAGAAGCTTTTCGGATAGATCTGATAGGCTGTTTTCGTGTGCCACCATTTTTTCTGCATAGTCGATACCTTCCCCTCGAAAATATATACTGTAGATTACATCAGCCCGCCGGAAAATAAAACAGCGCATGATGATTTTATGAATATATAAAAATTAAAGAAAGTTCCTGGTCTATCTATGGTAAACTATTACTATAAGATAATCTCGTTTTATGACGATTCGTTTTACGTTAAGGATGTGGCGAGGTGACGAAATAAGAACGGGATGGTCCTGTGCTTTCACAAGGACATACGTATGCAAGGATTTGCTGTGTGCAAAGCATGCTGTAAAAGATGAAAAGGAGGTACAAGATGAGCATGATTACGATGAACCGTCTTCCGAAGACTGTGGAAGAATTAAAGGCGATGCCGCAGGCGACGCGGAAGAATCCGGAGGAAGTGGCAGCACTCACGGTGGCTGCGCTGGCCCTCTATCCTGAGAATCCGACAGAGACCGAAAAAATGCTCGATTTTCTGCGTGGGCCGCGGCCGCTGAACGGCATCGACAAGCAGTTCCTCAAGGACCGGTTTCGTGGAAAGACGTATCTGATGCGGTCATATTTTGCGGGTTCGACGCCGGAAAATAACTATACACCGGTACAGCCGTACAGCGTTTCTATCTCGGAGAATGCAAACAGCCGGAGTGAAGATGGCTATCTTACGCTCTATGTAGCATGTAGTGGTGCAGACAGCCCGAGACCGCTGAAGCTCCGGAATAAGCCGTCAACCGGCGAGTGGTTCCTGTGGGAGCAGCAGCTGCTGACCGGCATCCGGATCCCGAAGGATGAGGATGCGTGGGCATAGGCGTTAAATATACCTTAAAAAGTCGGACAAATAAAGAAAAAGCTCCCGCGAGGGAGCTTTTTTGATCAATTAATTTAAAAAGGGTATATGAGAAGTGGCTTGGAGGAAAAACCCCTTAACAGAAAAAGGACACGACGATGAGAG
>CABTMH010000208.1 GCA_902485915.1 uncultured Oribacterium sp. | reverse complement strand
GCTTGTAGTATAGCACCCGTGTCGTGGCGATCCCATTTCTTTTTTCTTACTATTCGATACAGTATTCTGAAGTTTTACTGTTCACTCGTGTACTGATCAGGCAGAGAGCCAGAGGGCAGTGAACGAGAGAACCGTTAGCTGAAGTTTTTCAGAGCACCAAAAAAGCGGAACTCTCTTCGAGCTCCGCTACGTATTCCAGGTTCTTTCCTGTCCTCTCGGCGATCCCGCCATCTGCTTACGGATGCAGCTGCGCTGATATCTTCAGTGCCTTCAGCTCCTCCTGCACACGCTCATACTCCGCCTCCATCTGCTCATAGGTCTGATCATCCACGAGCCCGAAGTAGTAATCCTCGTAGTGCTTCCCGTCAGGATCCAGATAGACGCGGATATCATAGCAACGGTTCAGGAAATCATAGCCCGTACCATCCGCGGTACAGCTCTCATAGACATCCTCCGGGAGCATCGTCAGATTCTCGCCGATCGTCGCCTGCTTCTTCTGGACGCGATTATGGATGCCCATATCCTGTCCCTCGACGAAGGAATTAATATAAAAAATCACATCCGCGCTCTCCATCGAGGTAGACTCCAGATGGAAGGCCGCGTTATCGCGCACGATAAAAGCCGTTTTCGTCTTACGCGAAACCGGATCGTTCACCTTACCTGTAATATAGTCGCTGTCGACGACCAGCTTCACCGGACTCTCCAGCTTGTTCGCGATCGTACGATTCGCCGCGAGTGCCGTCACCACCATCATGCAGGAAAGCATGACTGTCAGCATCAGCACACGTGTACATCTCTTAAAAACCATGATTACTCAGGGCTCCTCTACTCAAAAAAGTGAAAAACCAAATCTGAAAATTCACTTTTTAATATCTGTTTCTTGCATTATAAGAAAAAAACGGCAAGTGTTCAAGACACTTACCGTTTTTGTAAGTTTATTGTAAGGAACGCCGTTACGGTTCACTCGTGTACTGATCCGGCAAGGGCCGGAGGCCGCCACCAGAAGCACAGTACTCTGAGATCGAAAAAAACCGCTCTTAGCTGAAGATCTTTACGAAGTTCTTCTTACCACGCTGAACGACGACACCGTCCCTGAAATCCTCCGCGGTGAAGCTCTTCTTCACATCGGTGATCTTCTCACCAGCGACCTGGACGCCGCCCTGCTGCACATTCTGACGAGCCTCGGATCTCGACTTCGAAAGGCCGGAAACGAAGAGCACACCACAGATATCGATGCTGCCATCGCGGTAATCCTCTGCCTTCAGGGTGTACTTCGGCATATGCTCGCTGTCGCCACCGCCGACGAAGATCGCCTTCGCAGCTGCCTCTGCCTTATCCGCCTCTTCCTTACCATGGACGAGATCGGTGAGGGAGTATGCGAGTCTCTCCTTCGCCTTATTGAGGTCTGCGCCCTCCCACTTCGCCATCTCCTCGATCTCCTCGATCGGGATGAAGGTGAGCAGCTTCAGGCACTTGATGACATCGGCGTCATCGACGTTTCTCCAGTACTGGTAGAACTCATACGGTGTGGTCTTATCTGCGTCGAGCCATACCGCACCACCTGCGGTCTTCCCCATCTTCTTGCCTTCCTTGTTCGTCAGCAGCGTGATGGTCAGCGCATAAGCATCCTTGCCTTCCTTCTTACGGATCAGCTCGGTACCGGCCAGCATGTTGGACCACTGATCATCGCCGCCGAACTCCATATTGCAGCCGTAGTCCTTATACAGACGGTAGAAGTCATAGCCCTGCATCAGCATATAGGAAAACTCCAGGAAGGTCAGGCCCTGCTCCATACGGTTCGTATAGCAGCGTGCACGCAGCATATCATTGACCGAAAAGCATGGTCCGATCTCACGCATGAAATCCAGGAAGTTCAGATTACGCAGCCAGTCGGCGTTATTAACCATCTGAGCCTTGCTCGGTCCGAACTCGATGAAACGGCTCATCTGCTTCTTGAAGCACTCACAGTTATGATCGATCTGCTCGATGGTCATCATCTTACGCATATCGGAACGACCGGACGGATCACCGATCATACCGGTACCACCACCGACCAGGGCGATCGGCTTATTGCCGGCCTCCTGCAGACGCTTCATCAGGGTCAGTGCCATAAAGTGACCTACATGCAGAGAATCGGCCGTCGGGTCAAAGCCGATATAGAAGGTCGCCTTCCCATTATTCACCAGATCACGAATCTCCTTCTCATCGGTAACCTGTGCAATCAGTCCTCTGGCTACCAGCTCCTCATAAACACCCATTTTACTTGCTCCTTATCACATTCACATCTTGATAAATATCAGGCTCCATCCTCTACAGGATCCTGCCCTTCAGAGAACCCGCTCCCTTAGTGATTAAAATCCGTCACGGATACATAATCATAGACCGTCGAGATCAGACGCTTCGTATCGTCCCAGCCGATGCAGGCATCGGTGATGGACTTTCCGAAGACATGATCCTCCGGCTTACAGTTTCCCTCTTCGATATAGGATTCTACCATAAGTCCCTTCACGAAACCAGCGAGCTCCGGAGAATACTTTCTGGAGTGCATGATTTCCTGAGAGATCCGCAGCTGCTCCTTATACTTCTTCGCCGAGTTGCAGTGGTTCGTATCCACGACGACCGCCGGATTCACGAGATCCTTCTTCATATAGAGATCGTACAGAAGCTTCAGGTCCTCATAGTGATAGTTCGGCATGATCTGGCCGTGCTTCGACTGGGAACCGCGGAGAATCGCATGCGTATATGGATTTCCGTCCGACTGTACCTCCCACTCGCGGAAGATGAAATCATGCGCATGCTGTCCCGCATAAATCGAGTTCAGCATGACACCGAGGTCGCCGGACGTCGGGTTCTTCATACCCGTCGGCACATCGATGCCGGAAGCCACCAGACGGTGCTGCTGGTTCTCCACCGAACGCGCACCGACAGCCACATAGCTCATGATATCACTGAGGTAGCGAAGATTATCCGGATACAGCATCTCATCCGCCGTACTGAAGCCGGTCTGACGCAGCACCTCCATGTGCAGACGGCGGATCGCTCCGATACCGGCGAGCACATCGGCCCCCTTCTCCGGATCCGGCTGATGCAGCATGCCCTTATAGCCCTCACCTGTCGTACGTGGCTTGTTCGTATAAATACGTGGCACGATCATGATCTTATCCTGCACCTCGTCCGCAATCTCCTTCAGACGATGGCAGTACTCGAGTACAGGGTCCGGATGATCCGCCGAACATGGTCCTATAATTAAAAGGAACTTATGTGAGTCACCTCTGAAAATTGCCTTGATTTCCTCATCGCGCTCTGCCTTGATCTTCGCAAGATTCTCCGGAAGCGGAATCTGCTCACGGATTTCAGCACTGGTCGGAAGCTTCGATCTAAATTCAAATCCCATACTGGTCTCCTTCTTCTGAACGGGCCATCGGGTGGCCCTTTCCGAGGACTGAGTCTGCCAATGTCTACATCCGGCACCCGCGCGCACAGCCACGAAGGTCCACTCAGCCGCATACCCGCAAGTATACGCGGAAAGAACGGCAAAATCAAGTGACCACGTGGCATGGCAACTATTCCCTCCGGCCCCTGCCTGAATCACTTCGGGAAGGTGATGGTGATCTTCGTGCCGCGGTTCAGCTGCGAGCTGATGTCCACCTTTGCGTGATGGAGCTCTGCGACGTGCTTCACGATCGAGAGGCCGAGGCCGGTGCCGCCGATGGCACGGCTGTGCGACTTATCGACGCGGAAAAAGCGCTCCCAGACGCGGTTCAGATCCTCCTCCGGGATACCGATACCGTCATCCTGTACCGTGATGGACCTGCCTTCACAGATGACGTAGACGTGTCCATCCGGATGGTTGTACTTGATCGAATTATCGATGAGATTATAGATCATCTCCTCGATGTTCGTACGGACAGCGGTGATTTCCGCACTGCCGCCCGACAGGTCGACCGAGACCTGATGCTTCATCGCCTTATCCCGGAGACGATGGATGATCGTCTCCGAAAGGAGATAGAGATTCACCGGCTCCTGCTCCGTCTCGACGCCGGCTTCCAGTCGACTGAGATGCATGATGTCATCAATCAGCGCCAGCAGACGCTGTGACTCATCATAGATGGTCGTCGAGAACTCCCGCACATGAGCCGCATCGGTCACCATGCCATCTTTCATCAGCTCAGCGAAGCCGGAAATGCTCGTGAGCGGTGTCTTCAGCTCGTGCGAGACATTGGCCGAAAATTCTTCTCTTACCTGCTGTGACTGTTTCACTGAATTCACAAATGGTCGTAGCTCCTCATAAACATCTTCATCCATCAGGTCCACCGTCGGGGTATCCATCTTCTGAATCTGCTCTGCCATATGATCGAGCGGTGTCACGATCTGATGCGTCAGCCGGTTCGCCATCTTGGTCGCGAGCAGAAAGAGCAGCACCATGATGCTGAGAATCGCCGGCAGGATACGGATGAAGATCCCGATGATGTTCGAGGTTTCCAGACCGAGGCGGATGACATATCGTCCGCCGGCGGTGAGCCTCGCTGCATAGTGTGCATTTCGTCCGAGGGTTTTCGAGAGACGCACGGCCTGCCCCGAGCCCTTCGCCATGGCTTCCTCGATTTCCGTCCGGTCGAGATGCGAGTCCATGGTTTCGGTGTTTCCCTTCGAGTCATACAGGACCTGCCCGCTGCCCGCATCCACCAGGGTGATCCGCAGCTCAGCATGCTTCGAATGTAGGATATCCTTCTGATACTCGTCCAGAAAATCCTCTATCTTCTCGCTTCCCTCTTCTGCGATTTCACTGATGCCGGCACAGAGCGCATCGGTCTGCAGCATCAGATTCTCATCGGTCTGCTTATCGTAAAACTGAAAATACAGTACCTGGCTTGCGAGCGTACTGAGAATCAGTGCAAGCAGGGCTGTGATACATAGGCTTCTGTAAATACGCTGTTTCAATCTGTTTCCTCTTTAAAAAACGCTGTTTTAGCTGCATGCGCTGTCGTCTGCCTGAACGAACGAAACCACCTGCTGTACAGGTGGTTGTTTCGCAGCAGTCATCCTGCAGGCGGACGCATCGGTCTGACAATAGCATTACTCCAGATATCATTGACGGAGTCATCCTGCTGGCGGATGCATCGGTCGCACGATACTCTCAGTCTGCGCTCAGACGATAGCCGACGCCACGTACGGTTCTGATGTACTGCCCGGCTTCCCCCAGCTTCTGGCGGAGTGTCTTCACATGCATATCGATCGTACGGCTCTCGCCCTCATAATCATAATTCCATACGTGGCCCATGATCTGATCACGGGTCAATACGAGCTCCTGATTATGCATCATATAGTCGAGCAGCTCGAACTCCTTCAGCGTGAGCTCCGGATGAAGCTCCTCGCCGCCTTCCTGCACGCTTACCCGGTGCTTCGCCTCATCGAGGGTGATCTCATGGAAGCTGAGCGCAGGTCGTACCGCCTCCTCTGATGCCACCTGTCCGTCCCCCGTCTTCGCGCGCCGGAGCAGGGCCTTGACACGGCTCAGCATCTCCATGACGCCGAACGGCTTCGTCATATAATCATCGGCACCGAGATCGAGGGTGGAGACCTTATCCGCCTCGGCCGACTTTGCAGTCAGCATCATCACCGGAATCTCTGCAAACTTCGTGCTTCTCCGGAGACAGCGCAACACCTGGATGCCATCGACCCCCGGCATCATGACATCCAGCAGCACCAGTGCCGGATCGAACTTCTCGGCATCGTCGAGGAAGGACTGTCCATCACTGAAGCCGCGCGCTTCGTAGCCGTTGGCCGTCAGCGCATAGGTAATCAGCTTCTGAATACTCTCATCGTCTTCTACAACTGCAATTCTCGTCATCTCTTAACTCCTGTACTGTATGCATCCTGAACACCGCTGCATCCAGCACTGACCAGGGATGCCGGCGGAAGCCGGTGCGTTTCGCTTTTCCCTATTATAAAAAACTCTGGAATACCTGACTACAACAGAATGGAAATTTTCTGTCTAAATTCTCATCCAGCGTTACTGTTCACTCGTCAACTGGATTCAGGCAAGGGGGCCTGCCGGATCAGTACACATGCGAACAGTTCCCATCCAGACCGTCACTTTACTGAACGCGCTGGAAAACGCGCTCATCACGGGCCAGCTTCTTCTCTTCCATGGTCTTCTGATCGAAGGTATACTTCGTCATCACCGGGCGCTCACCGGTGATGGAAAACTCCACCCACTCAGCCACATTCGTCGCATGATCGCCGATACGCTCGAAATACTTCGCCACCATCAGAAAATCCAGCATCATCTCGCCACGATCCGGATACCTCGCGATGAGGCCTACGATTTCCTTCTTGATCTCGTCAAACATGTTATCCACAACATCATCCGATTCCTGCACACTCTTCGCAAGTGCGAGATCCTTCTGGATGAAGGACTCAACGGCCCTCGTCACCATGCGCATCGTCGCACTGGCCATGTCCTGGATTCGAATCGTCGACTCCATGCCGTCCTGATCCCTGCCATAAAGATACTCTGCGATATCGGCGATATCCGAACACTGATCACCGATGCGCTCGAGATCCGAAATCATCTTCAGTGCCGAGCTGATATAGCGCAGATCCCTGGCTACCGGCTGCTGCTCCAGAAAGAGACGGAGGCACTCCGATTCGATCCGTCGCTCGAGCTTATCGATTTCCGCATCCGACTCATATATTTTATTGATCATCTGACGGCTCTTCTCACTGAGCTCTGTACTCTCTGCCGCCGCGATATCCTGCAGGGTCAGGGCCACCTGTCCGATACAGTTTTCACAGCAGGAGCCCATCTCAATCAGGTTCTGCTTCATCTCATCCAGCTGTCGATCCAACCTGCTACGCATCCTGTTCCTCCTCACATCTCACCATTCTGTACGATATTCTGTGTACGACATACATCGCGCACGCGGTACCTCTCTGCCGCTTCCTTCTTTTTCTCCCGGCGTCTGTTCTCCAGCGCCCATCCGGCATCCTGCAGCTTTCCGGTCAGGATGCGACGTGGCTTCGCCATCCATGTAAACCATGCAGCGAACAGATCAAATAAATCATAGCTTTTCATTCTATTCTCGCCTCCATGTCTCGCCCTGCGCACATGCTCGCCACAGCCGGATATCCGCCGGTTCCCCGAACTTCTGTCCGCAGCTGCTACGCTCTTCATCGAAACCTCCTTCGGACTCAGCCGAAGCGTCCGGTGATATAATCCTCTGTCCGCTTATCCTTCGGCATCGAGAACAGCTTTTCCGTCTTGTCTGCCTCGACCAGCTCTCCCAGAAGGAAGAACGCAGTCTTATCGGAGATACGGGTCGCCTGCTGCATGTTGTGCGTGACGATCACGATCGTAAAATCCTTCTTCAGCTGCAGGGTGAGGTCCTCGATCTTCGAGGTCGAGATCGGGTCCAGTGCGGAGGTCGGCTCATCCATGAGCAGGACATCCGGCTTGACGGCCAGTGCACGGGCGATGCAGAGACGCTGCTGCTGTCCACCGGACAGACCGAGTGCGGACTTTCCGAGACGATCCTTCAGCTCATCCCAGATGGCCGTCTCACGAAGAGAGGTCTCCACGATCTCATCGAGCTCCTTCTTGTTGCGGATACCGTGCGTACGTGGACCGTAGGCGACATTGTCATAGATCGACATAGGGAAGGGATTCGGCTTCTGGAAGACCATGCCGACCCGCTTACGAAGTGTGTTAACATCAACATCCTTCTGATAGATGTCCTGCCCATCGAGGAGGATCTGACCATCGACGCGGCAGCCCTCCACCAGGTCGTTCATACGGTTCAGCGACTTGAGCAGCGTGGACTTGCCACAGCCGGACGGTCCGATGAACGCCGTGATCTCATTCGGCGCGATGTTCAGGTTGATGTCATGAAGCGCGTGGAATGCGCCATAGTGCAGATTCACATCTTTGATTTCAAATTTATCCATCATCTTCTTTATTCCTTCTCCTTACGCCTTCGATGCGAGTTTCTTCGCCAGCATCGATGAGAGTGCATTGATCATCGTAACCACGAGAAGCAGTACCACTGCGGTTGCATAGGACTGGTTCGTATAGAGGCCTTCGTTCGTGAGTACATACATGTGGATCGCGAGGGTTCGTCCGGAGCCCATGATGGAGTCCGGGATGCCGGCGACCGTACCTGCGGTATAGATCAGGGCAGCTGTCTCACCGACGATACGTCCGATGGCGAGGATGATACCCGCGAGGATGCCTGGTACCGCGGATGGAAGCACGATGGAAAAGATCGTGCGAAGCTTACCGGCACCGAGGCCCAGGGAGCCTTCTCTGAAAAGATCCGGCACCGCCTTCAGAGATTCCTCAGTCTGACGCATGATGAGCGGCAGGATCATGATGGAGATCGTGAGCGCACCACCCAGGATGGAGTAACCGAAGTGCAGCTGGATGACGAACAGGAGGTATCCGAACAGTCCGTAAATGATGGACGGAATACCGGACAGGGTCTCGGTCGTGAGGCGAATCAGCTCGACGAACTTCGAGCCGCGCTTCGCATACTCGACGAGGTAGATGGCCGAGCCGACCCCCATCGGAATCGCGATGAGAAGCGACAGCACCGTCATCACGATGGTGTTGATCATCGCCGGCATCAGCGAAACGTTTTCCGTAGTATATTCCCAGGCGAAAAGACTGGGCTTCAGATACGGGATGCCGCGGATCAGGATATAGATGATGAGAAACAGCAGTGTACCGACGGTCAGCGCTGCGGCCAGCAGGGTCAGTGCACGTAATAAAATGCTTTCCGTTTTCTGGTTCATGTCCTGCCCCCCCCTTAGTACTTGGATTCCGACCTGTGCTTGACATAGCTGAAGACGAGGTTGATGCACAGCAGGAAGATAAACAGTACGACGCCCGTCGCGATCAGGGCTTCACGGTGAAGACCGACGGCATAGCCCATCTCGAGGACGATGTTCGCGGTCATGGTTCGTGTACCCTGGAAGATGCCCTTCGGCATACGTGGCTGGTTGCCGGCGATCATGATGACGGCCATGGTCTCACCGATGGCACGACCGACACCGAGGACGATACCGGCGAAGATCCCGGAGCGGGCGGCCGGAACCATCACATGAAAGATGGAACGCTCATGGGTCGCGCCCAGTGCGAGACTGCCCTCATAGTAGCTCTCCGGCACCGCATCGATGGCGGCCTTCGCGCAGCTGATGATGGTCGGCAGGATCATGATACCCAGCAGGATGGAAGCAGTCAGAATCGACTTGCCCTTGCCGCCGAACGGCCGGGTCAGTGCGGCGATGACCGGGACGATCACGACGAGGCCGAAGAATCCATAGACGACGGATGGGATGCCCGCGAGGAGCTCGACCGCAGGATTTATGATCCTGTAGATTCGCTTCGAGCAGAACTTCGAAAGGTAAACCGCGGTCAGAATCCCGATCGGTACACCGACGAGGATGGAGCCGAGGGTGACATATACCGAGCCCACGATCATCGGCAGGATACCGAAAATTTCGTTCTTCGGCTTCCAGACCGTACCAGTCAGGAACTGCTTCACACCGATCTTCAGAATCGCCGGAATACCCTGAGAGAAGAGAAAGTAGCAGATCAGGATGACGAGGAAGATACTCATACTTGCGAGGAGCATGAATACATATTTCGCGATGCACTCACGGAGGGCTGCAGCGCCGCTGCCACGGAGCGGATGTTCACCGCTGACACGTACCTTCGTCTTTTCTGCCTGCTTCGCGTCCGATCTTCCTGCGAAGCCCTGCGATACCGGTGTGTTTCCCAGCACCTGATCATCTGCGAGGCTCACACACACAGAGGAGCCCGTTACCGGGCTCTCTGCAGCTGTTTCATGAACTTCGTGGACGACATGATGTAATGTAAGTTCGTTTTCCATACGATTTCCTTATCTAAGTGAAGTCTCTACGTTCATCCTTTTATAAGAAGGAATCATGCGAGATCGGACCAGTCGGTGGTGTCACCTACATAGATGTCCTTTACCTGCTCAGAGCTGAGATCATCGACCGGGTTCTCGTTATTTACGACGACAGCGATACCATCCATCGCGATGACCTGACCCTGTGCACCCTTCGCGGTCTCCTCATCATTCAAATCACGGGAAGCCATACCGATATCACATACACCCTCGATCGCCGATGTTACACCGGTGGTAGAATCCGACTGCTGTACCTCTACGGTGACATCGCTGTTCAGTGCCTTGTACGCCTCTGCCAGCTTTTCCATCACCGGTGTTACCGAGCTCGAACCTGCGACGGTGACCTTACCGCTCTTACCGGATGCTGTGTAGGCACCCTGATTGCCCTGAGAGATATAGCCATTATCCTCGACGACCTTCTGACCTTCTTCGGAGAAGATGAAGTCGATGAAATCCTGTGCGACATCGGAAACCTCACCGGTCGTGACGATGTTAAACGGACGGGCGATCTTATATGTGCCATCCTTGATATCATCTACGGTTGCGGCTGCACCATCGATCTTCAGTGCCTTTACGGAATCGTTGAGCGAGCCGAGGGAGATGTAACCGATGGCCTGCCGGTCACCTGCGACGGAGGTGATCATAACCTCGGTGGAGTTCGTGATCTCCGCATCATCGGTGGTATAATCGACCTTCTCTCCGGAAGCATCCTTCTGCTCTACACCGAAAAGCTCGATGAAAGCACCTCTGGTACCGGATCCATCCTCACGGGAGATGACATCGATCGCACCCTCCATGGAACCACCGGCTGCCTCGGTCTCTGCCGCTGCAGCGGAGGTCTCCGTGTCGGCTGCCGTGGTATCTGCCGCTGCCACTGCGGTCGTATCTACAGCTGGTGCAGCGGTCTCCGCAGCGCCAGCGCCACATGCGGTTATCATCGACATCGCCATCACACCGGCAAGTGCAAGCTTGATTGACTTCTTCATAATGAATCCTCCTCCATATGTGGACCATGGGACGGTCGTCTGTCGACCGCTCTTTTCATCCCCATCGATCCCTTCTGTTTTCTTTTTACGTTTGTCATGTTTTCCTGACTACGCCTACATACTAGGGGAGTTTTGTAAAGTCGGCCCTCATACTTATGTAAATTTTCTGTAAAAACAAGCGGAGGGCCGGTAACAGAACACCCATGGTTCTGTTACCGACCCTCCGGCGCTTCCTGTCAGAAAGCCGCAGAAGTCATATGCTGTTTTTAGACGCCCTGGTAGATGTGGAAGCCACCGTCGATCGGGAGGATGGTGCCGGTGACGAAGCGGGAACCGCGCGGGTCGACGAGGTAGAGGAGTCCGCCGACGAGGTCTTCGATTCTGCCGAAGCTGCCCATCGGGGTGCCGTCGACGATATGCTGTGTGCGTGGCTTCGGCGTGCCATCCTCGTTATACTGAAGGGCGTGGTTCTGTGTCGTATGGAAGAAGCCTGGTGCGACGGCGTTCACACGGATGCCGCTCTTTGCGAAGTAGATCGCACACCACTCGGTGAAGCTGGCGACGCCGGCCTTCCCTGCGGAGTAGCCCGGAATACGTGTCAGCGGATGATACGCAGACATCGAGGAGATGTTCACGATGTTCGCATTCTCCTGGCCCTTCAGAGCCTCACCGAAGACCTGTGTCGGCAGCATGGTGCCGTAGATGTTGAGGTCGAGCTCACGATGTACGTTCTCGAGATCGATGGAGAAGAAGGTATCCTCTCCCTCTCCGGCTTCACAGAAGTAATCCTGTGGAACCTGTGCCGACTTCACAGCACCACCGGCACAGTTCACGAGGATGTTGATGTGTCCGTAGTGCGCGAGGATCTCTTCGCGGGCGGAGATCAGACTTTCCCGGTCGAGCACATTCGCAGACACCGCCATGGCTTCGTCACCATCCGCCATAATTTCCTTTACGATCTTTTCTCCGCTCTCCCTGCTTCTGCCGAGCACAGCCACCTTCGCACCACACGCTGCAAGTGCGCGTGCATACATGCCACCGATGACACCGGTGCCGCCGGTCACCACGGCCACCTGCCCGCTGAGATCAATCTTAAATGGTACGTCCATCGTTTCTTCCTCCTGTCATTTTCTATAAACGTTCTATAAAAATCATGCATCTGCTGTCATTATGCACTACCTGTTTCCAGATGTCGAGCGTTAAATAATTAACCGGTTTACCACACGTAATTACGTGCTTTTATGCAACCCACGATGCTCCATCGGCAGGGCTGGAAAAGCATCCTTCACAGCGAGCCCGCGGCAAAAGAAAACTGCTCCGCATACCTGTCTTCTGCAACAGATATACGGAGCAATCATCTATAGGGGTTATCAATTTAAGGAAATATCAACTGTTATGATGCAGGAATCGATCCAGATGCTTTCAGACATCTACATGATGTACCACGATACCGCATACCACGATGCCGGCCATGGCTACGAAGAAATACTGTAAGCACTGCGCTGCTGCCGGAAGACCTGCACTCATCAGCAGTCCGCCGAGAAGCAGTGTAACACATGCAACCACGATGGCTCCTGCCTCGAATGTAACCAGGAGCTCCGAAACGAAATCCATAAATCCATTGATTCTTGACGTATCGTTCATAAAAACATCTCCTCTCGACCATGGTCTCATGACCACGTACAGCAGACATCTGCTGTTATGAAAAAAGCTTGTGAAACATCCTGTGGGAATGGTTCTCATTCCTTCTATTTATATTGTATCGCATTTTTCCAAGTTGTGAAGAGCTTTATACGAACGATAAATTTCTTTTATCGAAGCATTTAATAATTATTATTCCACACGTACACTTGTCCGCGCCACGCGGACACAAGCAACGCACATCAGGAAAAGGCCGGAGGACAGCCATCAGAAACCATACGGAGAGCTCGTGAAGAATCAAAATTGTCCCCCTTAGAACCAGTTGGAGTAATGTTTCCTTAGCACTCTCTGCAACACTGAGTTTTCATAAAGAAAACTCAGTCGTTTGCAGAGAGCCTACTGGTTCTTAGGGGGACAATTTTAGAGTCTTCCGAGCTCGGAGTTTTGTGTTTCTGATGGCTGCCCTACGGCCCCTGCCTGATCAGTGCACGTGTTTACTCTGATTCCTTACCGGTGGCGTGGCGGAACGCAAGCATCGCGAGAAGCAGTACGACGAAGCCGGAGATCAGTCCGGAGACCGCATGCTTCGTGAAACCAGCCACGATATAAGCGACCACGGAGGAAAGTGCCGCAGTCAGCGCGTACGGGATCTGCGTCGATACATGGTTGATGTGCAGGCACTGCGCGCCGGCACTCGACATGATGGTGGTATCGGAGATCGGTGAACAGTGGTCACCGCAGACCGCACCAGCCATGCAGGCCGACATGGAAAGGATCATCATGTTGTGGTCGATGCCCTGGAAGCAGGCTACGACGATCGGGATCAGGATACCGAAGGTGCCCCATGAGGTACCGGTTGCGAAGCTTAATCCGATGGCGATCATGAAGATGATGACTGGAAGGAACTGCAGGAAGTTCTGCGCAGAGCCCTGTACGACGCTGGCGACGAACTCCTTCGCACCGAGGCTATCGGTCATGGCCTTCAGAGACCATGCGAGCGTGAGGATCAGGATGGCCGGAACCATCTGCTTGAAGCCCTCCGGCAGGCAGTCCATGCACTCGTTGAAGCTGAGTACGTTACGGATCAGATAGAACGCAAGGGTGATAACCAGTGCGCAGAAGGAACCGAAGACGAGACCGACGGAGGCATCCGAGCCGGCGAAGGAATCGATGAAGCTGGTGCCACTGAAGAAGCCGCCGGTGTAAATCATACCGATGACGCAGCAGATCACGAGAGAGAAAATCGGAACCAGCATGTCGATGAGGTGTCCGCCCTCTCGTCTCGCCTCGTCGGCCGCATTCTCGAACGGACGCTCCGGCGTGGTATAGAGATCGTGGTGCTCGATCGCATTGACCTCATGCTGATGCATCGGGCCGAAATCCACCTTCAGGACCACCATCAGGATCATCATCGCGATGGTGAGCAGTGCATAGAAGTTATATGGGATGGTCTGCAGGAAGAGGCTCATGCCGTTCTCTCCCTCGACGAAGCCGGACACGGCCGCCGCCCAGGAAGAAATCGGGGCGATGATGCAGATCGGAGCTGCGGTGGAGTCGATGAGGTACGCCAGCTTCGCACGGCTGATCTTATGCTTATCGGTCACCGGACGCATGACGGAGCCGACGGTCAGACAGTTGAAGTAGTCATCGATGAAGATGAGGCAGCCGAGGGCGATCGTGGCGAGCTGTGCGCCGGCTCTCGTTTTGATGTGCTTCGATGCCCAGTCACCGAACGCGGCAGAACCACCACTGCGGTTCATGAGCTGTACCATCGCGCCGAGGATGACGAGGAAGCAGAGGATGCCGACATTATAGCTGTCGGACAGGACCGAGATGATACCATCGACGAAGATGTGATTGATGGTGCCCTCGAAGTGATAACCGGAAAACAGGAGCGCACCGGTCAGGATACCGAAGAAAAGTGAGCTGTATACCTCCTTCGTGATGAGCGCGAGGGCGATGGCGATGACCGGCGGCACGAGTGCCCAGGCGGTCTGCTGCACCGTATCAGCGGTGGTGATGAAGCCGGCGACCACGATAAACACGAGGACGACAGCGATGGCGGTCAGCGATGCGAAGCGATTACTTCGATGCTCTCTGTCTTTGAACTGCATAAAATCTCCTTACCGGGGCGTGTGCCCCTCTGCTCCCTCCCGGGAGAATCCTGGGTAGACAATAGTCGTTTCGCAGAACAGTTTCGACCCCCACCGGGCTCCGGTCTTAAGAATTTCGTAAGGGGGTCTGACCCCATTACGAAATTCTTAAGAAAAAGGCAGTGATTCCATACGAACCACTGCCTCATACATATGCATTCTATGAAACAATAGCTCCAACACATTTCTGTGAGAGTCTGCCGTCTCTTAAACGGCAGCCCAACTCGGTGCGTGTGCATCACACTCCGGTTTCGGCGTCTCATCCTTTCACTGCATCTCATAGACTATGCGGTCTCCATGCAGCTACTGATAATCAACGCGCCTCTATCGTCAACCTGTTAAATTTTCACATGTACCGCAACGCGATACATGGATGCATTATATGCCGTCCTGTACTATCCGTCAATCCTCAAAAAGGGCGAATAAGCTCCTCTTTCGCTCGATAAACTTGTCGATATGGTCGAGATAGTCCGGAATCGACTTGCCGTTATCGCAGCGCTCCACACGTTTATGGTAGAGATCGCCATCACGGGACGGCAGGACGACCTTCGTGCTCGTGCCGGCGCCACAGCCGACGACGGTATGCTTCTCCTCCATCATGAGGATGTTATAGAGGCACTCCTTGCCCTCCTCACAGTACCCGACGTTTTCGAGATTACCGGCCATGTTCTTCTGCCGGTAGAGATAGTACGGCTTCATACCGAGGAGCTCGGCCGTATACTCCGAGGCGAGCATCATACGGGTGATCTCCGGATACCGGAAGTCTGCCCCATCAGCGTTCTCCTGCTGCTGCGTCTCCGCGAGGATCTCATGCTCGTCACCCGCACGGTACACACCGGCCCAGAAATCGCGCTCGAGTGTGAGTCGCGCCGCCCGCTTGATGGCGAGGCTGTGCACGGTCAGACTGTCTGGCCGGAGCCGTCCGATCTCCGAGAGCGTATGCGTCACCTCCGGGAGCTTCTCACCCGGCAGTCCCAGGATGATGTCCATGTTGATGTTCTCGAAGCCGAGGGAACGCGCGAGCCGATACTTCTCGATGACCTCCTCCACGCTGTGCTTTCGGCCGATCAGGTCGAGGGTCTTCTGGCAGAAGGTCTGTGGGTTCACCGAGATTCGGTCGACACCGGCCGCCTTCAGGATTTCCAGCTTCTCCCGCGTGATCGAATCCGGCCGTCCCGCTTCGACCGTAAACTCGACGATGCCCGGCATGCCCGTCACGGTATGCATCCACGCAGCATCGTCTGTCAATGCTTCCGACGTGGCACACGCACACGACCTTCCCTGTTCAGAAGACGGAAGGCTGTCACGCAGGATGGAGACATTGGCCTCCCCGCAGATCTCGTGAACGAGATCCATCAGGACCTGCAGCCAGTGCTCGTCGAGGGCCGTCGGCGTACCGCCGCCGATGTAGATGGTCTGCAGCGGTCGGTGAAGCTCGCCGCACATATGCTGCACGGTGAAGCGGAGCTCCTTCCGGAGGTTCTCCATATAGTCGCCGAGGCGCTTCTCCCAGGCGTCGATCGTGTTACTGAGGAAGGAGCAGTAGAGGCAGCGCGTCGGGCAGAACGGGATGCCGATGTAGAGGCTCCAGCCCTCTCTATAGCTCCGGCCAGTGGTCTCCAGGATGCGATCGAGGATGCGCTGCTCCCGCACCGCGATGTCGACCATGAGATCGAGCTTCTCGCCGCGGATGCAGTACTCCTGCCGGAGGTCGGCACGGATCTTCTCCAGCGCCTCCTCCGGGAACGTATGCCCTGGCAGTGCCTCCAGCAGCGGACTCACGAGGGACACCGGGCGGATACCGGTGAGGTCGCCCCATGGGAGCTCCTTTCCGGTCATGCCGACCAGGGTATCGTAGAGTTCAGACTTAATGACGGACTTATCCTCCTTCCGGACACCGGTCAGCGGAAGTGAGGCGGCCTCTACCGTGAAGCTCAGGCGGATGCTGTCCTCCTCCATCCCCTCCGGGGTGACCTCGGACACCATGCGGGCACGATTCTTCGTGGACTTTTTATTGACGGCGGTCACCTCACCGGTGGCCTGCGCCTGCTTCAGCGCGTTTTTCTCCTCCTGAGTGGTGTTCGAAAAATGCACGCCCTCCGGGGTCCGGATCTCGAACTCCTCCCCCGGATAGAAGGCCTGCACCAGCTCCCGGATGTCCTGCTCATAGCCCGCTGCGATACTGTCTAAAACTAATCGGATCAATGTTTCTACCTCTTTTTTATATACGCGTAAAAAGGACAGGTGCGGTTATGTCAGCGCCTGCCCTTTTCTGTTTAAAGATTCACCCTGCCTAAGAACACGGCCGGGTTATACTTCTGCTCGTTTCCGATCGAGCTCTGTGCCTCATGGCCCGGGAAGACACTGGTATCCGCCGGGAGCACCAGCAGCTTCTCTACGATGCTCTTTACGATGGCCTCCTGCGAGCCGCCCACGAAGTCGGTGCGTCCGAAGGACTCCTTAAAGAGCGTGTCACCGGAAAACAGCAGCGGATAGATCTTCGGCCCGGTCGCGCCCTCTGGCTGGAAGGACAGCCCGTCTGCGATATAGAAGCAGCAGGAGCCCGGCGTATGCCCCGGGGTTTCCAGCACCTTCCACTCCCGCCCGAGATGGTGCAGGATATCGCCGTCCCGGAAGGTCTCATACTCCCCCGGCTGCAGGGTGACCTCGACGCCGAAGTTTCCGCTCAGGTTCCGCTTCGGATCCCGAAGGGTCTCCGCCTCGTCTGCACAGGCGTAGATCTTTATACCGAAATGCTGCGCCACATCCTTCGCCGCCATGATATGGTCGAAGTGGCCGTGGGTGAGAAGGATCGCCTCCGGCTTCAGATGGAGCTCCTCCTCGACGATTTTGATAATATGCGGTGCATTGGCTGCCGGATCGATGATGACGCAGGCACGCGTTTCATCATCGTAGCAGAAGTAGACGTTCGTCTGCACCACGCCGGTTACATACTTTGATACTTTTAACATCATACCTCCATAAAAACAGTGATTAGCATAGAGACAATGCCATTTGATGCGCCTTCGGCGCGGGCATTGTCGCTTGATTTTGCCGCATCCGCGGCAAAACGGCCTCGCCGCCCGGGGGCATCACTGTTTTGTACTTTCAGTACAAAACAGTGATTAACCTTGTGCTCTTTCGATATCGATCACGCCACTGATTTTACGAAGCTTCGAAACCAGTGAACTGAGTTCTTCTTTGTTATGGATGTCGAACGAGACGGTGATCGTCGCCTTTTCGTTCTTACCGACACGGGAGGTCAGGGACTTGATGTCGATGTTTGCATCGGTCAGTACCTTCGAGACGTCTACGAGGAGGCCGACACGGTTCGTCGTGAAGATCTCGAGCTCGGTTGCGTAGGTCTCCTGTGCGTTAGCAGACTGCCACTCAGCCTCGATGAGACGGGCCTTCTCGTCCTCCGGCAGGTTCATCATATTGATACAGTCCGTGCGGTGGATCGTGATACCACGGCCACGGGTGACGAAACCGACGATTTCATCGCCTGGCACCGGCGAGCAGCACTTCGCATAGCGTACAGCAAGATCATGGATGCCCTTCACCACGATGCCGGACTTCGACTTCCGGATGACCTCCGGCTTTTTCGTCATGCCCTCAATGTTGTGCAGGATATCCTCGTCCGAGACATTGGCCTCGTCCTGCTTATGCTTGAGCTCGATGAGCTTCGCGATAACCTGGGACTCCTTGAGCCCGCCACGGCCGACGGACGCCAGCATGGACTCCCAGTCGGTGTAGCTGTAACGGCGGATGACGCTCTCGACATACTCCGGCTTCGTCAGCTCGCCGAGCGTGTAGCCCTTCGACTTCGCATAGCTCGTAAGGAGATCCTTACCGCGCTCGATGTTCTCGTCCTTCTGCTCACGCTTGAACCACTGGTTGATCTTGTTCTTCGCCTGCGTCGACTTGCAGATCTTCAGCCAGTCACGGCTCGGACCTCTCGAGTTCTGCGAGGTGATGATGTCGACACGGTCGCCGTTTTTCAGCTGATAGGTGACCGGTACCAGCTTGTCGTTGACCTTCGCACCGACCATCTTGTTGCCGACCGCCGAGTGGATCGCATACGCGAAGTCGATCGGGCAGGAGCCGGCCGGCAGATTCTTGACATCGCCCGTCGGTGTGAAGCAGAAGACGTTCTCGTTAAAGAGGTTCAGGTCGGACTTCACCATGTTCATGAACTCCTTCGAGTCGGACTCATCCTTCTGCCACTCGAGGATCTCATGCAGCCAGTTCATCTTCACATCTTCCTGCTCGCTGGCCTTTTCCTTCGATCCGCCGGACTCCTTATACTTCCAGTGCGCCGCGATACCGAACTCTGCCGTACGGTGCATCTCGAAGGTACGGATCTGGATCTCGAACGGTACACCGTCGGAGCCGATGACCGTCGTATGCAGCGACTGGTACATGTTCGGTTTCGGCATCGCGATGTAGTCCTTGAAGCGCCCCGGAATCGGGGTATACATCTTATGGATGACGCCGAGCGCCGCATAGCAGTCCCGCACCGTCTCCACGATGATACGGATCGCAAACAGATCATAGATCTGGTCGATGGTCTTATTCTGGTTTACCATCTTACGATAGATGGAGAAGAAATGCTTCACACGGCCACTGATCTCGGCATCGATGCCGGACTCCTTGATATGCGTCGAGACTTCAGAGACGATGTTCTTAATCCGGGCTTCTCTGGCTTCCCTCTTCAGGTTGACCTTCGCCGCGAGGTCATAGTAGATATCCGGCTCGAGGTACTTCAGTGACAGATCATCCATCTCGATCTTGATCTTACTGATACCGAGACGCTCCGCGAGCGGTGAGTAGATCTCGAGGGACTCACGCGCCTTCTCCTTCTGCTTCGCCGGCGTCTGGTACTCCAGGGTTCGGAGGTTATGGAGACGATCGGCGAGCTTGATGATGATGACACGGATATCCTTCGCCATCGAAACGAACATCTTTCGGAGATTCTCCGCCTGCATCTCGACCTTATCTGTGTTTAGATTTAACTGCGTCAACTTCGTGACGCCATCGACGAGCAGCGCCACATCCGGATTAAACTCCTTCGTGATTTCGTCGAGCGTCATGCCGGTATCCTCGACGACATCATGCAGAAGCCCCGCTGCGATGGTTTCCTTATCCATCTGGAGATCGGCGAGGATGATCGCAACACAAAGAGGGTGAATGATGTATGGTTCACCCGATTTCCGCTTCTGATCCTTATGCTGTTCCTTCGCTACCTGATAGGCCTTCTCGATCATACGGAGATCATCGGATGGATGATATGCCCGGATGGCCCTGATCAGTTCCTTATATAATTCCTCCGGTGGTGTGTTATCCGCAGGTCTCTCCAGTACTACTTCTTCCTCTGTCATCATAGCGCTATCCTCATCATGAAGTGCTGTTCTGCGCAGACGGATGAGCTGCGCACACTTCTCTTTATAAACCTATAGTCAAGTCTAAATATTACTATCAGTATGGAATAATGTCAAAAGCCGCGGTGGATTGTACAAATCCGCATACAATCTTTATGAATTTTTAACGATTCCGTCATAGCTTGTACATACCTTTCGGCTAAAATAGTTATAGTATCGAAAATAAATGGAGGACTTTTCATGAATATTCTTTTCTTCCTGACACCGAAATGTGATGTCGCATATCTCGAGGAAGATTATACACTGCGGCAGGCGCTCGAAAAAATGGAGTTCCACCGCTACTCTACCATCCCGGTCCTGACGAAGGACGGCAAATACTATGGCACCATGACCGAGGGTGACCTGCTCTGGGAAATCAAAAACGATCTCCACATGGAGCTGAAGGACATGGAAAAGATCCGGGTGACCGACATCCCGATGAAAAATCACTATGAGCCGGTGAGAATCAACGCCAGCATGGAAGATCTCATGAAGCGGGCTTCCCGGCAGAACTTCGTCCCGGTCGTCGATGATTCGGACCACTTCATCGGCATGATCCGACGGAAGGAGCTGATCAATTATCTCTATGAGCATTCTGATATCAAGGATGTCCTTCTCGAAGCCGTAAAAAAGGTCATCTGAGCGATTTGTTTTTCACGAACGATCCGGGCGCAGAAGCGTCGGTCAATGTAAAGACCGTGGGGCACATACCCCCCATCACAGAAGAGGCTGCTGCAGGTATCCGCAGACAGCGGTTCTGATGTACATCAGATTCCGCCGCTCAGGATTCGCTGCAACAGCCTCTTTGCCTGTTCTGATTCTATTTTCGTCCGGCTGCTTCGATCCGACCAGGCTAGTATGCCTTAATCTGATCATCCACCGATTCCCCGGTGTTTTCGATGTTTCGGATGATGACATCATAACAGATGCCGTTCTCCATCCGGACCGTACAGCGGTCGCCGACCTTATGTCCCATGATGGCACGTCCGATCGGTGATTCGTTCGAGATGAGTCCGTGGATACTGTTTCCACGAATCGAGGTGACGATACGATAGGTCTCCTCCTCATCATCCTCCTCGAAGTACAGGGTCACGGTATTATTGAGCCCGACCTCATCGTCCTTCGACGAATCATCGATGATCCTCGCGAAGCGAAGGACCCGCTCCAGATAGTTGATACGGCCGTTGTTTTCACGATTGGCCTTCTTCGCAGCATAATACTCGAAGTTTTCCGAGCGGTCCCCCTGCGCGGCTGCCTCTGCGATTTCCTTCGTGATCTGCGGACGGAGCACCAGCTTCCGATGGTCGATCTCGGCCTGGATCTTCTCGACGTCCGACTTCGTCAGTTCCTGTCCCATCACTTACCCTCGTAGGTGATCAGGGAGGTCAACGGATACTTCCGGAGCTGATCACGACCGTTCAGACCCGCAAGCTCCATCACGACCGCGATCTCCGCAACTTCGCCCTGGAGCTGCTCAACCAGCTTGCAGGCAGCGGCGAGTGTACCACCGGTCGCGATCAGATCATCGATGATGACGACCTTCTCGCCAGGCTTGATCGCGTCCTTATGGATCTCGATCTCGGCCTGACCATACTCGAGGTCATACTTCGCAGAAACGGTCTCTCTCGGAAGCTTGCCCTTCTTACGTACCGGCACGAAGCCCTTATGCATCGCATACGCGATCGCGGTTCCAAAGATGAAGCCTCTGGACTCCAGGCCCAGTACCACATCGAAATCCACGCCCTCCAGGGCCTTAATGAGACCATCCACCGCATCCTGCAGGCCATCCGGATCCTGTACCAGGGATGTGATATCACGGAACATGATGCCCTTCTGTGGAAAATCCGGAATGGTCAGTACATAATCTTCCAAATGCTCTCTCTTCATAACGTCTCCTCGCTTTTCGCTTCATACTATACCGGCGCACCCTTCATCATGCAGGACACTGCCGTCCGATCGACGATCACGCGACATAAAATCCCCCTGCGCCTAGCACACGGGCACTGCCGTTTCCTACTGCTTCTTCGACCATGCATCACTTACGGTACTTCGCCGCATAGGTCATGATGGCTGCGACGGTCTTTCCATCCGTCATCTTCCCATCATAGATCAGCTGCTGCAGATCCTTGAGCTCCCAGGCCTCGACACCGAGCTCCTCATCCTCATCCCAGTGGACCTTTCCCTTTTCGAGATGATCCGCCACATAGATGCCGATCTTCTCATCGAGAAAAGCGATGGTCGTGTTTACATACAGTAGAAAATCAAGGTGATCCGTCTTATATCCGGTCTCCTCCTCGAGCTCACGCATCGCACATTCTTCAAACGGCTCGTCCTCCCGATCGCGCTTGCCTGCCGGAATCTCCAGGGTATAACGGTCGAGGGCATGACGGAACTGGCGCACCATCAGGATACGGCCATCCGAAAGCACCGGCAGTACCGCAGCCGCGCCCTTATGATGGATGAAATCCCAGTGGGTCTTATGCCCGCCGACATCCACATAGTCATCATACACGGTGATGACCTTTCCCTGATATGCAAGCTTTCGCTCGATCAGCTTTACCGGTTTCTCTGCATTATTTTCGTTTAACATAACACTATCCTCCTGTGCTGCACGCACACGAGGATAGTATAGCATATCTCTTAAGAAATGATGAACTGAATTTCGAATACTGATCAGGCAGGCGGCTGTCTGAATCCAGTTGACGAGTAAACAGTAACGCTTACTTCTCCTGCGCTTCTGCGCCTTCCTTCACCTTCTTCCGGACGATCGTCTTTCCGATGCGCCGGTTCTTGATGTAGGCGACATCGACGTTCAGTTCATCCGTCTCGAGATGGAAGGAGCTGCCATCATCCGGCACGGTGCCGATGATGCCCATCAGATAGCCGCCGAAGGTATCCGCATCCTCCGTCGGGATGTTCACCTTCAGTTCTTCGTTGACATCCTCGATGTCCGCCGTACCGAGTACGATCCACTCGTTCTCGCCGATGGCTTCAATCGGATCCGGCTCCGGTACTTCATCCTCGTCCTGCAGATCACCCACGAGGGCCTCGATCAGATCATGCACGGTGACGATGCCGGTCATGCCGCCATATTCATCGATGACGATGGCGTAGTACTTCCGTGTGCGCTTCATCGTCGCGAAAAGATCCGATACCTTCATGTTCTGCGACACGAAGAACGGCTTGTCAACCGCGTTTTTCATGACGTTGCCACGAGACTGATCCGGCAGTCGGAAATAGTCCTTCGTATCGAGTACGCCGACGATATCGTCATCATCCTCACCACAGATCGGATAGATCGCATAGCGATGGCTGTAGATCGTCTTCCGCCACTGACGGTCCGTGTCCTCGAGATACAGCATCGCCACATCCGGACGGTGCGTGCAGACATCCTCCACGGTCAGGTCGTTAAACTCGAAGACGTTCTGGATCATCTCGTTCTCGACGGTTTCGATCGTGCCCTTCTCGGTACCCTCATCGAGCATCAGCTTGATATCCTCCTCAGACACCTTATCCTCGACATCCTCCGGATTGATGCCCATGAGACGCATCACACGATTCGTAGATGCTGTCAGAAGCCATACGAACGGTGCAAAGAGGCTCGAAGCGAGATCCAGGATGCCGGCGATGCTGAGTGCGATCTTCTCGGTATAGGCCTGTGCCAGCCGCTTCGGTATCAGCTCACCGAACACGATGCTGACATAGGAAAGGAGCATGGTGATCAGGATGATCGCGATGTTCTCCACCACCTCACGAGGTACCGGAAGTCCGGTCATAAGCACCACATCGGTGAGCGGCTTCGCGAAGCTGTCAGCCGCAAACGCCGACGACAGGAAGCCGGCCAGCGTGATCGCCACCTGAATCGTCGACAGAAACTTCGCCGGCTCGACGGTCAGCCTAAGCAGCTTGTCTGCCCGTTTATCACCATCCTCACTCAGCCTGCGAAGCTTCGCATCGCCGACCTGCAGCACGGCGATCTCTGCGCAGGAAAAAAGTCCATTAATCAGGACCAGCACAATCAGCAGTAACAATCGTCCAACCATAAATTCACTTACCACCCTCCACGTGGCACTATACAACGTTCCCGTGCCTGTCTTCCGGCACTTATCTATTCACCATATCGCAAAGGGCACAGAAATACAAGCCCCTTCTTGCGTACAGCCGCTCAGGCAGGGGGCTGGGCAGGACCGTGTCTGGCAGCCTGCCTGCATCAGATAGCGTACTTCTCGTACATGGCCTGAAGATAAGCGCAGTCCGCTGCGTAGCGGTCTGGGGAAGAATTCTCGAGCGTACCGATGATGTACGGCTTCCACTGTGCCACCTGGCGCATCAGCTCTTCATAACAGAAGATGCCCTCGCCCGGATGACGGTACTTCTGGTCCTCGCCCTCGAAGACACAGTCCTTCAGATGGAGTGTCGTGATGCGGTCTCCATAGAGGTCGAAGGCCTGACGGATCAGGGCATTCTGTCCTGCCGGATCACGCTCCAGCTCCGGGGTGATGAGATTCACCGCATCCAGGATGACGTCGAAGTTCACGGAATCGATATCATCGAGGAAGCGATGCATCATCTCCGGTGAGCGTAAGGTGTGGTTATACACGCTTTCGACGCCGACCATCACGCCGAGCTTTTCCGCCGCATCCCGGATCCGCTTAAAGCTGTCCAGCACACGCAGGTAGTTTTCCTCGGTATAGGTTTCCGGTACGACCTTCATCTCCGGATCGGCGCGTCCGGTTTCGGTACCCACCATGTCTGCGCCGATGAGCTTCGCATACTTCATATGCTCGATGAAGCGCTGCACCTGCTGAAGCCGCTTCTCCTCATCCGGATGGGCCGGATTGATATAGCAGCCGAGGATGGAGACGTGGAGGTCTCGTTTACGTAACTCCGAAGCGACATAATCGCCGAGGCCCGCATTGAAATGGCCGACGGAGGTATCCACATCTGAAAAGCTCTTATTCATCGCGAGGTGAATATAGTGGATGTGAAGCTTCTGCACCTCATCCAGCACCTCACACACACTGCCCTTCGGACAGATGTCATGTACACGCATACCAAACTGAATCATGTTTTCTCCTTTATACTGGTGATGATGGTTTTACGATACTGCACCGGCGTATGGCCGGTGGTCGTCTTAAATACCTTTTCGAAATAAGTGATGTTGCCGAAGCCGCAGAGATCCGCGATTTCGGTGATGGAACGGTCGGACTCCCGAAGAAGCTGCTGCGCCTTCTGGATCCGGATATAGGTCATATACTCGACGACGGAGAAACCGGTGACGTTCCGGAAGCTCCGGGTCAGATAGGAGCGACTCATGAAGAAGCGCTGCGCCAGCTCCTCGAGTGAAACGTTCTCATGGATATGGGTCTGCAGATAGAGCGCGACCTCATGTACCTTCTGATGCACGCCCGTCTTCACGACGGTTTCCGGCACGACCTTCTGGTTTGCCTCGAGCTCTGCCTGGAGCTGCCGGCGTCTCGCCTTCGCGAAGATGCCGGCCAGCTCGAGCGCCTGAAGATACAAAAAGCTATGGGTGTCCTCCATCGAGACCACTGTTCCCATCTTATCCTCTGCACACATCGCTTTAAATTCGGATATCACAGAGAGAATCAGCTGCCACTCGCTGTCGTTAAACGTTGCGACGCCGTTAAAGCGGTCACCGAAATCATCGAAGCCCCGAAGCCCAGCGACCCGCAGGATCTGATCGAAGCGTGAACGGTCCAGCTGCAGGATGAAATTATGATGATCCGGCGGAAAGCCCGGTGCCGTCGAAGTCTTATGGATGAGATTATGATTGACGACGATGGCGGAGTGCGGCGACAGGCGGTAGGTCTCCCGGTCTACGAACATGAGTCGCTGTCCCTCGAGGATGAAGTGCAGCTCGATGGTCTCGTGTACATGACGGCTCCGCATGATGAAGCGATGATGACGTACTGCCTCAGATACACGCAGACCCGGAATCCGCTTTTCAAACACGAGCTCCAGCCGCGAGTTATGAAGGTTGACGTCCCTGTGCTCAGCCATGGTTTCCTCCTTATGTCAGAATCGTAATCGGACGGTTTGATATAATGCTTTCTCCGGGCACACGATGGTACGCCGCCCATAGATATGTCTTTCCGTATGTTTTCGGAATGTCGAAAAAAGGGCATGCATGAAACCCATGCACACCCTTTAGTTTATCGTAGCATCTCAGTGTAGGCAAGAAGCAGCGGGCCGACGCCCTTCGCATCATTCTGAACGACCGGCTCAGAAAGATAGTAGGCGACGGAACCATCGCGATGCTGCTCTCCTCCGAGACCGGCGACGAGGCAGATGCCCGTCACACATGGTGTTCCATCTGCGTTTTTCGTCAGGCGATGATCGACGATGCCATAGAAGGCCTTTTCGCCTGTCGCACGGAAGCTCTCCGGCAGGAAGCCGAGGCGTACAGCCTTCAGCAGTGCGGCGCTGATCAGCGCAGTGCCGGAGGTTTCGAGATAATTTCCCTCCAGCTCCGGAAGTGCGATCAGCTGATACCAGAGTCCGCTCGGGTCCTGATACTTCGAGAGTGCCTTTGCGAGGTCCAGCAGCATATGCTGGAGATGTACGCTTTCAGCCTGCATCGGGAGATCCTTCATGATCTCCAGTACATCGACGAGGCCCAGGATGAACCAGCCCTCGGCACGCAGCCAGAAGTTCGGACTGCAGCCGGTGTCCGGATCTGCCCAGTACATCTTCCGGGAGGCATCATAGCCATGATAGTAGAGACCGGTTTTCGGGTCCCGCATCCTGATCTCAACATTGGCGATCTGCTGACAGATATCCTGACAGCCCTTCTGTGCGTCGAAGCGCTTTTCGTACTCCATATAGAACGGAAGGGCCATATAGATGCCGTCGAGCCAGACCTGGTTCGGATAGATCAGCTTATGCCAGAAGTTTCCCTCCGGGGTCCGTGGCATGGTGCTGAGCTGGGAGCGTACGAGCTCGATGGCCTTCCGGTACCTCTCTTTACCAGTGAGGTCATACATCGAAAAAAGATTTTTCGCCGGGTTCACATTATCGAGCGTGTACTCCTCCGGATCATAGGTACGGATGAGGCCATCCTCCTCGACGAACCCGCTCAGAAAGCGGTCAGCGAAGTCGAGGAAACGGGACTCGCCGGTGATTTCATAGAGCTCGAGAATGCCGGTGATCATACAGCCATCGATATAGTTCCACTTGTTGGACTTCCCGCTTCGGATCATCTCGAGATTCCAGGCTGGATGCTCGGAATCCGAGTGGTCCATGAGATAGTCGATGTACTCGTTGAGAAGCTGTTCGGTCGCTGCCCGATCACCCTGAAGGTGATGTCGTTTCTGATCCATAGCTTAACCCTTTACAGAACCCGCGGTAACACCATCGATGAACTGATCCTGTGCCAGGAAGAAGACAACGAGGGACGGGATGATGGAGATCAGGGACAGTGCGAGGATACGGTTCCAGGAGAAGCCGGTATCCGCATCCATGGACATCTTTACGAAGATGGCTGCCGGATAGCGCTTCGGCGTCGAAACGTAAAGCAACGGTCCCATGAAGTCGTTGGAGGACCACATGAACTGGAACAGTGCCGCAGAGGTCATGGCCGGCTTCAGTACCGGAACGATGACATGCCAGAGGGTACCGAGGGCAGAGCAGCCATCGATCTTCGCTGCCTCATCGAGCTCCTTCGGGATATTACGCAGGAACTGGATCAGCATGAAGACGAAGTAGGTGTCCTGTGCGAAGAGCGTCGGTACGATCAGCGGAAGGTACAGCGGGGAGTCTACCCAGCCCCACTTGTTGAACATGATGAACTGCGGTACGTTCAGTACGACGTTCGGAAGGAAGAGGGTCGCCATCAGAAGCATGAACATGAAGTCATGGCCCTTGAACTTGAAACGTGCGAAGCCGTATGCCGTAAAGGTGCAGGATACGATGGTCAGGACGACCTTCGGGATGACGATCTTATAGGTGTTCAGCATGGAGGTCCAGATGTTGATATCTCCGCCGTAGCCTTTCAGCGCGTCGATATAGCCCTGTACGGTCGGGTGCTTCGGGATGAAACCGATGCCGGAGAAGATCTCCGCGTTTGTCTTAAAGGACGCACCCACCATCCATACCAGTGGATAGATCATGATGACGCCCACCAGAATCAGGACGACATACTTGATGACGGTCATGATTTGTCTTTTTCTCTCGAGTGTCATGCTTATGCCTCCTCATCTGAATAGTAAACCCAATGCTTCTGGCTGTACTGCAGGATGGCGGTAAAGATCATCAGGATGATGAAAAGTACCCATGCCTGTGCACTGGCGAGACCCATATCGTACTTCTTAAATGCGTTGTTGTAGATCAGCAGGGATACGAGGGTGGTAGCACCACGCGGTCCTCCCTGGGTGATGATGTACGGTCCGTTGAACTCCTGGAACGCCTGTACGAGCTGTGTTACGAGGTTATAGAAGATAACCGGTGTAATCAGCGGTACGGTAATCGTAAAGAACTGTCTCCACTTTCCAGCGCCATCGAGAGAAGCGGCCTCATAGAGATCCGGGGATACGCCCTTGAGGGCTGCCAGGAAGATGACCATGGTGGAGCCGAACTGCCATACACGTAAGAGGCAGATGATAAACAGCGCTGCGGTCTTGTTGGACAGCCAGTGTGGTCCGGCGACACCGAAGAAGCCGAGGATCATGTTGACGATACCGTCATCCTTAAAGATGGCCTTCCAGAGAACCGCGATGGCTACGGAAGAACCGAGAATGGACGGAATATAGTAAACCGTACGGAACATCTTCACACCCTTGATCTTAAAGTTCAGGATGTAGGCGATGAACAGTGCGAAGACGAGCTTCAGCGGTACGGTCATAAATGAATACTTGAAGGTGGTCATGAAACCGGTCTTGATCTTACGATCGGTAAAGATCTTTACGTAGTTGAACACACCCCACTGGGAGATACCCTCGAAGAGTGATTCATCACTGAAGCTGTAAACCAGCGACGAAAGGAATGGATATCCCTTAAATACGAGGAATCCGATCAGCCATGGAAGGATGAAAAGGAGTCCCTTATTCTCTTTCCAGAACTTGCTCGAAGATTTCACTGCTTTTGTATTGGACATAATGTCTACCCCATAAATGATATCAAATGGTTACGATTCAGCACATTCGTCGGCAGCAGTATCTGATATATAGTATGTGCTGAATTTTTCATACGAGCAGGGTCCGGATCTCGAACGGTCCGGGCCCATCTTCATGTTTCATCCGTTACGCTGTGGATGCGATTAAGCCTTGGAAGCCTCCACCTCATCGACGGCATCGATCATCTCCTGTGCGAGATCCTTCGAATCTTCATCGTCATAGGACATGTTGTTCATGATCTCCTGGTAAGCACCCTCTGCCTCATCCTTCAGAGCAGAATCCTCATAGTACGGAGAAAGCTTGAACGGAGCGTTGGCCGACGCCAGCTGGTTTGCATCGTATACGAGACCCTCCAGCATACCCTCGGACTTCAGTGTCTCCTGAGCGGCCTTCGAAGCCGGGATACCTCTCTCGAGCGCGAGTGTCTTCACGCCATCACCGTTCAGCATGTAGTTAAGAAGCTTCGCAGCCTCTGTCTGATGCTGGGAGTTCGGGGAAATCGCGAAGCCCATGGAAACCTTGTAAACCGTTGCCGGTGTGCCATAATCTGCCGGATACTCACCGATCACGAGCTCCTGGTTCTCATCGAGGGCCTTCTGCATCTTCTTTACAGAGGAATCCCACTCGAGCAGACCTGCGTAGTGACCATCGATGTAGTTCGGGTTCTTATCGAGAGAATCGGCGCCATCGCCCTTCAGCTTCTCCTGTGTCGGGATCACGTGGTTATCCTCGAGGCTCTTCAGGAAATCGAAGCCATCCGCGAGCTCATCGACGGTGTAGTTCAGCTTTCCGTCCTCTACCCATGCCTTGTTGTACTTCTCCTGCATGTAGTAGGTGAGAAGGATGGTCAGGTCGAGTGTACTGCATGCCATCGGATAGTAATCATCACCGAGCTTCTCCTGGAAGACAGGACCTGCTGCGAGGAGATCTGCGAAGCTCTTCGGAACATCGAGACCAGCCTTCTCATAGGTCGCCTTATTATAGTAGAAGACACGACCGGTCGAAGCTACCGGAACACCGAGTACATGACCATCGATGGTCATCATATCTACGAGAGACTGATCATACTGGGAAAGATCGAAGTCCGGAAGGGTCTGGAGATCGACGAAACGGGTTCCATCCGGGCTGAACTGCCACAGCCAGTTCCAGTTGATCTGGAAAAGATCCGGCTCGGAGTTACCGGCGATCTGGGTCGCGATCTTATCCTGCCAGCCGGACCATGCGCCGTACTCGGACTCGACCTTTACGCCAGGATTCGCTGCCATATACTCATCGAGCATCTGAAGAGTTGCGTTATGTCTGGAGTCACCACCCCACCATGAAATACGAAGCGTTACATCGCCGCTGGAAGCCTCCTGTGCAGCAGCCGTCGTCGCAGCTGCAGCCTCCGCAGCTTTTGTGGTCTCTGCGGCGGCCTGTGTGGTGGATCCGGAATCAGAAGAACCACATGCGGCAAGTCCGAGCACCATGGATGCGGCGAGTGAACCTGCAAGTAGCTTTGTGAATGTTTTTTTCATTTTTACCTCCTTGGGAGCTGCTCTGCAGCCCCTCTATATAAAGACCTTTCGGTCCAGGTTGATGATGTTATGGTCTCAGTTGATCGAGACATGGACGCTGTCATAATCCAGCACATCCTGAAGCACCGGCTCGGTATCGTCGGAGCCTGTGATCTCGACATCCTCGAGAGTGAGACGCTTTACATTTCTCGCATAGATGGCTCTTCCGGTCATCTCCGGGAAGTGATCCATCATGATGGTCTGGCGTGGCTTTCTCTCCGATTTCGGGAGGAAGTCGACCTTTATGTTCTTGAGAACGATGTTCTCGATGTAGCGCTCCGGTAATCCATACGCCACCAGCATACAGGCATCGGCGCCGGTACAGCGGATGTTCTCGGCCCGGATCGTACCGATCGTCGGTGTCTTATCATCCACCGGATGGAAGCTCTGGTTCTGTACGTAGTCGCTGTGACCGTCCGGATCGCAGAAATAGAACATGTTGAAGGTGAACGGCATGTGCACATCCTTCATGATGATGTCGTGGAAATAGACCCCATCATACAGTGTTTCCGGTCCGCGACCGCGACGGGTCTTGATCCGAAGGCCACGGTCCGTCCCATCGAAGATGCACTGCGCCACCTCAACGTTGATCACGCCACCGGCTGCTTCCGAGCCCACCGTCACACTGCCGTGTCCTCTTTCGAGGAACGAGTTCCGAATCGTGAAGTGATCCGAGATCTTATGATGGTTCTGACTCATATAGTACTTACCGGACTTCAGGGCGATACAGTCATCGCCGACGGAGATCTTCGTACCGAGGATCAGGATATCATCACAGCTCTCCGGATCGAAGCCGTCTGTGTTCGGCGAATCGGATGGGTTCCAGATCGTGATGTTATAGACACCGATATGATCGGTATAGTACGGATGGACGGTCCAGCTCGGGGAGTTCTTCACCGTGATGGACTGAAGACGTACGTGACGGCAGTGGTTCAGGAAGATGGTGTTCGGACGCCATGCGGTTCGCATCACCTTCGGATTCTGCCACCAGTCACCCTCGGCACCGCTCCCATCGATGTGGCCCCGGCCGACGATGTCGAAGTGCTCTGCACCGATCGCCGAAATGAGGGAGGCGAAGGAGGTCTCCGGGTTACCCTCCCAGCTCGCGAGATTATACTCG
>CABTMH010000207.1 GCA_902485915.1 uncultured Oribacterium sp. | reverse complement strand
TGCTCTTCCGATCTGAGACGATGATGCTTCGCCTTCGGTACTTCTATGAGCTTCATATGGGGGCGGCGTTCACTGCGTATATCGAGAAGCTGAAGAACAGTGGATGTTATCTATCGGAACGGCTTCGTCAGCTGATTCAGTTCTGGGAGGAGACATGATGGAGAAGCGTAGATATAGCTATCGGTTTTATGCTGTCCTTCGCGTATTCATCGGTTTCTTCGCGATCTTCTGTCTGCTTCTCATGGAACGGAAGGGCATCACATATGAGAGTGAAGAGCATGGTTCAGAACTGCTTTCGGCGGAACGGACCACGGTGAACAAGCCGCTCAGTGAAACAGCGGAGTGCCTGCTGCTTGTGAACCGCCAGAATGCCAACAGTGTGGCGGCACGAGAGGAGTATGAACAGATCCTGACGGATATGCGAATCGCATATCAGGTGCAGGATCTAAAGGATCAGGAAACGATGCCTGATTTCGATGATTTCCGTACGGTGGTGCTGCTTTTACCGGATGTGTCACCGCTCGGGGATCATCTTCTCTCGCTCTGCGACTGGGTACAGTCCGGCGGTCGTGTCCTTTTCGGTATGCCGGTCGAGAAGACCCATGCGTTTTCAGCGATTCAGAATCATGTCGGTATCCTCGATTCCGGCTATGATTATAAACTGGTATCCGATTTTCGGGCCCTGCAGCCGTTTATGCTGGGCGCCGACCGCATCTATACCTTCGATGATGCCTATGAAGCCGCCATGGATGTCAGTCTGGATGATCAGTGCGAGCTCTATGCCAGCACAGCAGACGATCGGGTACCGCTGATCTGGTCCCGCGCGTACGGCGAAGGACGCTTCGTCTTCTGTAACCTGGGCTACTGTGAGAAGAGCACTCGTGGCATCTTCGCAGCTGCCTACAGTCTTCTCGAGGATGTCTGTATCTATCCGGTGATCAATGCTTCCACCTTTTACCTCGATGACTGGCCGTCACCGGTCCCGACGGGCGATGGTCAGTATATAAAGCGCGATTATCAGATGGATATCCCGGAATTTTATTCCCAGGTCTGGTGGCCGGAGGTCGCAGAGCTCGGTCGGAAGTACAGTATCCCGTATACGGGTCTCATCATCGAGCAGTATGATGATGAAACAGACGGAGAAGTGAAGCGGAACACGGTCGTTACGGATTACAGCTATTATGGCAACATGCTGCTCGATGAGGGTGGCGAGCTCGGCTATCATGGCTACAATCATCAGCCGCTGTGTGGGCCGGATTTTCAGTATTCGGTCGACCTCGGCTATCAGACATGGTCATCCACCGATGCCATGGCGAAGGCGATGTCGGAAGTGAAGGATTTCTCCGAGGGACTGTTTCCGAATACGAAACTACAGGTCTATGTGCCGCCATCGAACGTTTTATCACCGGAGGGACGGGAACTGATCGGACAGCGATTCCGAAATATCAGAGCGATTGCGAGCTGTTATCTTCCGGGTGAAAGCGGCTATGATCAGGAGTTTGAGGTTGCAGAGGATGGGATAGTCGAGACCCCACGTATCATTTCTTCCTGCGTCCTGGATGAGTATATGCGCCTCTCGGCGTTTTCGGAGCTCAATCTGCATCTCGTGAATGCCCACTTCATGCATCCGGATGATCTTCTCGATGAAGACCGTGGTGCGGCACTCGGCTGGGCGACGCTGAAGGGACGTCTTACAGAGTATATCGAATGGCTGAACCGGGCGGCACGACCGATCCGGCATGTGACCGGCAGTGGCATGGCCGCAGCAGTGCAGCGTTTCAGTGGCGTTTCGGTCGAACGGACCGTGACGGACGACTGTGTCGCCCTGCGACTCGGTGGGGTGACCGATGACGATTATTTCCTGGTACGTGTCAATGAGGGCAGTATCACGGAGGTGGCAGGCGGTACGCTCGAGCATCTCACGGGAAACCTGTACCTGTTGCATACGACGGGAAGCGACGTGACGATGCATCGTGCGAAATAACAGGAGTGACTATGCGTATTTGTCTGATTCTGGAGGGGAGCTACCCCTATACACATGGGGGCGTCTCCAGCTGGATGCATAATTATATACAGCAGATGCCGGAAACCGAATTCGTGCTCTGGGTCATCGGTGCTTATCATAAGGACCAGGGAAAGTTCTTCGTACAGCCACCGCAGAATGTGGTGGAGATCCATGAGGTCTTTCTGGATGATGCACTGAAGGTTCAGATCGAGTGGGATCGTCGATACCACTTCACGGCTGCGGAGGTCGCTGCGCTGCAGACACTGATGGACTGCGGCCGCCCGGACTGGCGTGTGCTGTGTGATCTGTATCAGACGAAGCAGGTGAAGCCGGGGGCCTTTCTCATGAGCGAGGCCTTCCTCGACATACTGACGAAGCTGTGTAAGGAGCAGTATCCGTATGCCGCCTTTTCGGATACCTTCCATACGATCCGTTCCATGCTGCTGCCGGTACTGTATCTCCTGTCACAGCCGATCCCGGACGCGGATATGTATCATACGATCTGTACCGGCTATGGAGGGCTGCTTGCGACGATGGCGGGCATCATAAAGAAGAAACCACTGATGCTCACGGAGCATGGTATCTACAGTCGAGAGCGGGAAGAGGAGATCATCCGCGCACGCTGGGTCCTCCCGACCTTCAAACGTCAGTGGATACGGTTTTTCTATATGCTGTCCGATGCGGTCTATCAGCAGGCGACGGCGATCACCTCGCTGTTTCAGCGCGCGATGGATACGCAGATCGAGCTGGGCGCAGCAGCAGAGAAGTGCCGCGTCATCGGAAACGGTATAAATGTTGCACGTTTTTCCAGGGTTCCCATGAAAAGGGGAAATGGTACGATCGATATCGCGGCGGTCATCCGTATCGCCCCGATCAAGGATGTCAAAACACTGATCTATGCGTATAAGGAGCTGACACTGCGGGTGCCGAATACGCGGCTTCACATCCTGGGCGGTGTTGATGATGAGGAGTATGCAGAAGAGTGTCGTGCCCTCGTGCATGAGCTCCGCCTGGAAACGCTCCGCTTCGTCGGTCAGGTGGATGTCGTGAAGTATATGGAGCAGATCGATTTCACGGTCCTGACCTCTATTTCAGAAGGCCAGCCACTGTCGATGCTTGAATCCTTCGCAGCCGCGCGACCGGCGGTTACGACCGATGTCGGCTGCTGTCGTGAGCTCATCAACGGCGGAGTCTACGATCCCTATGGTCCGGCCGGCTACTGTGTGCCGCCGATGAACCGGCAGGCACTCGCGGACGCACTGGAGTGGATGTGCTGTGATCAGGAAAAGCAACGGCAGATGGGGCAGGCCGGACAGCGGCGTGTCGAACACTATTTCCGACAGGAGATGATGATGGAAAAGTACCGTGTGATGTATGAAGAGGTAAACGAACAGTGGCAGGCATCGGATTCGAATTAAAAAAACTGTTTAAGGAGCAGGGCATCCTCCGGCTCATGCGGGCGTATGGTTATACCGGACTGGTGACCGCCGGGCCGATGCTGCTGGGCGTGTTTTTTCTTATGGGGATCGGCTTCATCGCACAGTATTTCGGTCTCGACGCACATCAGCGGAAACTGCTGAATGCGATGATCACCTATGCGCTGCTGGCGTCCCTCGTACTGACCAGCTACGTCTCACTGACGCTCTCCCGCTATATTTCGGATATGCTGTATACGAAACAGGAAAAGCGGGTCATGCCGTCGCTGAAGGGCGCGCTGGCACTGCTGCTTCCGCTGGGAGCCGTGCTGTATGGTGCCTTCCTCTGCATGGCGGGGATCAGCATCGGAGAGATCCTGCTGAACTTTCTGTTCTTCATGGAGCTTGTGGTCGTCTGGACGGAGATGCATTACATGACCGCCATCAAGGATTATAAGGGGATACTTCTCAGCTATCTGCTGGCGATCGGAATCAGCTTTCTCTCGGCCACCCTCGGCTGTCGCCTTTTCGGTGCACGGCTGGAGGTCTTGCTGCTGAGTGTGATTCTCGGCTATGGTGTGATGCTGATCCTGAATTATCTGCTGCTGAATGACTATTTCCCACAGGGAAACGGATATTACTTCGAGTTCCTGGACTGGATGGAGCAGTACCGATGGCTCGGCGCAACCGGCTTTATGCTGCACATCGGCCTCTTTTCCCATCTCGTGATCGCCTGGTGTCGGACAGATATCGGCGAACAGATCCAGGGCCTCTTTTATGGGGCACCACAGCACGATGTCGCTGCGCTCTATGCCTTCATGACGATTCTGGTGACGACCATCAACTTCGTCGCGTCGGTCGAAGTGAATTTCTATCCGAAATACCGCGCTTACTACGATCTGTTTAACGGCCGCGGCTCGATCACGGAGATCCAGCTGGCAGAGCAGGAGATGATGTATGTCATGGAGCGGGAGCTTGCCTACACCGCGAAGCGTCAGCTCTATACGACGGCCATCGCGATATCCCTCGGCACCCTGATCCTGCATGCACTGCCCCTCGGCTTCGATGCCCTCATGGACGGTTATTTCCGTATCCTCTGTGTAGGCTATGGACTCTATGCGGTGGGCGATGTACTGATGCTGATGCTCCTGTATTTTACGGATTATCCGGGGGCCGGCATCGCCAGCATCAGCTATGCGCTCGTGACGACCCTCGGCTCCCTTCTGGCGCTTCGACTGCCGAGTCGCTACGTAGGCTTCGCCTTCGCCATCGGCGGTATGGTGTATTTCTGTGTATCCTGGTATCGGCTCAATGCCTACACCAGGCGCCTTCCATACCATATTCTGAGTACGCAGCCCTTTGTGGTGGAGCGGAAGCACGGCTTTTTCACCTGGCTTCATGAACGACTGGAGGTACTATGCGAGATTTCTTAAAAGGAAAAAACATCGGGCCGATGATGCTGATCGTGGTCCTGCTGCTGGCCCTGTCTGTGGGGAGTGCTGCCTATAACGGTGCCCTTTCTCAGCTGCATATCAGCGAAGAAAAATCGACGACGACGAAGGAAGCGGAGAGTGCAGCGAATAAAGAAGCGGAGGAGAGCTCCGCCTCCTCGATGGATGCGGCGGACCTGCCGACGACGGTCGTCGAGACGGCAGCTGAAGTGCCGCACCTCGAGGATAAGTCGACGCTGTATGAACAAGATGCGGAGGATTCGGTGGTTACGATGTACCTGACCGTGCGTCGTGGAAATAAAGCAGACAACACGGATCACAGCTGGGCATCCATCAACAGCTACTCGGTATATGATTATGAGACGATGGGGGTCGATCGCTACCAGGTAGAGGGACTGCTGCAGGTCGGCGATGAAAACGGACCGGTGGCCGGAGAACTCGGCTTCGGAGAAAGTGCGCCGAATGCAACCGTCCAGATCCGCGGGCAGACATCTAGTATGAATGCTCAGAAAAATTATAAGATCCGGCTGAAGGATGCGCATGGAAGCTGGCATGGGCAGCAGACGATCGCGCTTAACAAGCATCAGAGCGATGGGCTTCGCTATCGAAACAAGCTGGCCTTCGATCTGCTGAAGGAGATCCCGCAGCTCATGTCGCTGCGCACCCAGTTCGTCCATCTCTATGTGAAGGATCAGACGACGGATCCTGCCAATGAACGCTTTCAGGACTATGGCCTGTATACACAGGTAGAGCAGCTGAACAAGACCGCCCTGCGTGCCCATGGGCTCGACCGTTATGGCCAGCTTTATAAGGTGAACGCCTTCGAGTTCTATCGTGATGAAGATACGATTCGACTGGAGACGGATCCGGATTTCGACCAGAAGGCCTTTGAAGCACGGCTGGAAATCAAGGGAGATCATGATCACAGCAAGCTGATCCGTATGCTGGAGGAGATTAACGACTATTCCGTGAAATCAGATCAGCTGATTTCAGACTGGCTCGATGAGGAGAACATCGCCTACTGGATGGCGTTCCAGATCCTGATGGGAAATGCGGATACGCAGAACCGGAATTTCTATATCTACAGTCCGAAGAACGTCGATCGCTTCTATATTCTCCCATGGGATCTGGATGGTGCACTGTTTTATGAGCAGTATGCGCTCATGGGACGCAGCGAAAACAGCAGCTGGGAACGTGGGATTTCCAACTACTGGGGGAATATCCTGTTCCGTCGCTGTCTGCAGTCGGCGCATTTTCGCAGCGTGCTGAACGAGGCCATCGAGGATCTGCGCACGCATGTACTTACGAAGGAGCATATGACGAGCATGGCAGAGCGCTATGCTGCGGTCGTGAAAAGCTATGTTTATCAGCAGCCGGATATCATGAACGCACCGCTCACGGAAGCGCAGTATGATACGCTGACCGAAAACATCTACCGAAACGTCGAAGAGGCGTATCAGTCTTACCGGGCATCCCTCGATAAGCCGATGCCGTTCTATATCGGCGTCCCGGAGCCGGATGGGCAGGGGAAGCTTCGGATCGTTTGGGATCCATCCTATGCCTTCCGGGATGGTACCCTCCTGTATCACGCGAGCATCACCCGAAACAGTGATGGCACAGAGGTGGTGGCGTCCTATGAGGGCGCATGGCCGGAATGGACGACCGAGCTACTGCCGGCGGGACAGTATTTCCTGAAGGTAAGTGTCACCGATGACGCAGGGCATACGCAGGACGCCTTCGATTACTATGTGACGGAAGATGGAAAGGTGTATGGTACGAAGTGCTTTTATGTAGATGCCGATGGTACGATTTCAGAGGATATCGTAGAAGAAAAGGACCTTGGGTGATATGAACGCGTGGAATCTGACATCGATGATCAAAACGCCGGAGCGTCCGGCGAAGCCCTTCCGCCATGAACTGAAATTTCTCATCAACGAGGGGGAACGTGAGCTTCTCAAGACCCGGATGCGGCCGCTGTTTCAGCTGGATCCGCATGCCGTGAACGGGCAGTATCTGATTCGAAGTCTCTACTTCGATGATTACTGGAACTCCGCGTATGAAGAGAAGGACATGGGTGTGATGGAACGGCAGAAGTACCGTATCCGCATCTATAACTGTCAGGACGATGTGATCCAGCTCGAGCGGAAGCGAAAATCCGGTCCGTACATCTTCAAGGAGTCGGCGAGGCTTACGCGAGACGAGGTGGAGCGTATCCTTCGTGGCGAGTATGCGTTTCTGCTGCAGCATCCGGCACCGCTCTGCAGGGAATTCTATGTAGAGTGTGTATCGCACGTGATGCGGCCACGGGTGATCGTGGACTATGAGCGGGAGCCCTTTATCATGGAGGCAGGCACGGTGCGTGTGACCTTCGATCGAGATGTCCGCGCGGCGATCCTCAGCGAGGATCTCTTCGATCCGGCGCTGCCGACGCTTCCGGTACTGGAGCCGGGGAAGACCGTCATGGAAGTGAAGTTTACCGAGTTTCTTCCGGATATCGTCCGGAAAACGATTCTGCCGTCCGCGGCGGAGTATACGGCCCTGTCCAAATATGTGCTATGCTATGAGAAGACGCGTTATCTGCATGGTTTCGACTACTGGGCGGAGAGCGAAGGAGTTAAATGATGAGTGTAAAAGACGTTATCAAAAATTCATTTCTGAAGCAGATGGGGACCTATGATATGGGCAGCCTCGCGATTTCACTGCTTGCGGCGGTGCTGCTCGGTGTGTTCATCTATCTGGTCTATAAGACTTTCTATTCCGGGGTCATCTATAGCCGCAGCTTCGCGGTCACACTCGTCGGCATGTGCGTACTGACCTGTATGGTCACGCTGGCCATCAGTACGAACGTCGTGATCTCCCTCGGTATGGTCGGCGCGCTGTCCATCGTTCGCTTCCGAACCGCCATCAAGGATCCCATGGATCTCCTGTATCTGTTCTGGACGATCACGGTCGGCATAACGACCGGTGCGACGATGTATGGACTCGCACTGATCGCTTCGCTCGTGATGGTGGTGATGATCGTGGCCTTTTACTATCATCAGGAGAAGGGACAGATCTACATCGCGGTGATTCATTATGAAGCACCGGCGCGGGAGGAGGATGTCGTACGTGCGTTTCAGGGCCAGAAGTTTCGTCTGAAGTCACAGACGATGCGCAGAGATCAGACCGAGCTTGCAGCGGAGGTTTTCGTGCGGAACGGTGACACCAGCTTCGCGGAGCGCATGCGTGACCTCGAGGGAGTCCGGGATGTAACCCTGATCCAGTACAACGGCGAGTACCACGGCTGAGAGGGATTGCCCGATGGCGTCAGGATGGATGATACGACATGAAGTGGCATGTACGACGATGATACAGACTTGAGGTTTTTTATGATGGAAAAGAGAATCATCGCATGTCTCTGCGGGCTGCTCTGCCTGATGAGTACCGGCTGTGGGCTTCGGACGGCAGCGGCAGAGGAGCGGATACAGTACCAGAAATCGGATGCATTTTTCGTGAATCCGCTTATCGGCTATATGCAGAATGCGGAGGAGAGCGAACCGTATACGGAGACATCGCTCGTGTATATCGATCTCACCTGGCGGGAGCTCGAGCCGGAGCGCGGGAAGTTTAACTGGGATGCGATCGCAGAAGCGAATCATCTTTCGCGCTGGAGAGCAGAAGGGAAGCATGCGGTACTGCGCTTCGTCTGCGATCTTCCGGGTGAGGAGGCGCACCGCGATATCCCGGACTGGCTCTATGCGGCGACCGGCGATGGAGTGGACTACGCGATCGACTACGGCCGCGGCTACTGTCCGGATTATGCCGATGCAGTCTTCCGGAAAGAACATCACCGCGCGTTACGCGAAATCGGGCGCTACTTCGCAGAAAACTGGGGCGCCTTCGTGTCCTATGTGGAGCTCGGCAGCCTCGGTCACTGGGGCGAGTGGCATGTGAAGTATACGGATGGTTTGCCATATCTTCCGAAGACGGAGATACGGAAGGAGTATGTTGAGGCGTATGTGGCAGCCTTTTCGAACGCACGGCTTCTGTCACGCCGAAGCTTTCAGGAGATGCCGGAGGGAACCGGGATCTATAACGATGTCACGGGAAACGTGCCGGAGACGGAACGCCTCCTCCAGGAGCTTTCGGAAGGCGCAGACTTCGGCTCGGCACAGGAAGAGGATGCGATCAGGCCGCTTTCGGATATATGGAACAGCGCACCGGTGGGCGGAGAATATACCAGCAGCCTGTCGATGGAAAACATGCTGAACCGTGACTTCCGAAGCACCCTGAAGCTGATCGAAGCATCGCATCCATCCTTCCTCGGGCCGAAGATCCCGGACATGAGAGGCGCTGCGGAAGATAGCGCAGCAGCGGACGCAGGCGAAGAAGATGGGACAGACGGTGACGGGCCGCTGTCTGAAACAGCTCTCCGAAACGCGCGGAGAATCCAGGGCATGCTCGGCTATCGCTACCGCGTGACGGAGATCCGCATCTCCGACGCCACCACCGATGACGGAGCATTGGCTGCCCTGTATAAGCGGTTGACTGGCCAGATGGGTACGCCAGCGGAGTATAAGTGCGTGTGCGTCACCTTGCGAAATGACGGACTCGCGCCGATGTACTTCGACTGGCCGGTGAAGCTGTATCTCGTGAAGGGCGGTGACCGAACGCAGTGCAGCTCGTATCCGGTGGGCGGACTCCAGCTCACGAAGATCCCGGAGGACAGCGAGGCGAGCGCGGAGGTTCTGATCCCGGCTGCAGAGCTCGATGCCGAAAACACGCAGCTCTACATCGGCATCGAGGACCCGGAAACCGGAAAACCAGCCGTGCAGCTGGCGATGGACGTACCGACACTCGACGGGATGTATCTTCTGACATGAAAATGTTGCCGCCCCTCTGGCCCCCCTGCCTGAATCCAGTTAACGAGTGAACCGTAACACTAGCGGGCACAGCTGGAGAAATTTCTGAAATTTCCACTTGCATTTCATCGCATCTCGTAGTATCCTAACTCGAGTGTGCAATCGTAAAAACCTTCTAGGTTTTTACTTGACATAAAAAAGCCGTATGGATATAATTACCCGGTATGACGAAGGAGGTGTAAATATGTCAATTTGTCCTAAGAATCATTCATCGAAGGCTCGCAGAGATTCTAGAAGAGCGAACTGGAAGATGGGAAAGATGAACCTTGTTAAGTGTTCTAAGTGTGGTGCTCTTGTTATGCCTCACAGAGTCTGCAAGGCTTGCGGAGCTTACAATAAAAAAGAAGTTGTTAAGGTTCAGTAATAATAAACTGCAACCATCAGAAAAGAGACTCTTCGGAGTCTTTTTTTTGTACCATTTCATACGACAAAAAGGTTGTCTGATAAAAAAAGCTGTATTTTCTGAAAAATTATGGTACTATATTAAGGTGTATGCCGGCGTCAGTGCGCAGGATATTTGAGATCGGAAGAGCGTCGTG
>CABTMH010000206.1 GCA_902485915.1 uncultured Oribacterium sp. | reverse complement strand
GACGTGTGCTCTTCCGATCTCCCGAAGCGCATGAACGACACTATCCCCGGAGACGAAGTTCTTACAGAGTCCGTCAGCGGATAAAAGTGCATGTTTCCTATCCATAGATCCCCCTCTCTTTTGAGTTAGCATTTACTAACTACGCGGTAATTATAGCATACAAAAAGAGCCCGTAAAATGAAATCCGTCATTTTACAGGCTCTTTTTCAGTATTTAGCGAAGCTGTTCAGGCCGGGGGACCCGGCTTAGATTTCACCGGCCTCGGAGTACTGTGCATCTGCTGCCGGCCCTCCGGGGCCCCTGCCTGAATACCGAACTACTCTCCGTTCATGGCATTTCGAATCGTCTTGATCGCGTGCTGCTCACGCTGGCGGATCGCCTCCGGGCTCACGTGGTAGAGCTCGGCGATCTCCCGCAGGGTGTGACGCTTTCCGTTGAAGAGACCGTAGCGGAGCACGAGGGTGTTCCGCTCCTCCTCGCTGAGCTGATCCAGTGAATCATAGAGCTCCTGAATCTGCTGCTCATCGAGCACCTGGTCCTCGACATTGTCCGGCGATACGGCGATATCGCCGAGCTCCGTCGCGTCGCCATCCTCATTTCCGATCTTCGTGTTCAGCGAGGTCTGGCGCAGCACCTCCTGATCGAGCTGCAGGCAGCGCTCCACCTCCTCGCGGCTGAGCCCGGAATCGCGCACGATGGCGTCGATCATGGCATCCCCTTCGAGGTGCTCGAGATCATAGCGTTTCTTGATGGCCTGCACCTTCATGATCCGCTCGAACTGATGATTCGAGACCCGGATGTTGAAGCCGGTGTTGTAGATTTCCTTCAGGATACTGTCGCGGATCCAGTAGGTCGCGTAGGTCGAGAACTTCGCGCCCTTCGTCGAGTCGTAGCTGCGTGCAGCCGTCATCAGGCCGATGCTTCCGGAATTTACGAGGTCATCGAGCCCGAGGGTATGGTTGAAGAGCTTTTCATACTTCTGCGCGGCGTGCATCACGAGTCCGCGGTTTAGCTCGAAGAGCTCCGTCTCCTCGGCCTGGGCGGACTGACCTGCCGCGGCCTTCGCCTGAATCTCGGACACGAGGCGCAGATTCTGCTGCTCCTGTTCGTCCATGGGCGGAGAGCCTGCCGGCTGTTCGGTCATATCGTTTACCTGTATGTCAGAAGCAGGCAGCGACTTCGGTGCTTCTTTCGTACCGGCGGCTGTATTCTTTTTATTTTCTTCAGATAATTCAGTCAATGGAATCCCTTCTATATAAGTCGATGCGTTATGTTCTTTGTGTAAGTTCAGGTGGGCCCGGTGCTATGGCATGATGAAAATCTGCTCTTCTGCATTACCCTGGGTGAAGGTTTCGAAGCCTTCGTTTGACATCGGCCGGAAATAGCTCGTGATCATACGGCAGATTCCGTTGTGGGTTACGAGGAGGATGGTCTCCCCATCGTGCTCGCGACGCAGCTTCTCGAGATACGGGTAGATGCGGGCAGCGATGTCGAGGAAGGATTCCCCCTCCGGATAGCGTGCGAAGTAGTGATGCTTTTCGGTCCGGTACGCTTCAGAATCCCGAAGCAGTCCCTCACAGGTGCCGAAGTTCATCTCGATGAGCTCGTCGGCCTCCACCGGTGCCGGTGTGCCCGTACCCCGCTGTGCGGCGACGATCTGTGCCGCTGTCTCCTTCGCCCGGCTGAGCGGTGAGCAGTAGACATGATCGAAGTGCACGTCGGCGAGCTTCGTACCGAGCGCCTGTGCCTGCGCGATGCCGCGTTCGTTCAGCGGGATGTCGGTCCGGCCCAGTACCCTGTTTTCCTGATTCCACAGCGTTTCGCCATGGCGTACGAGATAGAGTTTCAGCATCATGTCCTCCTCTTCTGCAGCTTATCATGAGATTGATCTGTGTCTCCAGCCGCATATTTATATCAGCGCGGCATGCAGCCTGATATCGCTCCGTCGATCCGCGTCTGCAGCTGCATATTTATAGCAGCGCAGCGTCCAGCTAGATATCGCTCCGTCGATCTGTGTCTGCGATCACATATCTTTTAGAATCAAAGATCGGAGCCGATTCGCGTCCGGGGCGTTCTGCCCCTCGCCCGGCTCCGATCGTTCACTTATCTTATGCCTTTGCGCCCGTGCCCTGTGCCGGTGTCTGTCCCGGGTTCGGGTTCTTCTGGCGCTCGATCACCATCGCCTGTCCCTGCGGATTGATGATGAAGCCGTCATAATTTCCCATGAAGCGGGAAATCGTCTGGAAGTCTGCACGTGTCGGACGGAAGCCGCTGTTTGCAAACTTCTTCGAAAACTCGAAAATGTCGGTGTAGACCGGCATGAAATTCTTTCCATTCAGTGTCACCATCGGAAGCTGCACGCGATGGTTCTTCTTCGCAGCTTCTGCGGACTCCGTAGCGGCATCGGTCGTCTCCGCCATACCATCATGGGTTGGGGTCGCCGGCTGTTCTGCCGCAGCGCCATCTGCGTTCGGGTCGCCTGCATTGGCCGCATCCTCGTCAAGGTTACGGAACGGCAGGAGGTAGGTGCCCTTCGGCACGAGCTTCATGACACTGTTAAACTTCGCCTGCAGCAGCTCCTTCCGCTTTCCGTACTGTACAGGCCAGCGGAGCTCGCCGACGTAATCGGTGAGGGCGAAGGAAATCGCCGGGTTGTATGGCGGAATCTTCTCTGGGTCCTCGTTGATGTAGAACGGTGCAGAGATCTCGGAACGGCGCAGGAAGCCCTTGTACCAGCCGTTGTCGATGACGATATTCTCGGCTCCGAGGAAGAAGAGATAATCGAAAATTTTCATCTGGATCTTACCGTCGTGCTGCGCCGGCTCTGCGGCCATGCCCGGCACCTCGATGATCTTCACGGAACGCATCTGCTCGGCATAGAGCTTCGCGGCGATCTCGGCATGCTCCTTCTCGAGGTACATGAGGACGAAGCTGCCGTCGAGCAGCGGATAGCCGGTGCGTGCATCATAGAGCACGTAGATCTTCTCCTGCGCACGGACCATGTCGAGGAAGTGATTCCGGATCACCTGACGGTTCTGATCATAGTTGTCGAGCGGATGCTGTTTGTGTGCGATGAGCAGCGCTGCCTCGAGGAAAAGTGTCTCCTGGAGGTTCAGCTTCTTCAGCATATCCGGCTTCAGTGTCGGCTCATATACGAGCGCACCCACCTCGTCCTTTCGCTCCTGCGTCAGCGGATCTGAAAGAATCGTCGGCTGCGGCTGTGCAGTGGTCGCTGCGGAAGCTGCGGCAGTTCCTGCGTGTGCAGTGTCGGCAGCCTCGGCAGTATGTTCCGTGTTTGCTGCCTGCGCTGCCTCTGCTGCGCCTTCTGTCGTCGCTGTGCCCGCAGCTGTCGCCGGCGTCTCGCCCGGCTTCTTCACAAACATATTGATCGGCGTGATCACCGGCCAGTGCATCTCCGGATGGTCCGCACGCTGACGCGCCACCGCCTCATCATGCTGCTCCTGCTTCTGCTCCTCTATCTTCTGCTCGGCCTCCGCCTTTCGCTTACTTCCAAAAAAATCAAATAATGCCATGTCTCTTCTCCTATGCACTACGTTTGCCGTGAAGGCTTCGTAGCGGTGTCCCATCTGGGCGGTAAACATCACAACTATTAATTATATCAAAAAAAGAACAGGCATGCACCTGTTTCATTAAACACTATAGAAGTTGTAACTGTAGTGTGGTCGTTCAGGTTGCCGCCCCTCCGGGCTCCACTACCTGAACGATCACACAGTTGTTACTGTTCTGAAACCTCACAGCAGCCCGAGCTGCTCCATCGCATAGAAGATCCCATCCTCCTCGACCCGCTTCGTAACGAACGGATGGTACAGCTCGAGCACCGGATCATGCTGCCCCATCGCGACCGGATGGCCGACGACCCGGAACATCTCCTCGTCGTTCGAGCTGTCGCCGAAGCCGTACGCATCCGCCCTCGTCAGATGGAGGTAATCGAGGATGCGATCGACCGCCGCGCCCTTTCCGTGCCCGATCGGCACATTTTCATAGAAGCCGTGTCCGCGGTCAATGATGCTGAACGCTGCGCCGAACTCCTCCCGGAAGCCCTCCATATCCGAAGGATGTCCGGACTCGGCACCATCATCGGTTTCGATGCAGAACTTCGAGATCTCGTACTCCCCGTCGTACGGCGTCGGATCGATGCCGCCTTCCATGCCGATGAAGTGTGCGAGCTGCTCATAGAGCGCCTGATATCTCGGATGGTCCCGGAGCAGCTTCTCTGACGGCTGACAGTGCCAGCCATGCTGTCCCTCGAGGTGTACGAGGATACCATAGCGGTCGGATGCATCCTGGATGCGCTGCTTCATCTTAGCCGAAAGCTTCTTATAATAAACGGACTCTCCTTCATAGATCAGCTCCGTGCCACAGCCGCAGAGGAAACCGTCGACCTCGACCATCTCCATGATGCGCTTCAGCATCCCGGCCGTACGGCCTGAATTGATAAATACTTTATTACCTTTTTCACGTGTGCGACGGAGCGCTTCCAGTGCGCTCGCCGGGATCTGATGGGTCGTTTCAGAAATCAGTGTGCCATCCACATCAAAAAACAGTGCTTTCATATATATACCTCCTGGATACGTCTCGCGCTGGCTATCGAACATGAGAATGTTTTAAGGATCAGAAAAGCGCCGGCCGGAGCCGACGCTTTTCAGGGTTCGCTACGTATATCGTAGTTTCAGATATCGTCATCATTTTCTTCCGTGAAGAATCGGACTGATATAAGGATATACAACAAATGTAATCACTACGTCAAGAAGTCCTTTCACGATCGTAAACGGAAGGTTGAAGCAGAGGAGGCACTGAAGGATGCTCTTCATCGATGGGATGAGTGCCTGGTAGGCTGCGAGGATGACCTCCTCCGGCATGAAGTTATAGTATACCGGATAGACGACGAAGTAGTTCGAAGGAACGGATACGAGGCCCATCACGATGGCACCGACGAGGGAACCGATGAGGGCACCCTGCTTCGTCTTCTTATGCTGGTAGATGCCACCGGCCACCGCAGTCATCACGGCACCGAGGATGAAGTTCGAGATCTCACCGACACCGAAGCTCTGGGAAGCCATCGAGTGCAGGAGGTTCTTGATAAGCTCGATCAGGATACCAGCGACCGGACCATACGCGAAGGCACCGATCAGGGCCGGCAGATCCGAGAAGTCAAACTTGATAAAGGTCGGCATGAACATCGGGACCGGGATCTCGATGAGCTGAAGCACGAAGGCAATCGCGGACAGGATACCGACCGCGGCGATGTAACGGGTGTTTTTTACGTCTTTCATGATGTTTCTCCTCCACATTTCGTGTATTGCGTTTCTTCCGGCACGCCGGGACTGTGTCATGCAGGCCCGATGCCCATGCAGAAAGCCACGCGTGATTCTTCAAGCGAGTAAGGAGGCGAATCAAGATCGCTGCGTCCGCCGGGATGAACCCGCTGTGCGCATAAAAAAGTCCCTGAGCATACACTCAGGGACAGAGATATCGTCATCACTACACTCTTCTTCCATCCAGACTATACTGTTGGTACCGGAGTTTCACCGATTCAGCCTGCCCGGATGAGCAGGGTCGCGGACTTTACCGCCAGTGAGGAATCGCACCTCGCCCTGAAGAACTCTTTTTGATTACGTCTACATTCTAGCGGATGCCACCGCGATGCGCAAGCCCTTTTTCTCCCTGGGCTAATGTCTACATCCTGCGCCGCCCGATTTCTGCTGACACAGGCGCTTATTAAAAAAATCACAACTTTTTTTACTTACGAAAGCCGTTTTTTAGACTTAAATGGATTTACGAAAGAATCACTCTATGTTATAGTAGTCCACGCCAATGACAAAAAAATATCAAAAGGAGCCGGATGCGCGCATCTACGCCGCTCCGCTACGTAAAGGCTCCGGTGTCAAGTGGAAGCATTGGCAGAAATAGAGAGAGGAAAAAAGAGATGAAAAAAATGAATCTGGTGCTTGGATTCGCAGCAGCTGCCAGCCTTCTGGTGACAGCGTGTGGTTCCAGCAAGACCGAGACGACGGCAGCTGCGACAGAGGCAGCGACCACCGCAGCTGCGACAGAGGCAGCAGGCGAGATTCCTGCAGACGCTGTGACCGCGACCGGTACAGCGAAGGGAAACAACGGTGACGTAACGGTAGAGGTTACCATGACGAAGGATAAGCTCTACAAGATCGAGGTTACCGAGCAGCAGGAGACCGAGGGTATCGGTGATAAGGCCATCGCTGAGATTCCATCCGCGATGATCGAGAACAACAGTGTAAAGGTAGACGCCGTTTCCGGTGCGACCAACACATCCAACGCCATCATCGAGGCTGTAAAGGCAGCGATCAAGAGCGCTGGTTTCGATCCGGCTGATTTCGAGAACGAGATCGCCGCTGCTGCGAAGGCAGAGGATCAGACACTCGATGCAGATGTCGTTATCGTCGGTGCCGGCGGTGCTGGTATGACTGCAGCGATCGAGGCAGCAGACGCTGGTAAGACGGTCGTCCTCGTGGAGTCCCAGGCGATGGTCGGCGGTAACTCCGTACGTGCAACCGGTGGTCTCAATGCTGCGAAGACCAAGTGGCAGGATGAGAACGAGTTCGGTGAGGATGCCGGTGTTGAGGCGAAGCTTGCAACAGCGAAGGAGAAGTATGCGGACAATGCAGACATCACTGCTCTTGCAGAGACCGTCGAGAAGCAGTACGCAGATTATCAGGCAAACCCAACCGGTTACTTCGATTCTGTAGAGCTCTTCGAGCTGGACACCATGATCGGTGGCAAGGGCCTGAACAACTTCGAGCTCGTAAAGACCCTCTGCAGCGAGTCTGCAGATGCGATCGACTGGCTCGATACCATCGGCGCAGAGATGCACAACGTTGGTTCCTTCGGTGGTGCTTCCGTAAAGCGTATCCACCGTCCGGTAGATGAGAACGGCAAGACGGTCGCAGTCGGTGCTTACCTCATCCCGATCCTCGAGAAGAACATCGAAGATCGTGAGAACATCACACTTCTTCTCGACACAACCGCTGACAAGATCCTCATGGATGGCGATCAGGCAGTGGGTATCCACGCAACCGGCAAGACCGGCAACAGCGTAACCGTAAATGCTGCTTCCGTCGTTCTGACGTCCGGTGGTTTCGGTGCAAACCTCGAGATGGTTGAGCAGTATAAGCCGGAGCTCAAGGGCTTCATGACCACCAACGCTCCTGGAATTCAGGGTCAGGGTATCGAGATGGCAACCGAGATCGGTGCTGCTACCGTCGATATGGATCAGATCCAGATTCACCCGACTGTTCAGTATGATACCGCTGCACTCATCACCGAGGGTCTCCGTGGTGACGGTGCGATCCTCGTAAACGCGGAGGGTAAGCGTTTCATCGATGAGGTTGGTACACGTGATGTCGTATCTGCTGCAGAGATCGCACAGACCGACTCCTACTCATGGCTCGTTGTAGACCAGAAGATGGTAGACGCTTCTGCCGTTATCCAGGGCTACATCAAGAAGGGCTACACCGTAACCGGTGAGGATTATAAGGCACTCGCTGAGGCGATGGGCGTGGACGCTGCTGCTTTCGAGGAGACCATGACGAAGTGGAACGGCTATGTCGCTGACAAGAAGGATCCGGACTTCAACCGTACCTCCTTCGCAAACCCGCTTGATACTGCTCCATACTATGCAATCAAGGTTACCGCTGGTGTTCACCACACCATGGGTGGTGTGAAGATCAACACCTCCACCGAGGTTCTGAATGAGCAGGATGCTGTGATCCCAGGTCTCTATGCTGCCGGTGAGGTTACCGGAGGCGTACACGGTGCAAACCGTCTCGGCGGAAATGCTGTTGCAGACTTCACCGTATTCGGCCGTATCGCAGGTCAGAACGCCGCTGCTTATGCTGGCACCTCTGAGACTGCAGCCGAGACCAAGGCTGCTGCATAAGGCAGAAAACAGAACGCATAAACCGCTCGGTTTTGCAGATATCGCTATAGGCGAAAAGAAAGAACTGTCGCACGAGCAGATGGAAACATCTGCTTGCACGGCAGTTTTTCTTTTGGAAAAAGGCACTCTCCCATCGCGGAGGGTGCCTTTTTGAGAGTGCGGATCACACGCGGCTATAAACTTAGTTTCCCCAGATCAGTTGGCGGAGCGGTGCCATCTCCGCGTACCAGGTTCCAGCTTCTCTGTTGTAGAAATGAGAATCTGCGTTGACAGCAAACGGTATCCCCGCTGCGTCCAGCGCCTGACACACGAAGGACGCGAACTGGATCTGCTCCGCCAGTGTGTACTGGTTTTCTTCATTATAGTCGCCAGCCATCCAGGCTCCGACCCAGGTCGGGATCCCTGTCTGCTGTTGCCACTGCAGGGCATACTGGATTTTCTGCCAGATGAGCTGCTGCTCTTCTGCGGTTCCCGTCGTCCACAGCTTTTTCGGATTCGTCTTACTAGGACCGGACGCGTAAAAGTGCCACTCGGCCATCATATAGCCGTTGCCCTTTGTCGGCACCTGCAGCTCAGACAGATACTCTGGGGCCGAGCGCACCCGTGGAGACATCATGATGATTCGATCCGGATTTGTTTCGCGGATCGCGGTCACCGTCTGCTCGATCATCTGGTTTAGAATATCCGGACGCTTATTCAACTCGTCTGTGCACTCGATCATGAGATCGAAAGCAAGCAGATGTGACGTCGACTGAAAGTATGTCGCCATGGTCCGCCACCAGTTCACGACACCCTGTATCGTTTCCTGATTCGCCTGATTTTTGAATGCATCGGCCTGGTATGCGAGAATCGGTATGATTCCATGATTCAGGCAGTCTGTGATCTGCTGTTTCAGCATAAGAAGCTGCTCCGATGTCAGGTCATCCTTTACCCGGATTCGAACATGATCTACTCCGGCAGATTTAAAATCCTCTACCACCTTCGTCTGGTAAAGGCTGCGTCCCTTTGACGTCTTCGACCAGTCGACATCCATGCCTCTTCCGAGTAACTGCTGATAGGTCCACGGAGATAGTGCACTATCCTGATCCTGCCCCATCCCTGGGATGTAGGCACCATCCGCTCCGAGGACATAGCCATCCGATGTTATGCTGTTTCTCAGCATTCGCCCATTCTGATCGAAGTAATACCATCTCTGATCGGTATCCTGTACCCATTCCCCGGCGGCCATTTGTCCCTGGTCCTTCTGGTACATCCACGTTGTTCCGTCCTGCAGCCAGGTACCGGCCTGTGCCGGAGCGGCCATGCTCATCGCACAGAGCAGGGCGAGTGTGATGAATCCGTTTCTTTTCATCTCTTCTCCTCTCATGAACACTTTTTTGTTTGCATCGGTCAGCATGGGGCGGCCATCTGACCTGTTACTACTATAGCTGTGTTCCATAGGGAAGTACCAGTTCATACGTGTGGCAGAGTTGTGGCAATTTCTAACATATTTTTGCGGAACTTGGATGCAATTGTAATCCGAAATGCGGTATCCCGATGTACACAACGAAAAAAGGGGCAGACCCTCCAGTCCGCCCCTCAAAAAGATCGATAAACCCTCAACCCGTTTGATAATCCCCTCTGAAAATAGGCAATGCAAAACCCCAGTACCAGGTCATCTTCACTAGTACTGGGGCCTCACTGATCATTCGGGCTTCTGTATCCCATCGGGCTACCCTCCCTTTAATTTTTAATGCAGATCTCGAATCATTGAAGCATCGCCTATGACTTTCTACCATCTGCATCACACTGAGTTAAGAATCAACTTGATGAAGCATCGCCATCGCATCTCTTCTTTTGTTGTCTTTATTCTACGAAATAAAAGATACTTTGTCAACATATTTCGTGGCGAAAAATATTTTTATTTCAGTCGTGTGTCACCGTTCACACGTGTACTGTCAGGCAGAAGCCGGAATACAGTTGGCGAATGAACCGTAACAGCTGTGAAGTCAAATCCCCTTTGAAGACTCACTGATCATTTTGTCTCCCAGTTCAAATGCCTGTTTCAGAATATCCGTTGCCTCTTCTCGTTCCACGCCCAAAGAAAGAAGTCTTCCTATCATAGGTGCAGATACAGCTTCCCTGAAAGAATATTCACTGGTATGCGTCTCGTAAAACTGTAATGTCTGATAAAGTCCTCCAAACATCGAAATGTTTATCATATGTAAAGTTCCTTTATTCACATCAGGAAACCGGTGTGTATTTGTGATCATCTCTGTACTACTCTCTGCATAAGCGAGGCATACTTCCGGATAGGCCAGAGAAGAAAGATAACTGTCTTTTGCAGTTCCATGATATGCTCGCGTGATGAACTCATACTCGGAGGCCATAATCGAGACCAGAGAATCTGTTTGATCAGCCATACCCAGATTTCGTTCTGCATAATATCGCTGAAGCATCTGTCTGTAAACAGCTGCCATGATATTTACTTTCTTTGGGAAGTGGTATTGCACATTACTGACACTCAGTCCGCATGCGGCCGCTATATCTCGAACGCCCGTTTTCTCATATCCGTATCGTCTGAACAGCTCGTTGGCTTTTTCTATGATCCGTTCTTTAGCTCCGTTTTCTTTCATCTGTGTATTCCAATCTCTAATTAATTTATCATCAATTCTACATCGATAAAACCTGATACCTCTCTGCAGGTTCCGCAGTTCACACACCGTTTGGAGTCGATGGATGCCACTGCATATCTCTGCACGTTGACAGAAATCTGCTCCGTTCTATTCACGTCCATGCTCATAAATGTTAACCTCCTTATGACATTGGTATTTGTATAGGTTCCTGTACCTATATATTGATTTGATCATAATTTAACGATGCGGAAATGTCAACGAATATTCACAAAATCAAGTCGCTTTCTTATGGAATTTTGTGAATCTTGCCGAAGCACAGCGGATAATCGGCATCAACCGGACGAAACTTCGTAAAAAAAGCACCTACCATTTCTAGTAGATGCTTCAACCACTGTCTGTTTAGTCGATTCTTTCAAAAAACATCGTTGCCTGAATCTTATCACCGCCATTTCGCGTCACTGCGTCATCCCAAGAACATCCGCCATATGCGTGAGCGGTAGAACAGGAAGATGCAGATGTCCATAAAGAGATGCGCGATGAGTGTGCTCACGATGACACCGTTGGCCTTCAGAAGGAAGCCGGATGTGAAGCCATACCAGACGACGATCGCAGAGTACGCGCACATGAGAAGGAGCACCGGCAGGTTTCTGAGAAGACCATGGCAGTCATTTCGAAAGCCCTCCCAGGTGACGTCGAAGTAGACGAGACGGCCGATGACGAGCATCACGAAATAAAGAATCAGATTCTCGTAATTGTAGTCTTCATAGATGAAACGGATGTACATGAGGATGAGCATGACATAGATCGATGCCATCAGACGTACGGAGCCACGTTTCTGCGCGGAGATGTAGTGCAGCGGGACGAGAACGCGGTCGAAGATGCGGTCCACGAGCATGGACACGAGCAGAAAGACGATCAGCACCCAGTCCTTGTACTGGTTCCAGACCTTATTGACCGTATGGAGATTGATGCGATCACCGATGATGTAGTAAAGAGACAGCAGAAGCAGAATCGAGGTGCTTGCGAACGCCATCTCATAGAAGGCTTCGATAAACTCGTACGGGCGCGTATCTACCGGGTTGAGTATCGGCCGACGGGCACGGCTGTGCGGGTGGGTATGTGCGTCGAGGTCGACGGCATTGGCCTCCTCCGCCGCTACGGCGACGGAAGACGCACCGTGACGGTCGAGCTCCTGACGGATGCGCGCGAGGGCGAGGATCACGCCCATCACGAGGATGAGCCCGGCGAGAGAAACGAGGAAAAATGGCACAGCGGATGCCATGTCGAAGTAATGTTCGATGTAGTTGAAATATTCCATAGGATGCCTCTTTTGTCTTGATGCAACGAACTACATGATATACTTTTCGATATTCGTGTCAAGAAAGGCCCCGTGAAATTTCTGTGAAATTTCGGACGTGCCATGGAGAGAAATGCAGACAACGTAAAACCCCAGTACCAGGTCATCTTCACTAGTACTGGGGT
>CABTMH010000205.1 GCA_902485915.1 uncultured Oribacterium sp. | reverse complement strand
AGGCACGGTAAGCGCTTTATATCGTCATCGTGCCTACGGAAATGGCCATATTTCGGGGTGCCCCATAGGCACGTTCAGGCAGTTTTCCTACTACCATGCCTATAAAATCTCCGGCGAAAGTAGGCATGATGAGCTATTTTAGTTGATATCATGCCTGCTATTCACTTCGCGTCTCTCATAAGATATAGGCATGATGGAGTAATTCAATCCTTATCATGCCTACTATCATGTTAGCGTAGGGTGCGTGATGATGTGAAGACGGAGGCATTGGCCGCGCGATGTAAAAGGAGGATATGTCCCGATAGGGGCTGTAAAAACCAAAATAATTTTTGCTGCCAAAAACCTCGAAATCCCTTGATAACACTGGAGGTAAACCGCTTAATATAGTCTGCTTAACGACCATATGCAATTTCTGATCCTCATGCTAGAATCGGAGCATATGAAAGGCTCCCTCATGAAACAGCCGGCTGGAAGGTTTGTGCTTTCATATCCCAAGGAAACGATAAAGAGAGGAAATACAGAAGGAAAGAGCCAGATGGCGGAGCTCATGAAACGCCTGCTGGATGAGAATCGCATCGAGGATGCGAAGCGTGCGGCGGAGGATCCGGCATATTGCGACGAGCTGATGAAGCAGTATGGGATTGGGTGATTGCTGGAAGTTCACAATATACCTCGATCAGTGGAGATCCATTGGTCGGGGTGATTTTTTGAAACACATTTACGCCGATCCATCCCTTTTGCGAAAAATCAGCCGGAGTGAAGAACTCACCCCGGCTGCTCGATCTGCTTACTGTTTTTGATTGCATCTCACATATTTCTGGTCATGACTTCTCGGTTTTTCCGGAATCGTAAGTCGTACCAGCCCGCTTTTGATCAGCGGATAGACATACGTCTGCATCGCATACGAAACGGTTTTTATCCCCAGGAACTCTGCGATCTCATCTTTACTTCTCGGCACACTTAAATAATCCATGAGGGATGCATCGGTTTCCCGGGACTTAAAATCCTGTTCTTTCTGACGGGCGTTATACAGAATAACTGTAAAGGTTCCGCGCCCATCTAAGAAAACAGGTTCATCCAGTCCATACTTTTCCATCGTCTTTCGAATCGTCGGTATGCCAGAATATCGATTCTCTGTCAAGCCGAGGATTTCCATCGCATTTACGAGTACCGGATTTCTCGTATCCGGCTGTTTTTTCCCGAGCTGATCCAGGCGAAGTCTCCCATAAAGCCCACCCGGATTACTTATTTCGATGCGATCTGAAAACATCTTTATCTGGATCGGCATGCCTTCCGTGTGAATACTGTAGTCTCTATGCACGAGCGTATTCAGAATGGCCTCTCTGACAGCCGTGACAGGGTATTCCGTTCGGTCTTCCCTCTTTCCTGTAGATGGATCAACGATCGTCTTCTCTGGAAATGCGCTTAAGTTCTGTTTTTCCGCTTTAAGTTTACTGATGTATTCACCAAGCAATGCACCATCAATCACGTCAAAGGACGCTCTCGGAACGCTACGTATATCATCCTGATACTTCTTTCTGAAGGACTCATAGCTGTAGATTTCATATTCTGTCATCGGCTCATCGCTGTCACCCACCCGGCCTGAGGGACCTGGCGGCTATCTTGATGACACTTAGATTTTCACAGCGATCTTGATGGCTTTTCGTTCTTTCATGTCGTCGATGGCCTGGGCGATCTGGTCGAGGCCATCGTAGTGCTCTGTGATGAAGATGGACGGATGCACGCCGCTCTCCTGCACGATCTGCATCACGTGTTCGAGGTTCTGGCGTCCACCCCGGCTCAGGGAGAACTTCAGTGTTTTTCCTGCCATGCCACGGCCGATGGAGAACTTCGGGATCTGGATGCAGTCGATGTGATCGTTCAGTGTCACCGTGTGTGTCTTCCGTAATACATCCCCAGGGACTGCATAGGATGGCTGCTGTGGAGCAGGACTGCTCGGAGAAATGGTCACACTACTCTGCTGCGGATTTGTGACAGTTTCGTCAGCCGAAATACTGTCCGTCGCACGGACAGCAGCTGCTGTGGCTACGGCATCTGCGGAGGCAGTGAGGTACGCTGCGGCGCTGTTCATGGCTTCGAGGGTTTTCAACTCGTCGTCCTGGGTGTCGAGGTCGGCGCCGTAGTACATGACGTTTGAGACGACGCCGGTGCCGTACTTCACCATGTCGATGGCCTGCGGGAAGGCGAGGTCATCGCCGCCGCAGATGAGAACCTCATCCGCACCCTTCGTCTGTGTCTTCGTGAGGACGTAGTTCACGACGGGTGAGCCGGTGGAATTCGCGAGCGGATGCATGCCCTGCGGGAGCGGACAATGCAGGTGGCGATAGTTCAGCACTTCGATGTGACAGCCTGACTGCGCGAGGGTCTGACGCTGACTTCCGCACGGTGTGGCTGAAGCGCAGTCTAGCGACATCTCCGGGCCGCAGTCACTCATCGATTCGGCGATGCGGACGTTCTCCGGGCGGGAGCCGACGGCGTAGATCGTGCGGGCACCGGCGAGCTTCGCGCCGAGGATGGCAGCGAGGCCGATGGCCCCGATCCCCATCACGACGACGGTGTCGCCTGGCTGGACGCCGGCTTCTTCGACCGCAGTGAAGCCGGTCTGGAGGACGTCGACGCACATAAGCGCGTCCTCGAGCGTGAGGCCGTCCGGGATGTGTGCGAGGTTTCGGTCCGCGTACGGAAGATAGAACAGCTCCTGGAAGGCACCGTCGATGGTGTTCCCGAGCATGTGGGCACTAAAATTATGGCCCGCATGTGCATAGTTTTCCTCGACGTCCGGCTGACTCCAGTCCGGGGTGATCGCTGATACGGCGACGACATCGCCGGCGTGGAAATCCGTCACCTCTGCGCCGACTTCCTCAACACGGGCGATGACCTCATGGCCGAGCGTCAGGTCCGGGCGCTTCGGGCTGCCCTGCCAGATCGTGTGGACATCCGAGGTGCATGGCGAGACGAGCAGCGGCTTCAGCAGCGCGCCATGCGCGTCGGCCAGCGTCGGCCGCACCTTCTCGATGTAGGCGATATTTCCTTTTCCTTTCAGCACAAGCGCTTTCATGGCTCACGCTCCTTCTCTTCAATTCCATTCATATTATGTTATTTCGCACCCGCTGCTTTAATTTTCTGCGCGATACTCTTCGATCCGGTCTGTGCGGAGCACGAGGATGCGAACGTTTTCATCGAAGCGTTCGCGGATGATGCCGGCGATTTCGTCGGTGTAGCCTGGGGCGACGATAAGGATCTCATCGACCGGGTGGGCGACGGCGTAGTCCGGGGCGACGATCGGGATGTGGGAGGCCGGCGAGAAGCGGCCCTGCTTGAACGGGGCGGAGTCGATGATGTACTCTACTCTGCCGCCGAGCTTCGTGGTGGCGGCGAGGGTGAAGCCCTGGTGGCTCGCACCCCAGATGGCCATGGTCCGATGGCTCTCCGAGAGGTGGTCGATGTGTGCATTGACCGAGGCAGAGAGGCGGTCGTAGCTGTCGCGCAGGGCGGACACATCGATGAGGCGGCCGCTGTAATGGAGCTCGCTGAGCTCGTCCGGGTCGGCCTTTCGCACGATGGCCTCGATCGTGTCACGGTTCACGAGGTCCATGCTGAGGAGCTCGAAGCCGCAGTCCTGCAGGAGCTTCTGGAGCGTGAACTCGGTGTAGTTCGCGATGTGGTCGCGGAGCAGCTCGTAGTAGCCGTTGTAACGGAGGATGTACTCGAAGCTCGGGACGGTGATGAGGCCGAGGGCCTGCGGCTTCAGGTTGTGCCAGATGTTCCGGAGCATGTCGCATGGGTCTGGCTGATGCTCGAGGAAGTTAAACTGCACGAAGGCGTCGAACGGGCCCTCCGGGTAGCGCACGTCGCCGGTCGCGAAGCCCTCGTAGACGCGATATGCCGGCGACGGGGTGCCGGATGCTGGCTGCGCTGCCGTTTCGGTCACCGGGGACTCGGCGTCGGCTGAGGCGACGGATGCCTCCTGGGTGACAGGCGCGGATGTAGTATGCTCGGAAGCCCCCGACGACGGTGAGGATGTGGAGGCTGAGGCATTGGCCTCCTCGACGAGGGACGGCTTATGCTCGATGCCGACGAGGTGGAGCTGGGTGGCGTTCTGCTGACCAGACAAGGGATCACGGGACTGGTCGCGGGCGAGCGCAGCGGCACCTTCCGGGTCCTCCGCGAGCGTCTGCCACATGCGGAGGAACTCGCCGCGGCCACAGCCGACTTCCACGATGCGGCGACCATGGATATGCTGCTCCTGCATGGCGGTGAGGAGGCGCGCGTACTCCTCGTGACGGAGGCGCGTCATGGTGCGGGTGCCACCGCCGGCGCGGATGACATCACGGTAATAGTCGACGGGCTCGGTGTCGAACTGGACGAGCCCACAGGACGGGCACTGGCAGAGGGTGAGGCTCAGCGGATGATCCTCCGCGAGCTCCGACGCTGCCGGGATGTTCTGCGCGCTCGCCGGCATGTCATCGAGGGTCAGCAGCGGCGACAGCGCGTGGCCGCAGGCGATACAGGTCATGTTCATATATATACCTTTTCTATCATGCACTCATGCTTTTTTGAGGTCTTATCATAATTAATGCCTACGAATAGCAGATTACCACGGTAATCTTTCAAAGCATGTCCATAATTTCTACTTTTAATTTGTGAAAGTGCAACAGATGTGCTCTTATCTCATCGCTCATTTCGGACCCGCATCGTCTTCAGGAGCATGCCGATGCCGGCTTCGAAGGAGATTTCCTGGTGGAAGCCGAGGCGCTGGAGCTTGAGGATCTCCGGCGACATGTTCGCGGCGCCCTCTGCGTTGTTCGCGCGGGTGCCGAAGCGGAGGTCCGCACCAGACGAGGCGGTGCCAGTGGCGGTCGTTGCGCCCCCGTCTGCCGTCATGTCCGCATCTGCAGCAAAACGTGCGGCGATGGCGTTCATGGCGATGACGTACGTTTTCAGCGTGCGGGAGTCGGAGCCGGCGATGTCATAGATGCCGGTGCGGGTGTCCTCGGAGCTGAGCAGGATGCGGATCGCACGGGCGAGGTCGTGGACCTCGAGGTAGTTCCAGCGCTGCTCGCACGGGCCGAGGGTGATGGCTTCGTGGCGGAGAGCGGCGCGAAGCACCGTATGCACGAGGCTCGTTTCATGGTCGCCGCTGCCGTACACGCTATAGATGCGCATGTGGATGAACTGCATCGGCGCGTCGTCGTAGATTTCCGAGAGGAGGCTCTGCTCGGTCGCCCAGCGGCCGAAACTGAGCTTCGCCTTCCCGTAGGGGCTCACCGGCATGGGCACACGATGATTGCCGATGCCGTACTCGGCCTGGGAGCCGGCGAAGAGGAACTTCCGCGCACCGAGCAGCTTCGCGTAGAGGTAGGCCTTCTTCGCATTCTGGATGTTCTCGATCTGGATGTTCGTGTCACTGCGGCCTGCAGAACCGACGCCGTCCCACGCGAAGTGGATCCACGCATCGATGAGGGATAGATGGGTGTCGTCGAGACCCAGCACCTCAGCGTAGTGCTCCTCGCCGAGCTCGGCTTCCGGAAGTTCACAGAGGTCGAGATGGACGGTCCGGTACGTCGGGTACGCGCTGATGCCATGCGCATCGAGCTCCTGCACGCGCCGGCTGCCCGGGCGCACCGCGCCGATGACCTCATGGCCCTCCCGAAGCAGAAGCTTCGCTGTATATAGCCCCAGAAAGCTGGTGACACCCGTGATAAACACTCGCACGATGATTCTCCTTCTTACTGCTCTCCTGATTCTTCGCAGAACCAGGGAAATTCTGATTTCGGCATTGCCATGTGCGCAGAATGCCTGATCTGTATAATT
>CABTMH010000204.1 GCA_902485915.1 uncultured Oribacterium sp. | reverse complement strand
GGCCATCTTATCGCCGACACCGATCTTTCTCTTCTGTGCAATATAGATACGAACGGACTCCGATACACCCGGTGCCAGCTCGTCACTGTTTTCTCTTGTAAATACCTTTGCGTCTACGACGACACCATATGCGCCGTGCGGCACCTTGAGGGAGGTATCACGAACCTCACGTGCCTTCTCACCGAAGATCGCACGAAGCAGTCTCTCCTCTGCGGTCAGCTCGGTCTCACCCTTCGGCGTTACCTTACCGACGAGGATATCACCGGCACGAACCTCTGCACCGATGCGGATGATGCCGCGCTCGTCGAGATTCTTCAGTGCATCGTCACCGACACCCGGAACGTCCGAGGTGATCTCCTCCGGTCCGAGCTTGGTATCACGTGCCTCACACTCGTACTCCTCGATATGGATGGAGGTGTAGACATCGTTCTGGATGAGCTTCTCAGAAAGGAGAACCGCATCCTCGTAGTTGTAGCCTTCCCAGGTCATGAATCCGATCAGCGGGTTCTTACCGAGTGCGATCTCACCCTGGCAGGTGGACGGACCATCGGCGATGACATCGCCCTTCTTTACATGGTCACCGGCGAACACGATCGGCTTCTGGTTATAGCAGTTCGACTGGTTGGAGCGCATGAACTTGGTGAGCTTATACTCATCGAGTGTTCCATCGGAATCACGACGAATCGTGATCTTGTTGGATGCGGAGATCTCAACCACACCGTCATACTTTGCAAGGCAGCATACGCCGGAGTCGACCGCAGCCTTCGCGGAGATACCGGTATCGACAGCGGCACGCTCGGTCACCATCAGCGGCACGGCCTGACGCTGCATGTTCGATCCCATCAGCGCACGGTTCGCATCATCGTTCTGAAGGAACGGAATCATGGAAGTCGCCACGGAGAATACCATCTTCGGGGATACGTCCATCATATCCACGCTCGCCTTCGGGAACGCCTGCGTCGCCTCTCTGAAACGGCCAGAAACATTATCATGGATGAAATGTCCATCGGCATCGAGCGGCTCGTTCGCCTGTGCTACGACATAGTTATCCTCTTCGTCTGCTGCGAGGTATACGACGTCCTTCGTAACCTTCGGGTTCTTCGGATCCGACTTATCCACCATACGGTACGGAGCCTCGATGAAGCCGTACTCATTGATACGTGCGTAGGATGCCAGCGAGTTGATCAGACCGATGTTCGGTCCCTCAGGTGTCTCGATCGGGCACATACGACCATAGTGTGTATAGTGAACATCTCGAACCTCGAATCCGGCACGGTCTCTGGAAAGACCACCTGGTCCGAGGGCGGAAAGTCTACGCTTGTGTGTAAGCTCAGACAGCGGGTTGTTCTGATCCATGAACTGTGACAGCTGGGATGATCCGAAGAATTCCTTCACGGATGCCGTCACAGGCTTGATGTTGATCAGAGACTGCGGTGTGATCTCCTCGATGTCCTGTGTCGCCATACGCTCGCGGACAACACGCTCCATACGGGAAAGGCCGATGCGATACTGGTTCTGAAGCAGCTCACCGACCGCACGGATACGACGATTGCCGAGGTGATCGATATCATCGTTGCTGCCGATCTCCTCTTCGATGTGCATGCAGTAGTTGATGGAAGCGAAGATGTCTTCCTTCGTGATGTGCTTCGGAACGAGCTCATGGATGTCCTTCATGATCGCGATACGAAGTGCACGCTGATCATCCGCGTTCTCCTCCATCAGACGTGCGAGCTCAGGATAGTAAACGAGCTCCTCCGGTACATCCTTATCGATGATGGCCTGCTTTTCTTCTACAGACAGGGCATCCCAGAGCTTCTTCTCTGCGTCCTGGCTCAGGAAGCTGTTCGTACGATCTGCCTGGCGCTGGAAGTACTCGCGTACGTGATCGTACTCACGTGCCTCTTCGTAATCGATCTCCTGTGCATCGAAGCTCACATACTTCGAAAGGTCGACCTCCATCGAGGAAAGTACCTTCTCCTTACGGGTCGGTCCCTCGATCCATACGAACGGAACGGCTGCATCCTGGATCTCCACAGCCTTCGCGAAGCTGATCTGATCACCAGCCTGCGCGATCACCTCACCGGTTGCTTCGTCGATGACGTCCTCTGCCAGTGTGTGGCCCTTGATTCTGTTTTTAAAATGAAGCTTCTTATTAAACTTATAACGTCCAACCTTCGCAAGATCATAGCGGCGAGGGTCGAAGAACATGCCGTTCAGAAGAGAGCTTGCGGAATCGACGGACAGCGGCTCACCTGGTCTGATCTTACGATAGAGCTCAAGCAGACCGCCCTCGTAGTTCTGTGCCTCCGGCTGCTCCTTCTCGAAGGAAGCAAGAAGCTTCGGCTCCTCACCGAAGAGATCGATGATCTCCTGATTCGTGCTGACACCCATCGCTCTGATAAATGCCGTCACCGGAACCTTACGGGTTCTATCCACACGTACCCAGTAAATATCATTGGAATCGGTCTCGTACTCGATCCATGCGCCACGGTTCGGAATCACGGTACAGCTGTAGAGCTCCTTACCAACCTTATCATGGTCTACACCATAATAAATGCCAGGAGAACGAACGAGCTGTGATACGATAACACGCTCGGCACCGTTAATTACAAATGAGCCGGTATCTGTCATCAGTGGCAGATCGCCCATGAAAATCTCGTGTTCATTGATCTCATCCTTGTCCTTGTTGATGAGACGTACTCTTACCTTGAGCGGTGCGGAATAGGTAGCGTCGCGCTCCTTGCACTCCTCAATGGTGTACTTCTTCTCATCCTCGCAGAGCTTGAAGCCTACGAACTCGAGGGACAGGTGTCCAGCGAAGTCCTGGATCGGTGAGATGTCATCAAATGCCTCTTTCAGGCCGTCCGTCAGGAACCACTTATACGAATCCTTCTGAACTTCGATCAGATTCGGCATCTCCAGTACTTCGTCATGCTGAGAGAAAGTAAATCTGACGTTTTTGCCGTTTTTCACGACACGCATCTTGCTTTTTTCCATTGACCGTTCACCCCATAGTAAATTCGTTTCACTCCCTGCCGGAAACGCGGCAGTTCGAAAAGCGCATCTACTTGATCACTGTGATTCATAGAAAGATGTGGATTTCAAAATGTGCATTCATCGTTACGAGCATTGTATTTCGATGTATCAACATTTCAATGAATCGGTTTTCGTTTCATCTTATCTTAAAGGAGCGGTGGTGCCGGGCGTGTCTAAAAAAAGGCGCACTGAGCCCACGTCTCCAAAATAAGCAAACTTTATCCTACCATGGCACCGGATTTTCGTCAATACGTGAAATTTAATTTTTTACAATACATCGCAGGTCACTGTTCACTCGTGTACTGAGCAGGCCGAGGCCGGAGGGCAGCCATCAAAAAAGGAACCGACGGTCGTCGATTCCTTCCCACTTCAGTTATTTCTTTCTGGAAGCCATCTCTCTGGCACGTGCCAGGATGCCCTTCTTCTTTTCCGGTGCCTTCGGGATGCTACCGCCACGGACAGACTTGATGCCACGGATGTAGAGACCGGAGATGGAGCACTTACACTCCTTGCCCTTCGGAAGCTGCTCGAATACGTTCGGATCTGCGATGAGGGTCATCATACGCGGACCGATCTTCGCCTTCACGACCGGAAGCTTCTGCCACTTGAGATAGAACGGTGTCTGCTCCTTGATCGCCTCCGGAAGGCCGGCTGCGATCGCCTCTTCGATGGAGAGCTTCTTCTTATCGATGATCAGCATCGATACATCCTGCGTGTTTGCATCGATGATCGGCTGCTGCTCTGCCTGCTGACGGGAGAGCTTCTTACCGTAGTAGTACATAACCGCCATGAGTACAACCAGGATGATCGCGATAACGACCAGTACGGTTGCCACGGTGTTCCAGTGGATCGCCATTAATGTCATAGAGTAAATCCTCGTCTTTCCATAAATCTGCCCTTAATCTTACTATTTAGCGCATCAAAATGCAACCTTAAAAGGGCGCGCTCAACGTTCGCTGATCCGGATCCGGACTTCGTTATCGCTCACCGGCTGTCCGCCCTGGGTGATGGTGTAGACGAGGCGGATCTCCATCAGACAGTCCCGATGGATGCGGTCGATCTCGACATACTTCGTATCGAAGCCGAGCTCCATCATCCCCATCGGAGTCTCATAGTTCATGATGTGGTGCTTATTCCGCTTATAATGAAACTGATTTTCCTGTTTCCAGTTCCGGGTCACGATGATCTCCTCGTCGGAGACATCGATCCGCATCTCGTTATGGATGCCATCCTGAAAATAGGTCAGCACAAGCTGTCCCTCGGAGAGGTCGCGCAGGATACCCTCCGCGCTGTGCTCCATGATGTCCGTATCGCCGTCGATGGTCTGGCGTGTCTGCATATCGATTTTTACTCTCATCGTTTCTCCGTCCTGTCTTCCTTCATCCAGCGGCCTTCGTCTGTCGCCCACTGTCCGTCTGCCAATGCTGACGCCGAAGCAGGCGACCCGCCCGCAGCGGATGCCCGCTCCCGCCGCGTGCTCTCCTTCCACTCCGCCAGCATACGCTTCTGCATCCGGAGCTCATCCGAGCGCAGCTCGCTCGGCTTCAGCTCGCTGAAATCCACCTCTGAAATCAGGTCCTCCACCGAGCAGTCCAGCACCTGTGCCATCCGGAGAACGGTCCGCGCCTTCGCGGCCCCCAGATCCTTATGTCCCTGCTCGTAATCCTGAATCGAGCGGTACGACAGTCCCGTCTGCTCCGCCAGCTCCTTCCGACTGATTCCCTTTAATTCTCTCAGCGTTTTAAGATTCATACGAAGCCCTCCGCTCCCTTGTAGCAGCAAAAGCCCACCGTGCAGAACACGGTGGGCTCATGAATCGCGCTGGATCACTTCTTATCGTCAGACTTCACAGCCGTGGTCGGCTTCTCAAGCTGTGCGATGGCTGCCTTCTGCATCGGGATACGGCAGTTCTTGTTATTACCGAACTCAACGATCACCGTGTCATCGGTCATATCGATGATCACACCATAGAAGCCGGATGTGGTCAGCACTGTGTCGCCGACTGCTACGGATGCAAGGAGAGCCTCCTGCTTCTTACGCTCCTTCTGGGATGGCTTGATACCGATAAAGTAAAACATCGCCACGATGGCAATGATATAAATTACCCAACCAATTACGCTCATTCTTTTTTTCCTCCATGAAAGTATACGATCGGCGCAGGCGGAAATCGCGGATACCAGCCGCGCGCCGAATCATCTAAATCAACATTCTATCATAGCAGCGCTCAAATATCCAGCGAATATTCGTCACTGTTCATTCGTCAACCGGATTCAGGCAGGGGGACGAGTAACCGTAACGAATACTGTCGCCAGCGCGCCGGCATCGTGCTATAATAGCAGGCACATCTGAAAGCGCTTTCAGAAAGGGGAACCACTATGCGAAATATGACCTCCGGCAGTATCTACCGCCATCTTCTGGCCTATGCCATCCCGCTGATCTTCGGAAATTTTCTTCAGCTTACCTATAACGCCGTCGATTCCATCCTCGTCAGTAAGGGGGCCGGTGTCGCTGCGCTCAGCGCCGTATCCGTCTCGAATCCGGTATCGGTGCTGCTGGTGCAGAGCATCTCCGGCCTCGGCATCGGCGCTTCGGTCTACATGAGCAGGTTCTATGGTGCAGGCGAGGGTGAGAAGCTGAAGCGCTCGCTCTCCACCACGGTCCTCTTCGGTACGATCGCCGGCGGCATCACCACCCTGCTCGGTATCCTGCTTGCTGCGCCGATCCTCGAGGCCATGCATACCCCACTCGATATCATGCATGATTCCGCCGTCTATCTCCGGCTTCTCTTCCTCGGTAATTTCTTCACCTTCCAATACAACATCATGTCGAGTGCACTGCGGGCGGTCGGAGATTCGAAAACGCCGGTGACCTTCGTGGGCATCTCGTCGGTACTGAATGCCTGCCTGGACTGGGTCTTCATCTTCCGCTTCCACTGGGGCGTCTTCGGTGCCGCACTCGCGACGGTCATCGCCGAAGCCCTCTCCGCGGTGCTCTGCTATATCTATGTCTACCGGCACATCCCGGCACTCGCCCTCCGCCGGGACGAACTCATCCTCGATCACAGGCTCCTCCGCAGCATTCTCTCCAGCGGCCTCATCACCGCACTCCAGCAGTCCTGCCAGCCGATCGGAAAGCTACTCGTGCAGAGTGTGATCAATGTTCAGGGCATCGACGTCATCGCGGCCTTCAACGCCGGCTGTAAAATCGAGGATTACGGGCGCATCCCTGCCCAGACGATCAGCCATGGCATGATGACCTGTACCGCACAGAATCGTGGTGCCGGCGACCAGAAGCGGGTGAAGGAAACGCTGTGGAAGGGCATCCTGATCGGACTCATCTACTATCCGATCATCTGTGCGCTCATCCTGCTCTTTCGCCATCCGCTGATCCAGCTCTTCGCTCCGACCAGTGGCGGCGAGGAAATGGTCCGTCTCGGCGTGAGCTACCTGTCCATAAAAGCCTTCACCATCATCTTCCCATGCGTTACGAATGCGATGCAGGGCTTCATGCGTGGCATGGGCAACATGACCATCACGCTGATTTCGACGATTCTGCAGATTTCGATCCGCACCCTCTTCGTCTATATCCTGGTCCCGAAGATCGGCATCACCGGCGAAGCCTACGCCTGCGCGATCGGCTGGACCGCTATGATCCTCTTCGAGTACAGCTACTACTTCCTCCATCGGAAGAAGCTTTACGCTGCGATGCAGTGAGATAAATGAACCGCCGGAAGACAGCCTCTGGAGGCTGCCCTCCGGCGGTTTTTATATTCACACATCCTCTTTCGGGAACTTCCGCCGGATGCGGAGGAAGGTGATGAAGTGCGCGGTGAAGGTGATGGTCCAGGTGATCGGATAGCTCATGTACAGCCAGTTCAGAGAGTGGAAGTACGGGAGCCGGAACAGGGTCAGGATAAAGATGATCCGCAGTCCGCAGGCACCGATCAGGCTCACAAACATCGGGATCACCGAGTAGCCGAGTCCGCGGAGCGAGCCCACCATGACGTCCATGATACCGCAGAGGAAGTATGGTCCGCAGACCACCAGCAGTCGCTCCTGTCCATAACGGACGACTTCCGCATCCGTCGTAAAGAAGCGCAGCAGCCACGGATCCAGCATCACCGCACCGATGCCCATGACGAGGCCGATGAGGATGACGGTGATCAAGCAGTCCTTCAGGATACGGTTGATACGACTGTACTTCCGGGCCCCCAGATTCTGTGCGGTAAACGAAAGATTCGTCTGATAGATCGAGTTCATCGAGGCATATACGAACGATTCGATATTCTGTGATGCCGTAGCGCCCGCCATCGCAAGCGATCCGAAGGAGTTGATGGAGCTCTGGATGACGACATTGGACAGACTGAACACGGTGCTCTGGAGACCCGCCGGCAGACCGATTTCCATGATGGAGCGAAGAAGCTTCCAGTTGATATGAAGCTTCCGAAGGTCGAGGTGCAGCGCCCCCTTCTCCCGCATCAGTGTGATGAGCAGGACGATGCCGGAAAAGCCCTGTGAAATCGTCGTCGCGATCGCAACACCAGCCACACCGATGCCCACCACGAGGACGAAGAACAGGTTCAGAACGACGTTGATCAGCCCGGCAATCATCTGAAAATACAGCGGGCGCTTCGTATCGCCGACGGCACGCAAAATCGCCGCCGCGAAATCATACAGCATGATCAGTGGCATGCCGAGGAAGTAGATGCGAAGATAAAGCACCGAGTCTTCGATGACATCCGATGGCGAGCCCATCATCTCCAGCATCGGTCGTGCCAGAAACAGGCCGGCGACGCAGAGGATTACACCGAAAATCAGCGACACCAGGATCGCCGTGTGGATGGTATCGGACGTTTCCTCCTGACGCTTCGCCGCATAATACTTTCCGACGCAGACGTTGACACCGATGGAGAAGCCGACGAAGAGCTGGATGATGAGGTTCACCAGCGATGAAGTCGATCCGACGGCGGCCATCGCCTGCGGGCCCACGAAACGGCCGACGACCACGATGTCGGCTGCATTAAACAGAAGCTGAAGCACCGACGCCGCCATCAGCGGCAGTGCAAAGGTGATGATCTTCGGCATGATCACGCCGGTCGTCATGTCCATCTCATATTTCTTACTCATATCACGTACCAAGCAGCTTATGAAGCTCGTTCTCCACTGGTTCGACCGAAGGGCCGATGATGATCTGTACAGCGTTTTTACCTGGGCGAAGCACGCCACCCACCTGGGCAGAGCGGATCTTCTTCTCATCGACGGCATCGTACTGCCGGATCGCCACCTTGAGCCGTGCACCGTCATGCTGTACCTCGCTGACGTTCTCGCGGCCACCGAGGCCTTCCAGGATGATCCGGGCGACCTCCGCCGCATCGGATTTATCATCGAGTGTGATATGAAGCTTCTCGTCCTCCCGGAGCTTCATCGAAAGCTTATCTGCATTTTTCCGCTTCTGATTTCTCTGTACGATGTACAGCACCACGGCAAGCAGCAGCACGAGTGCGACCACTGCCATGATGATGACCTGCGTATCCAACATAGTATTCCTTTCTGCACCCAGGGTGCCGGCATGCCACACCGAGCTGCACCTGCTGCATATACGAGACGCCGTGTCGTTCACCTGGAGCGACCACGTAATCGAGCCGCACCTGCTGCATATACGAGACCTGCAGTCGAACATGCCTGTGCTTTATGGGTGTGTATGTAAAACTCCTGCAGACTACAGTGCCTGCGCCTTATATTTCTGAAGCTCCGCCACGTAACGTGCGCCGATACCGGACAGCGGAATCTTCTTTTTCTTGATGTAGCCGATGGTCATGATCTCCTCCGTATCGAGGCGGACCGCCGTATACTCATCGCCGTTCAGCTCCTGGCAGATGATGCCGGAGCAGAGCGTATAGCCATTCAGCCCGACCATCAGATTCAGGAAGGTCGCGCGGTCATCGCACTTGATGATCCGCTTATAATCATAGGTGCTCAGCACCTCCTCCGAAAAGTAGAAGGAGTTCCGCTCGCCCTGATCGAAGCTGAGGCACGGATAATCCGCGAGCTCCTCCATGCGGATGATGTCCTTCCCGGCCAGTGGATTTCCCTTACTCATGAACACATAGATGTTACAGTCAAACAGTGGGATGAACTCGAGAGAATCCTCCCGCAGGATTTTTCCGATGACCTTACTGTTGAAATCATTCATATAGATCACGCCGATCTCCGAGGTCTGGTTTCGTACGTCATTGATGATTTCCATGGTCTTCGTTTCCTTGACCGCGAACTCGTAGGTATCCATGCCATACTCACGTGCGAGGTGAATGAAGGCCTCGACCGCGAAGGTATAGTGCTGCATGGAGACGGAGAATTTCTTCTTCCGGGTGCCGACATTGACATACTTGTCTTCCATCAGCTGATACTGCTCGACGATCTGCCGTGCATAGCCCAGAAACTCTTCGCCGTCGGCCGTGGTCACGATGCCCCGGTTCGAACGGAGAAAGATCTCGATCCCGATCTCCTTTTCCAGCTCCTTGATGGCCGCCGAAAGGGATGGCTGTGTGATATAGAGACGCTTCGCGGCCTCGTTCATGGAGCCGCTGTCCGCGACGGCGATCACCTGTCTAAGCTGCTGTAATGTCATGTATGTCCCCTCTCCCAGATGACAGAATAGCGCTGCCGATGGCAGCGCCGTGATGTTGTTTACTACGAAGCCCTGACCAGACACTATGATCCGGGATGCCTGCATGTTCCCATTTGAAACAGAAGCAGCCAGATAACGAGACGCCAGGATCCGGGGATGCCTGGTCTGTCAGCAGCTCACACTGCAGATCGCGATGACCGGGCGCTGACCCTGCCTCAGCCCTCATCCGATGCGTAGCTGATGAAGCCCGCCGGATCGATCTGGATGTGAGCCGCCGTCCACTGCTGGCGGTCCTCCTGTATCAGTCCGAACGGTCGGATATAGCGGATGCTGCCATCACTCTCCCTGCGCTCGATCAGCGCATCGAAACGGAAGGCACCATCGCCCTCGAATACACGCTCACCCTTCTGTCCGTCCTCGGTCGGCTCATACAGCTTCATCGTCGCGTAGATGACCCAGGTAAAGCCCCGTGCGGTCTCCCGCAGGATCTGATGACCTGTGCCGCTCGTACGATCCGAGAATTCCGCGATCAGATTCGGATTCTCCCGGAGAAGCTCCCGATAGATATAGGTCTTCTCGTTCAGCTCCTCCACCGGATACTTCCCGTTCATACGCGAGCCGTTGTAGGCGAGCTTTACGCCGTCCGGGGTCGTCGTGTCGCTCATCGCGGCACCATCCTCGCCGACATAGAAGTTACCCACCATCCGATTCACCGCCATCGCGCCCGTCGACGAGTCGAGATAGTAAAACTTCCCATCGTCGATGATCCAGCCCGTGGCGAGTACGCCATCTTCGAAATAATACCAGTTCCCGCTGTTCGGATCCTGGTGCCAGCCCTGGTACGCACGCGCGGTGCCGTTTTCATCGCAGGTGACGAAGCGACTCGCGCCATCCTCTGTCGTCATCCACATTTCCTGGGCCAATGCAGGCACCGTGGATGTCATGGCTGCGACCGTGGCGATCATGGCAGCGGCCAGCAGCTTTTTAAATCTTCTCATCCTATACCTCATCGCGCTTACAGGAGCGTATGGCGCTGCTCCTCCTCGGACTTCGGATTCAGGTACTTCGGTGCGACATCGAACACGCTGATGCAGCCCGTCTCGCCCTTCGTGGCCATGCGGTTCACAGCTCTCGCATATGCAGCGAGTACCGAGCCCGTAAACTCTGGATTCGAATCCAGCTTCAGGCTGTACTCGATCAGCTCATGGTGATCTCCATCCCCGGTTACACCGGAACGCATCACGAAGCCACCGTGAGGAAGTGCGGCATGCTCCCGCTGCATCTCCTCCTCGGAAATGAAGTGGATCGTCACATCATAATCCGCATAGTAGTTCGGCATGGACTTGATCTCCTGCTCCACCTTCGCTGCATCCGCGCCCTCCTCGAGCACGACGAACACCTCTCTCGTATGCATCTCACGTGCCGTAAAGCTCGGCTGGCTGCCACTGCGTACGGCGTCCATCGCGCTCTCGACCGGAAGCGTATAGGAGCGGGCATCCTTGACCCCCTCTACGCGACGTGCCGCATCACTGTGGCCCTGGGAAACACCCTTGCCCCAGAAGGTATAGTGCTTTCCATCCGGCAGTACCGACTCCGCGTAGATACGGGCCAGGGAGAACATGCCCGGATCCCAGCCACAGGAAATCATCGCGAGCTTCCCGGCCTTCTTCGCGGCTGCATCGACGGCGGCGAAATGCTCCGGAATCTTCGCATGGGTATCGAAGCTGTCGATGACGTTAAAGTACTGTGCATATGCCGGCGTCTGGGTCGGGAGATCTGTCGCCGAGCCACCGCAGATCATGAGTACATCGATCTCATCCTTATATGCGAGGATATGATCGATGGAATCGACCTTTACGCCATCGGTATGAATCTTTACACTCGCCGGATCGCGACGTGTAAATACCGCTACGAGCTCCTCATCCGGGTTCCGCTTGATGGCAGCCTCGATGCCGCGGGACAGGTTTCCATAACCAAGTAAGCCAATTCGAATCATATTTTATCTCCTTATGTGCTGTAACCATCGTCTATCCGTCTTTCTATAAGACGCGAATATTATAACACAGCTGTCTGCGTGCGCAAACAGCTGCCTGAGAAGCGTTATAGAACTGTAAGGAATTTCGATGTGTACTGATCCGGCAGGGAGCCATGTCGGGAAGCCTGTAGCGGACCGGAGGACCGATGACGCAGTCAACCGTGTCGACAGACATCGAAATGCTTTACGGTCTTACGTCCTCACTACCGGCTTCCATCATATCTGAAACGTGCGGTTCATGGCATCGCGGATGGTCTCTTCCGACGCCTGGAGGCTGCCCTGGATCATCTCCTTCTGTCCGCCGCCGCGGCCGTCGACGAGGGCGTTAAAGGCCTTCGCCTGCGCGCGCACATCGACGTCTGTGGAGCCGATGACGTAGCTGTAGGAAGCGATGTCCTCTATAGACGCTGCTCCGTCCGAATCGCCCTCATCCTTCCGGCAGAAAACGCCGACGACGGAGGCCTTCGTGTGCTTCATGAAGTAGTCACAGCACTTCCGTACCTCGACCGCGTTCATGCCTTCCTCGAAGTCGATGAGCACACCGGTCATCTCCTGCAGGGACTGTGCCTTCAGCTCGTAGTAGCGGGTGTTCAATGCGGCGATGCGGCGGTCCTTCCGGAAGCTGTCTGCCATGTAGGTCTTCAGTGCATCGACGATATCAGATGGCGCTACGTTCAGCAGGCGGGAGATCTC
>CABTMH010000203.1 GCA_902485915.1 uncultured Oribacterium sp. | reverse complement strand
TTGATAATATAACAAAATTTGTGTATAATAAATGTATGAAACAAGGAGGTGAGGTTCATGCCGGCGATAAAATCAAGTGCTGATTTAAGAAATAACTACAATGAAATATCAACATTCTGTCATAACTATCCGGAACCGGTTTTCATTACGAAGAACGGAAAAGGGGATCTGGCGGTGATGAGTATCGAAACATATGAAGAGCTGGTGAGCCGTTTCGAGCTGTATCGTCAATTGAAAGACGGGATGGATGATATCGCGGACGGTAAGACGCGGTCATTTTCGGAGGCGATGGAAGAGATCAGGAGTCATCGCCGATGAATTACCAGGTCCATATCACTTCCATAGCTGAGCGTGATATCGTACAAGCGGTGGATTACATAGAATACAGTCTTAAAAATCCAGATGCTGCAGAACACCTTTTGGCCAGTATAACAGAAAAGGTCGATTCATTATCCGTGTTTCCGAAGAAATCGCGTCTTGTGGATGATCCGGTGCTGGCCAGCTGGGGAATTCGTTTCATACTGATTCAGAACTATATTGCGTTTTATACGATTGATGAAACTGAAAACCGGGTGATCGTCGTCCGATTCCTTTACCAGAAAAGGAACTGGATTTCCATATTGCGTCACAGCATCTCTGGTGATGCGTGATCAGCCATAAGGACGTGAAGCTACGCTGCCTCGCGTCCTTTTTGTCATGACTTTCGAAAGGACTTACCATGAAATTCATCCATTTCGCGGATCTTCATATCGGGAAGCGTGTCAATGCGTTTCCGATGCTGGAGGATCAGCGTTACATTCTGAAACAGATTCTCACGATCCTGCGTGAGGAACTGCCGGACGGTGGCGTCATCCTCGCCGGCGATATCTATGATAAGGCGATTCCGAGCGCGGAGGCGGTCGAGCTTTTCGACGAGTTCCTCACCCAGCTCGCCGCGCTGAAGCTGCGTGTGTTTATCATCGCGGGTAACCACGACTCGCCGGAGCGCATCGCCTTCGGAAACCGTCTCATGGACCGCTCCGGCATCTACCTCTCGCCGGTGTATGACGGCCACGTGAAGCGCATCACCTGCCCGGACAGCACCTCCTTCGCTGCCCTGTCCGCGGTCAATGCTGTCGACCCGCACGCGCGCACCCGCCCGGCAGCATCAGCGTCGGCCTCTGCATCCACCTGCCCGCCGGTCGATGTCTACCTCCTGCCGTTCCTGAAGCCGGCCAATGTCCGTCGCTTCTATCCGGAGGAGACCATCGAGAGCTACACGGATGCGATGCGGGTCGCGATCGCACACATGGACATCGACCCGACGCACCGGAACCTCCTCGTAACGCATCAGTTCGTGACCGGTGCGAGCCGCTCGGACTCGGAGGACATCTCCGTCGGCGGCACCGATAACGTCGATGCATCCGTCTTCGCACCGTTTGATTACGTGGCACTCGGGCATCTGCACGGGCCGCAGCAGATACGTTTCGGTTCAGCGTCCGATGCCCATGCTGTCCAGCTCGATATGACAGCGAATGTAGTTGCGAAATCAGTGGATACCATCAAGAAGAGTGATGCAGATTCGGAAGCATCATCGGCGGATCGTCAGGAAATCACCGCATCGGCAGTGGGAAACGTGACCGTCGGCCCGGTCATCCGCTACGCAGGTACCCCGCTGAAATACAGCTTCTCGGAGGCGCGCCATCACAAGTCCGTGACGGTCGTCGAGATCGGTGCGAAGACAGCCGATGGCACGACGGATATCCGCATCGGCACACGGGAACTCCACCCGCTTCATGACATGCGGGAGATCCGTGGCAGCTATGAGGATCTTACGTTGCGCGCGAACTACGAGGGCACCGCGACGGATGATTATATGCATGTGACGCTTACCGATGAGATCGAGGTCTCGGACGCGGCGCGACACCTGCAGGTAATCTACCCGAACCTGATGAAGCTCGACTACGATAACGCGCGGACACGCGGACAGGGCGGCGAAGGCCTGGAGCTCGAGCAGCTCGAGGAGAAGTCCCCGCTCGACCTGTTTTCAGAGCTCTTCGAGAAGCAGAACCATAAGGAGATGACCGAGGAGCAGGCACGCTACGTACAGGCGCAGATGGAGAAAATCTGGGAAGCACAGAGCTGAACGCAGCATGCGTTTTACTGCCGCCCCCTCCGGGCCCCCCGCCTGGTCAGTACACGAGTGAACAGTAACGCATGCGGAACGATGGTACCCGTACGGAACAGAATCTGATGAAAAGTGTGGAGGAACAGAATGCGACCACTGAAACTGAAGCTGTCCGCCTTCGGCCCCTATAAGGGCGTGACGGACATCGATATGGAGAAGCTCGGCGAGCGCGGGCTCTACCTCATCACGGGCGACACCGGTGCCGGCAAGACCACGATCTTCGACGCGATCACCTTCGCCCTTTTCGGCGAGGCGTCGGGCGAGAACCGGACCGCCGGCATGCTGCGCTCGAAGTATGCGGAGCCGGAGACCCCGACGGAGGTCGAGATGTGCTTCCGTTACCGTGGGCAGGACTATACCGTGAAGCGCAATCCAGAGTACGAGCGCCCGGCGAAGCGTGGCGGCGGCACGACGATCCAGAAGGCGGACGCAGAGCTTAGGCTGCCGGACGGCGCGGTGCTCACGAAGCCGCGGGAGGTCGACCGGAAGATCCTCGAGATCCTCGGCGTCAATCACCAGCAGTTCTCACAGATCGCGATGATCGCGCAGGGCGACTTCCTGAAGCTGCTGCTCGCAGACACGAAGGAACGCCAGGAAATCTTCCGAAAGCTCTTCGAGACGGAGCACTATAAGGCACTGCAGATGCAGATCCTGAGCGATGCGAAGCGGCTCTTCGGCGAAAAGGAGGATGCGCGGAAGGCCATCGAGCACTATGTGCAGTCCACGATGGCAGATCCGCTGAGCCCGCTCTCCCTCGAGCTCGCTGAGGCGCATAAAGGGGCAATGCTCACGGCGGACGTGCTGTCACTTCTCGAGAGGATCATCGCGGACGACGAGATGCGACGCGGTCAGCTCGAGACGGAAATCAACGAGGCGAGTGCGGCGCTCGAAAAGATCAGCGGGCACCTGACGGCGCTCGGCGCGTATCAGAAGCTGCAGTCGGACCGCAGCCGTACGAAGGCGCAGCTGGAAGAGGCAGAGCCGAAGCTCGGCGTGCTGCAGAAACGCTATGAAGCGGAGCAGGCGCGGGAGCCGGAACGAAAAGAACTGGCGCGCCGGATCACCGTGCTGACGGAGCTGCTCCCGCAGTACGCGGAGTTCAGTACGCTTCTTAAGACACAGGCGACGCGGGAGAAGGAGCTCGAGAAGCTGCTGTCCGAGCAGGCGAAGCGGACAGCGAAGCAGGCGAAGTGGAAGCAGGAGCTGGAAGCAGCGAAGCGGGAGCTGCAGACACTCGGCGGGGTAGAGGTGGAGCTCGCGACGAAGCAGGCGGCGCAGGAAGCCTGCGCACGGAGAACGGAGGAGCTCCGGGGACTGCAGGAAAACTATGAGGCGCTCAGCCGAAAGCATCGTGCGCTGAAGACGGCACAGGAGGCCCTGAAGACGGCGATGACCCGCTTCGAAGAAGCCGATGCTTTCTATAAAGAAAGGAACCGGGCGTTCCTTTGTGAGCAGGCGGGGATCCTCGCCCGTGATCTGAAGCCGGGCGATGCCTGTCCGGTCTGTGGGCATGCCATCACCGAAGAGAGTCATCTCGCGACCCTTTCCGAGGCGGCACCGACGGAAGCAGATGTGCAGAAGGCACAGAAGCTTTCGGAGCAGCTTCGCAGGGAGATGGAAGAAAAGAGCCGGACGGCCAACGGACTGAACGGCGAATATGAAGCCTCGGCACAGCATGTGCTGCAGCAGTGCGCAAAGCTCTTCGATGACGTGAAGCTGCAGAAGCCGGATGCACCGGAGCTGACCGGGGACTGCGCGGGCACGACGGAGACGAAGCACGAGGGCACACCGCAGCTGCCGTCGGAGCGGACCGGTGCGGAGGCACCGACCGGCACCGTGATGGTGACGGCCGCGGCACTGAACGATGGGTACCAGCGTATGCAGGCGGCGTGTGCCGAGACGCAGGCCACGGCAGGAGCACTCGAGGCTGCTGTGAAGGGGCTGATGCTTCAGGCGAAGCGAAAGGCGAGCTTCGAGGAGCAGATTCCGGCTGCGGAGCAGAAACTTGAGGAGCTGAATGATCAGATCCGGCAGGCGGAGGCACAGAAGATCGAGCTGCAGGCGGCGCAGCATGCCGCCCGCGATGAAATCGAGAAGCAGCAGGCGAAGCTGCCGTTCCCGACGGAACGCGAAGCCCGGGCGGAAATCAGCCGGCTCGATGGTTTGAAGAACCAGGCCGACGCAGCACTCCTGCAGGCGGAGCAGGCACTTCGTGCCGAAGAGAAGACGCTCGCCGAGCTGCGCGGTTCACTGCAGCAGCTGGAGGAGCAGGCGAAGACGGCGGAAGGCGCGCAGTATGATGAAGCGACGGAGCGGGCGGAGCAGGCACGACTGAGCGGTCTCCGACAGCAGCGGCGGGCGGAGGCTGATGGCGTCATTGCCCGCATACAGACGAATAAGGCACAGCGCACGCGGATCCGGGAGGGCGCAGCGGAGCTCAGCGAGAAGGAGCGACACTATGCCTGGATGAGCGAGCTCTCGAACACCGCAAACGGCACGGTGGCCGGCAGCGAGAAGATGACGCTCGAGACCTACATCCAGACGACCTTCTTCGACCGTATCCTCCGACGAGCGAACACGCGGCTTATGATCATGAGCGATGCGCAGTATGAACTCGTGCGCCGGAAGAGTGCCGAGAATCTGAAGGCGCAGTCGGGCCTCGAACTCGACGTGCTCGATCACTACAACGGCACGCTGCGCTCCGTGAAGACGCTTTCGGGCGGCGAGTCCTTTAAGGCCTCACTCAGCCTCGCCCTCGGGCTCAGCGATGAGATCAGCTCGAGCGTCGGCGGTATCCGCCTCGACACCATGTTCGTCGATGAGGGCTTCGGCTCTCTCGATGAGGATTCGCTGCATGCGGCGATCCAGGCGCTCGCGGAGCTCACCGAGGGGCATCGCCTCGTCGGTATCATCTCCCATGTCGGAGAGCTGAAGCAGCAGATCGATAAGCAGCTCGTCGTCACGAAGGATCGCGTCGGCGGAAGCCAGGTCGAGGTGATCGCCTGAAAAGTATTTATTAATGAACATAAATGAAAAATACCGTTCATTAACTATTTAAAAATTTTTATATAGTTCAAATTTTTTAAAGAACGGAGAGGATGAAAAGGACGGAAATGCGTCTTTTTCATTCCTCTCCGTTTTTCATAGTTTTCAAAACTATTTCCGCTTCTGAATTTATGTCATTGACTTCCTGTGCGGTTTCACGTATTCTAGGCACCATCGCGAGGAAAGTTAAAATATTTTAATAAAAAGTATTGAACTATTAACCTCGTACGCAGAACACAAACATAAGATGAATCGCCGAGCTACGGCAAAAGGAGAACAAAATGGATTTCGAGCAGGTTAAGGACATTATCGTAGATACACTCGCATGTGATGAGGAGAAGGTTACCCCGGAGGCACGCTTCCAGGAGGATCTCGAGGTGGATTCCCTTTCTCTCGTAGAGCTGCACATGGCCCTCGAGGATGCACTCGGTAAGACCATCCCGGATGGTGAGATCGGTAAGATGGCGACCGTACAGGATCTCGTCGATTACTGCCAGAACTAAAACAGATGATATGTAACTGTTCAGCTGTGGGACCTCGGTGCCACGCTTCTGGGCCCTTCTGAGACGGCCCACCGGCCCGGGATCGCCAGCGACCCGGTGTCACGCCTCCGGGCTCCTCAGCGGAACGCTTACGATTACGTGACAGCTCGGTTTTCGTTAGAAAATCGAGCTGTTCTAAAAGAGAAGGTTTATATAGGAGGTGGGCCATGAAGTCGCCTATCAAGAAGGTTTATGAGCTGTATAAGAACCGTGCGTTCGAGAAGAAGGCCCGGGAGGATATGATCGGACACGCCGGTGTTCACTTTACCTGGCCGCTCGCCGGAAAGAACGTGGGTGCGGAGAAAGCAGAAAAGGCAGAGGCGAAGGCGGATGCGAAGGCAGATGGAGAGAAGAGCAGCGGTCGGAGTCTTCCGGCTGTGATGATTCCATCGAGCTTCATCACCTGCCGAAGCTGCGGACGTCGTGCACTCCGTCGCAGATGGGAGGAGAACTGCTTCATCTGTCCGACCTGCGGGAAGTATGCACCGCTCGGCGGCTACTATCGTCTCAAGCTGATCCTCGATCCGGGCAGCTTCGAGGAGCTGGATCACGACATCACGGCCGAGGATCCGCTGGGCTTCCCGGGCTATAAGGAGAAGATCGAGAAGCAGGAGGAGAAGACCGGCCTTTCCGAGTCCGTCATCTCCGCGGTCGGCAGCATCGAGGGCATCCGCCTCGTGACGGTCGTTCTCGACAGCCGCTTCTTTATGGGCTCCATGTCCCGTGCGGTCGGCGAGAAGGTGACCCGTGCGGTCGAGTATGCCGATGCGCATCATCTGCCGCTTCTCATCTTCAGTGCGAGCGGCGGCGCCCGTATGCAGGAGGGGATCTACAGCCTCATGCAGATGGCGAAGACCAGCGCAGCCATCGAAACCTTCAGCGAGCACGGCGGTCTCTACATCAGTTTCCTGACCCATCCGACCACGGGCGGCGTCACCGCGAGCTTCGCGACTCTCGGCGACATCACCCTCGCAGAGCCAGGCGCACTGATCGGCTTCGCCGGACCACGTGTCATCGAGCAGACCATCAACCGCAAGCTCCCGAAGGGCTTCCAGCGCGCCGAGTATCTCGAGAACCACGGCTTCGTGGACCGCATCGTGAAGCGCAGTGAGATGCGCGATGTACTGGCCGACATCCTGAAGCTGCATGTCGATTCCGGCGTGCAGCATAGAGCAGTCACCACCGGGGAGGTAAATGCATGATTAAAGACATCATCGAACAGGCCGAAGCACTCGAACAGAGAATCCATACGCTTTCACTGACGAAAGAAGAGATGGAGGCCAATGCTGAGGAAATCCGCCGTCTGGACCAGGAGCGTACACAGCTGCTCGCCCAGTGTGCGGATCTCTCGGCGGCAGATCGTGTCTATCTGGCCCGTCATCCGAAGCGCCCGCATATCGACGATTTCATCGAGCATCTCTTCACCGACTTCTTCGAGCAGAAGGGCGATCATCTCTATGATGAGGATGCGTCCATCTATGGTGGCATCGCCCGCTATAAGGGCATGCCGGTGACCGTCCTCGGTCATCGCAAGGGCCGCACGATGGAAGAGAATATCCGTTACAATTTCGGTATGCCGCGCCCGGAGGGCTATCGTAAGGCACTTCGCCTCATGGAGCAGGCCGAGAAGTTCGGCCGTCCGATCATCACCTTCATCGATACGCCGGGTGCCTATCCGGGTATGGAGGCAGAGGAGCACGGACAGGGGGAGGCCATCGCACGGAATCTCGCGGCGATGAGCAGCCTGCATGTGCCGGTCATCGCGGTCGTCACCGGTGAGGGTAACTCCGGCGGAGCGCTTGCGATTTCCGTCGCCAACCAGATCCTCATGCTCGAAAACGCCGTGTACTCGGTACTGAGCCCGGAGGGCTTCGCCTCGATCCTCTGGAAGGACGCAAGCCGTCACGAGGAGGCCTGCGAGGTCATGAAGCTGACCGCCCGCGACCTTCGTGAGGCCGGTGTCGCGGATCATCTGATCCCGGAGCCGCTCGGTGGTGCACAGACCGATCCGGAGCGCCTCTATGCGAGCCTCGACATCGTGCTTGAAAAGAGTCTGAACGACCTGCTGAAGCTGAGCCCGGAGGAGATCCGGAAGCAGCGCCAGGAGAAGTACCGGAATATCTGATTGCGAGCGCAGGCACCGCGTACAGCGGTGCGCAGCTGTGTGTGAAAAACCACTGCCGCCCGGTGCTGAGCGCTTTGACATAAGTGAGGAGAAACCTTGAACGAAATGAAACTCATCGGCCTCGGGGCCGCGTATCCGGGCCGACTGGTGACCAACGATGACCTAAGTCAGCAGATGGATACCTCCGATGCCTGGATCTATCCACGTACCGGCATCCACGCACGCCGCTTCTGCAACGCAGAGGAAAGTGCCGTGACCCTCGCCATCGAGGCAGCCGGAAAGGCACTCGCAGAGGCAGAAAGCCAGGGCGTTCCGGCGTCGGCCATCGGCGCGATCGTCGTGGCGAGCATGTCCGCAGACCTCGCCACCCCGAGCATCGCGGCGATCCTCCAGCGGGAGCTCCGGCTTCCGGAGGTGCCGGCCCTCGACATCAACGCGGCCTGCAGTGGCTTCATCTATGGCCTCGAGGTCGCACGCAGCCTCGCCGCCGTGAGCGGCAGGCGCTATGCCCTCGTGGTCGGCACAGAGCAGCTGTCCCGTCTCCTCTCGATGGAGGATCGCTCTACGGCGATTCTCTTCGGTGACGGTGCCGGCGCGGCGGTGATCGAGTGCACAGAAGCAGCAGAAAACAGAGAAGAAGCGAAGCCGTATGTGCGCCTCTTCGGTTCCCGCGGGTCGGATGTGATCCTCGCACCGGGGACCTGGACGGGCGCGTATGAGGCACGGAAAGCCGCGCAGGCAGCCGATGGTGATGCCGCGCTCACCGCAGCGGTACAGGCATCCACCGGCGATGCGGCGGACACAGAGGCACCGCATGGTGAGGCCGGAGATGAACGAGAGGCGACGAACATAGAGACCGTCTGCATTGACCATATGATGATGGACGGGAAGGAAGTGTTCATGTTCGCCTGTGATATCATCCCGCGCATCATCGGCGGCCTGCTCGAACAGTCCGGCGAGACGATGGAGGACATCGATCATGTGGTCTGCCATCAGGCGAATGCCCGCATCATCCGGCATGTATACCGGGCGATGCACTGGCCGGCAGAGAAGTTTTTTATGAACATGGAAAAGCTTGGAAACACCAGCGCTGCATCGATCCCGACGGCGCTTTATGATATGCAGCAGCAGGGACGCCTCCATCGTGGAGAGCGGCTGATCCTCGCCGGCTTCGGCGGCGGACTCACCTGGGGCGGCTGCATCCTGAGCTATGACGCACCGACACGGTAAAGGAGAGATATGACATTACTGAATGAATTACTGGGAACGAAATATCCGATCATCCAGGGCGGTATGGCAAACATCGCCACGGGTCGCTTCGCGGCGGCCTGTGCCTGTGCCGGCGCGCTCGGCCTCATCGGAACCGGCGGCATCCACTCGGCGGAGGAGCTCCGTACGGAGATTCGGACCGCACGGAAGCTGATCGAGGAGGCGGGGACCGAAGACTTCCAGCCGGTGTTCGGCGTAAACCTCATGCTGATGAATCCATGCACGGAGGCGTTTGTACAGGTGTGCATCGAAGAGAAGGTGCCGGTGGTGACAACCGGTGCCGGAAATCCGGGACAGTATATGGCGGCCTTTAAGGAGGCCGGCATCAAGGTGATTCCGGTGGTCGGTGCCCCGATCCTCGCGAAGCTGATGGAGCGCCTCGGTGCGTACGCCGTCATCGCCGAGGGCTGTGAGTCCGGCGGGCATGTCGGAGAGATGACGACGATGACCCTGGTGCCGCAGTGTGTGGATACCGTGTCGATTCCGGTCATCGCGGCCGGTGGCATCGCAGATCACCGTCAGTTTGAGGCGGCCATGGCCCTCGGTGCCTGTGGCGTGCAGATCGGTACGGTGCTGCTGTCCGCAGAGGAGTGTCCGATCCATGAGAACTATAAGGCCGCGCTTCTGAAGGCACAGGGCAGTGATGCCATCGTGACCGGACGGATCGGCGGTACACCGGTGCGTGTACTGAAGAACCAGATGACCGTCGCCTACATCAAGCAGGAGAAGGCCGGCGCCGATAAGATGGAGCTCGAGAAGTTCACCCTGGGTTCCCTCCGTCGCGCCGTGTTCGAGGGCGATGTGAAGACCGGCTCCCTGATGGCAGGTCAGGTATGCGGACAGCTGCATACGATTCGGCCGCTCGCGGAGATCATCGAGGATATCTGTCAGGGATAAATCGAAGCGCGCTTCCGTAGAGCGTCGGTGGATGTGAAAAAGGATGCATGTTCGATGGCGCAGCCTCACGCGGGCCGTCATCGAAAGCAGATAGAAAGGTAGAACATGAAAACAGCATTTTTATACGCAGGACAGGGCAGCCAGCATGTCGGCATGGGCGCTGATCTGTACCGTGATTATCCGGAGTTCCGCCGGGTGTTTGACAGTGTCAGCGATGCGCTTCAGCGCTATACAAAGAGTGAGGACTTCCGTAAGGAGTTCGCAGGGAGCGAGGGCGTCGATCAGAACTATGATCTCCACCGTCTCGTCTTTCAGGATCCGGATGGTGTCATCAACGAGACCCGTTACACCCAGCCGGCGATGGTAGCCTTCGCCTGTGGCGTGACCGAGATCCTCCGTGTGCATGGCATCCGTCCGGATGTGACCGCCGGCCTTTCGCTCGGTGAGTACTCGGCACTCGAGGCAGCAGAGGTGATGGACGCAGAGACCACGGTGAACATGGTGGCCTTCCGTGGTGCCAGCATGGCAGCTGCGTCCGAGGGCATCGACTGCGGCATGAGCGCGGTCCTCGGTGTATCGGCCGAGGATCTCGAGACGGTCTGCCGTCAGGCGCAGCTCGAGACCGGAAAGATCGTCTCTCTCTGTAACCTGAACTGCCCGGGCCAGATCGTCATCGGTGGTGAGAAGGCAGCCGTCACGAAGGCAGCCGAGATCATCAGCGCGAGTGGCAGCGGCAAGTGCATCCCGCTTCGCGTGTCCGGTCCGTTCCATACCGTTTTCATGAAGAGCGCCGGCGATGCGCTCGCACGCTACTTTAAGAACATCCGCTTCCAGCGCCCGAAGTACCCGGTGATGTTTAACTACCTCGGCGGGGCCTGTGAGGAGGTCAGTGCATCGGTGGAGTCCACGACGGCGACGACCCTCGCCGGACTTCGCAGGGCGATCCCGGAGCTTCTCGAAGAGCAGGTACAGAAGCCGGTCCGCATGGAGGCGATCCTCCGCGAGATGTTTGAGGACGGCGTGACGAATTTCATCGAGATCGGCCCGGGTCATACGCTCGCCGGCTTCGTAAAGAAGGTCGCTCGCGATATGGGCATCACGGAGTTCACGGTCACCGCGATCGAGACCTCCGAGGACATCGAGAAGCTCTGTGCGGAAGCCTGAGTGCGCATCACACGCAGCAGCGCGGAAGAAATCCGGTTTCATCATTTCTTTCTATATATACAGTGTTCCACAGGAACAGAAACTGCTGTAAGAAACAGCGGGAGGAAAAACAGATGTCAGAATCGACAGAAAAGATCACACGTGCAGCCATCGTCACCGGTGCAGGCCGGGGCATCGGCCGTGCCATCGCGGTGGAGCTCGCGCGCCATGGCTATCACATCCTCGTGGATTATGCGGGCAATGCTTCCGCCGCCGAGGAGACGGTCGTACGCTGCCAGGCGGAAGGCGTCGATGCCTTCGCTGTTCAGGCGGATGTATCCGATGAGGACGCCGTAAAGGGCCTCGTAAAGAGTGCGCTCGAGCGATTCGGCCGCATCGACGTACTCATCAACAACGCGGGCATCACCCGCGATAACCTGATGCTTCGCATGAGCGCCGAGGACTTCGACCTCGTGATCGAGAAGAACCTGCGTGGTGCCTTCCTGATGACGAAGTACGTCGGAAAGGAAATGCTGCACCAGCGTTCTGGTCGCATCGTGAACGTCTCCTCCGTCGTCGGCGTGCATGGCAATGCCGGCCAGGCGAACTATGCGGCGTCAAAGGCGGGTCTCATCGGTCTTACGAAGACCACCGCCCTCGAGTATGCGAGCCGCGGCATCACCGCGAACGCCATCGCTCCGGGCTTCATCGATACCGACATGACGAAGGTGCTGCCGGAGAAGGTGAAGGAAGCGATGCTGCAGCAGATTCCGCTCCGCCAGTTCGGAAGTCCGGAGGATGTTGCGAAGGCGGCGGCCTTCCTGGCATCGGACGACGCCCGCTATATCACCGGTCAGGTGCTCGGTGTGGATGGCGGCATGGGCTGCTGATCCGGCACGACAGGGATAGGACGAGCGGTCTCAGCCTGCATACAGCAGAGCTGCGTTCGCCCGGATGGAAACGTACAGGCATCGATCCTGTATAGATAGCGCAGGTCGGTATACCAGATCTGCAGTAGGAGGATATAATGAATAAACGTAGAGTCGTCGTCACCGGTCTCGGTACGGTAAATCCGACCGGTCATGATACAGAGACTTCCTGGGCAGCCATCCGCGCCGGACAGTGCGGCATCGGCCCGATCACCCATTTCGATACAGAAAACTTCACGATCAAGCTCGCCGGTGAGGTGAAGGACTTCGATCCGTCCGCCATCATCGATCGTCGTGAGCAGAAGCATCTGTCCCGCTATGCGCAGTTCGCCATCGTGGCCGCCGAGGAGGCGATCCGCGAGAGCGGCATCCAGAGCGCAGCGGCGCTGAAGACCTCCGACGCTGCAGACGCCGGCAACAGCCCGAAGGAATATGAGCCGAGCCGTATGGGCGTCATCATCTCGTCCGGCATCGGTGGCCTCAGCACCATCGAGGAGGAGCATGCGAAGGCCCTCGCACGTGGCTTCGAGCGTGTCTCTCCGTTCTTCATTCCGATGGCGATTTCAAACATGGCGGCAGCGAACGTCGCGATCCGCCACGGCTTCCAGGGCATGTGCACCTGTCCGGTAACCGCATGTGCCGGCGGCTCGAATGCCATCGGCGATGCCTTCCACCGTATCCGCGATGGGTATGAGGACGTCATGGTGGCCGGTGGCACCGAGGCGAGCATCACCGAGCTCGGCATCGGCGGCTTCGCCAGCATGCGTGCCCTCTGCGCGGCGACGGACCCGAAGCGCGCGAGCATCCCGTTCGATCAGGAGCGCGGCGGCTTCGTCATGGGCGAGGGTGCCGGCATCCTGGTGCTCGAGGAGCGTGAGCATGCGCTCCACCGCGGCGCGAAGATCCTCGCAGAGATCGTCGGCTACGGCGCGAACTGCGACGCCTACCACATCACGAGCCCGAACCCGGAAGGCGAGGGCGGTGCAGCATGCATGCGTCTCGCCATCGCGGACGCCGGCATCCAGCCGGAGGAGATCTCCTATATCAACGCCCACGGTACCTCCACGCATCTGAACGATGCCTGTGAGACGAAGGCCATCAAGGCGGTCTTCGGGGCGAAGGCCTACGAGATCCCGGTTTCCTCCACGAAGTCGATGACCGGTCACCTGCTCGGTGCGGCCGGCGGCGTTGAGGCGCTCTTCAGCGTGAAGGCCCTCGAGGAGCAGTTCATCCCGGCGACCATCAACTACCAGGTGCCGGATCCGGAGTGCGACCTCGACATCGTGCCGAACGAAGGACGCGCGGCGAAGCTCGACTATGTACTCTCGAACTCCCTCGGCTTCGGCGGCCATAACGCCTGCCTGATTTTCCGGAAGGCCTGAAGGGAGATGCCATGACAGAAGAGATGAACACGAACCCGTCTGTTTCGGAGATCAATGCTGAGATGATGACCGCGCCTGCAGCTGTCACATCCGCTGCGGATGCAGAGATGCACGCTTCTTCGGAAGCGGGCGAAACCGCTGCCACAGTCGAGGCGGTACGCACTGCGCATCCGCTCAGTGTCGATGAAATCAAGGAGATCATCCCGCACCGCTATCCGTTTCTCCTGATCGACCAGGTGGTGGATTATGAGCCGGGAAAGTTCGCCGATGCACGGAAGTGCGTCACGGTGAACGAGCCCTTCTTCCAGGGCCACTTCCCGCAGTATCCGGTGATGCCAGGCGTCCTCATCATCGAGGCCCTCGCACAGACCGGCGCCGTCGCGCTTCTCAGCATACCGGCGAATCAGGGAAAGATCGCGCTGTTCGGCGGCATCAAGAACGCCCGCTTCAAGAAACAGGTACGTCCGGGCGACGTCCTCGAGCTCCACTGTGAGCTCACCCGCATGCACGGCCCGGTCGGCATGGGCACCGCCGTCGCTACCGTAAACGGAAAAACCGCCGTGCAGGCGGAGCTCACCTTCGCGGTACAGTAGAGAATTTGTGATCCCTCGTCATCGGTCTTCCGTCCTCACTACCGGTTTCCCGACACGGCTCCCATGCCTGTATCCAGGTGACGAGCGAACAGAACGGCCCTGGCGGAGCGCGGCACAGAAATCCAGCTTTCGCTGTATTCTGCGCCGCGCTCATGTTATAATCCGGTTGTTACCCATCGTTAAGTCAAAGAAACAGGTATGATATGCTGAACCAGTCCATCGCCGATCTCTATAATCGCTTCCGCATCCACTTCTACAAGCGGGTTTTTTCGAAGGAAAGCAGCCGGGATGAGTCCCTGACCTCGGTCGAGGCCTTCAGTCTCGAGTGCATAAAGGCACTCGGGGAGCCGACGGTGGCAGAGTTTGCGAAGATGATGGGCATCTCGGCCCCGAACGCGGCATATAAGGTCAACGCACTCGTCCAGAAGGGATATATCGAGAAGGTGCAGTCGGACGAAGACCACCGCGAGTTCTACCTCCACCCGACGGAAAAGCTCGAGAACTACTATCACCGTAGCTACCAGTTCCTCGATGAAGTCGTGAAGCGCTTCGAGGAACGCTTCTCTGAGGAGGACCTCGCGAAGCTCGACGAGATGCTGCAGGTCATCACGAAGGAGATGATCCCGGAGCTCGATCCGGAGCACATCAGGAAACGGGACTGATCCGGAAAAACAATGTGAACAAGAGAAGAGGGATATCAACCGGCTTTTTGTGCGATCAGCATAAAACAGGCCGGTTTTTTCGTTCCTTTTGACGAATTCTGCATTTATTTTCCAGAATTCGGATTTTCTGATTGACATATTTTGAGAAGAAGCATATATTCTATGTAAGCGCTTACATAAAGGGCAGGGAAGCCATGCCCTGGTAAGCATAGGCATCGATTTTTAGAGCATTTCACAGCTGAAAGGAACGAATTAAGATGGAGAAGTTAAATTATCAGGTACTTGAGCAGTCTGGTTATCAGGGATATGTCCTGAAGGATGCACCTGTAAAGGTGATGCAGTTTGGCGAGGGTAATTTCCTCCGTGCATTCGTTGACTATTTCTTCGATATGGCGAACGAGCATGCTGACTGGAACGGTAAGGTGACCCTCGTTCAGCCGATCGCACAGGGCCTCACCGAGTATGTCAATGCGCAGGAGGGTCTCTACACCCTGTACCTTCGTGGTTCTGAGAATGGCCAGAAGGTAAACAACAAGCGTGTGATCTCCGCTGTCAAGGACTGCATCAATCCGTATACTGCAGAGGGCTTTAAGGCACTCCTGGATCTCGCAAAGTCCGATGATCTCGAGTACATCGTATCGAACACCACCGAGGCAGGTATCGTCTATGATCCGGATACCAAGTTCGATCAGGAGCCGCCGGTTTCCTTCCCTGGTAAGATGACGAGAGTGCTCTATGAGCGTTTCAAGGCCGGCAAGGGTGGTCTCGTGGTTCTTTCCTGCGAGCTGATCGATGCCAACGGTCAGGTGCTGAAGCAGATCGTAAACCGTCACATCGATGAGTGGGGCCTCGGCGAGGACTTCAAGAACTGGGTAAACGAGGAGGTTCTGTTCTGCTCCACACTCGTAGACCGTATCGTTCCTGGCCGTATCCGCGATCCGAAGGAGGTTGCAGAGCTCGATGAGCAGAACGGTTACACAGATCCGCTGACCGATGTCGGCGAGGTATTCGGTGTATGGTACATCGAGGGACCGAAGGAGCTCGAGGATAAGCTTCCGTTTAAGAAGGCCGGCGTAAACGTACATGTCGTTCCGGAGGTTGCTCCTTATAAGAAGAGAAAGGTAAGAATCCTGAACGGTGCACACACCGGCTTCGTACTCGGTGCATACCTCGCAGGCTTCGACATCGTGCGTGACTGCATGCATGATCAGGTTATCCGCGACTACATGAACAAGATGCTCCAGGATGAGATCATCCCGATCCTTCCGCTCGATAAGGAGGACTGCGAGAAGTTCGCTTCTGCGGTTGAGGATCGTTTCAACAACCCGTTCGTCGATCACCAGCTGATGAGCATTTCCCTCAACTCTACCTCGAAGTGGAGAGCGAGAAATATGCCGTCCTTCCTCGAGTATGTCGAGAAGTTCGGTAAGCTTCCGGCAGTGCTCACGATGAGCTTCGCTGCATACATGGCATTCTACAGCTGTGATATCCAGCGCCGTGAGGAGGATGGTCTCGTATGCAAGCGTCCGGCAGGCAACGAGTATAAGGTTCAGGACGACGCTTTCGTTCTCGACTTCTACTTCGCACACAAGGATGACGATGTGAAGACCCTCGTACACGCTGTGATGACGAACACCGAGTTCTGGGGCCAGGATCTCACCGAGATCGCCGGCTTCGAGGAGGCGACCGTACAGAACCTCACCCTCATCCGTGCGCAGGGTGCGAAGGCTGCATACGCAAGCGTACTGTAAGGTGAATCCTTCAGGAGGAAAATTATGGCAAGAGCAAAGGTAGTGCATATCAGCCCGGAGGACAATGTCGTCGTGGCCATCGCTCCGATCGCGAAGGGTGATGAAATCAAGGTCGATGACATCGACCTCATCGCAGCGGAGGATATCCCACAGGGACATAAGGTGGCCGTCGCGCCGATCGCGGCAGAGGGCCAGGTCATCAAGTACGGCGTTTCCATCGGTCACACCACCGAGGATGTGAAGCCGGGTCAGTGGGTGCATACCCACGATATGAAGACGAATCTGTCCGGCGAGGTGGAGTATACCTACGAGCCGGCGGTGCCGGAGAAGAAGACCATGCCGGTCGAGACTTTCGAGGGCTTCGTGCGTCCGGACGGCAAGGTCGGCACGCGAAATGAAATCTGGATCATCCCGACCGTCGGTTGTGTCAACGATGTGGCGAAGCATCTCGTGGAGATGAATCAGGACATCGTGCAGGGTAGCATCGAGGGCCTCTATACCTATACGCATCCGTTCGGCTGCTCCCAGACCGGTCATGATCATGCGACCACCCGTAAGCTGCTCGCAGATCTCGTACGTCATCCGAATGCAGGCGCTGTGCTGGTGCTTTCTCTCGGCTGCGAGAATCTGACCCACGAGCAGTTCCTCGAGGAGCTCGGTGCGTACGATCCGAATCGTGTGAAGTTCCTGACCTGCCAGGACGTCGAGGATGAGTTCGAGGCCGGAACGAAGCTGCTCCATGAGCTCGCAGCGTATGCCGGCCAGTTTAAGCGTGAGACCGTCGGTCTCGATAAGCTGGTGCTCGGTATGAAGTGCGGCGGTTCCGATGGTCTGTCCGGCATCACGGCGAACCCGACCGTCGGCCGCGTATCCGATATGATCGTGGCACAGGGCGGTACCTCCATCCTCACTGAGGTTCCGGAGATGTTCGGTGCCGAGAGCATGCTGATGGGCAGATGTGTGAATCAGGAAATCTTTGATAAGGCAGCACATATGCTGAACGGCTTCAAGGATTACTTCATCAGCCACAACGAGGTGGTCTATGATAACCCGTCTCCTGGAAACAAGCAGGGCGGTATCACGACCCTCGAGGATAAATCCTGCGGCTGCGTACAGAAGGGTGGTAAGGCGGCGATTTCCGACGTCCTCGCCTATGCAGAGCCGGTACATACGAAGGGCCTGAACCTCCTCTATGGACCGGGCAACGACCTTGTATCCAGCACGAACCTGACCGCTGCCGGCTGCACGGTGATTCTCTTCACCACCGGCCGTGGCACACCGTTCGGCGCACCGGCACCGGTTGCGAAGATCGCGACCAACGATCGCCTCGCCGAGCGTAAGGCAAACTGGATCGACTTCAACGCCGGCCCGGTCGCATCCCAGGGTGAGTCCGTCGATGACGCTGGTCGTCGTCTCCTCGACCTCGTGAAGGAAATCGCGTCTGGTAAGAAGACGAAGGCGGAGCAGAACGGCTTCCGTGAGATCTCCATCTTCAAGGATGGCGTCGTGCTCTAATTTATATAATGTAGTAGTTTATATATGAAAAAACCGCTGACGAAGACAGAAGTCGTCAGCGGTTTTTATTTAGATGATGCCGCGCTTTCGTGTATGCCGGATGATCTCTTCGATCTCATCGGCGATCGCCTCGTCATAGCCCTCGAAGCCACGATAGCGGGCGACGGCAGAGAGCACCTGCTGCTTCACCTGCGGATGCAGGGCACCGCCTCGCAGGCCCTTTACGGCGTCCAGAAGGTCCTGCATCTGCGCGGTCGTCGGCTGGATCGCCGCCACCTGTGCAAAGGCGCGTACCATGCCATCCGAGCGCAGTGCCGACATGCCGGTCACCATAAACAGTGCACCACCGAGCATCACCACCGCGGCCAGAATCATCAGCGGATTGTTCTGCTGCTGCAGCATGAGAAGCGTGGCGAGACCGAGTGCGCAGCCGACCAGGCCCAGCAGTGCAAACTTCCGCGCATTCTTCCGATAGGTTCCCAGCGCTGATTCTCCCGCCTGCACCGGTGGCTTCGGCGTCGGAGCGTTCGCCGCCTCCGCTTCCTTCACCACGGTGTCCTCCGCGGCTTCAGCGCGGTTTTCCGTCGTTTCATCAGAGACAGGACCGTCTGGACCCTCCACCTGATTCCGCGCCATAAGTTCATTTACTTCATCTAATGTATGCTGATCCATACCGGAAAACTCCTTCTTTCATCATCTATATGCGTGTCATGTCGAGCTGTGAGACACATCATCCGTAAATTTTACCTTTTCTTTTCTTAATTCTCAAGTGCATAGTAGAATTATACGTAAAAGTAAAAGGCTACTGATCAGGCAGGGAGCCGTGTCGGTTTTCCGTCCTCACTACCGGTTGCCGACATGGCCCCAGCCTGAATTCAGGTGACTGATATATCAGTTCTGTGTTAAAAAAGTGACGGAATTCCGCCATTTCAGTGTAATTATCGAGAAAATTCACAGAGATTTCACATAGTGACAAAACTGTAATATTTTTTCGTTATAATGCTTAAATAAGCCTCTTGTAGCTGCAGAAATTTTGCCTGTTTCGTCGATGACAAGAGTGCTTTTTCGATGGTATCATCCCGGAAAACAGAGATGTATTCCGAGAGGTTTTTACTGTTTTTACTCTCATCTATTGCAGGAGGAAATTATGAGCACATTAAACATTATGTTACAGGATCGCGCCGCGGTTACGGAGTTTGTGGCTGCAACGACCAGCATGCCGTTTGATATGGATCTCGTACAGGGCTCTCGCGTTGTTGATGCAAAATCACTTCTTGGTATTTTATATATGGGTCTTGGCAAGGTTCTTAATCTGAAGCTCGATACCGAGCATCTGCCGGCAGCGAAGCAGACCCTTCACAAGTTCATCGTTGAGTAAGGTGGCACAGGGGCCTACAGTCGAGCGGGACGATTCCGTTCGCATCGAGCGGAGTCGGCGCCGATCGATCAGGCTGTCTGTGAATAATAAGGCTGAGGTCATCCTTAAGGTGCCTTACCGGACGACGAACGCAGAAATCAATCGCATACTCTTCGAACAGCAGGACTGGATCCGTACCCACGTGGCACGGGTCCAGTCTGCGCGTGCATCTGCCGATACACTGGTCCCACTGACAGACGGGGAGCTGCGGCAGCTCAGCCATCAGGCGGCGCAGTACATCCCGCCACGTGTGGCGATGTACGCGGAGCGCATCGGCGTCTCCTATGGACGCATCACGATCCGCCATCAGCGGACCCGCTGGGGAAGCTGCAGCATGAAGGGAAATCTGAATTTCAACTGTCTTCTCATGCTGACGCCGCCGGAGGTCATCGACTATATCATTGTGCATGAACTCTGCCACCGGAAGGAAATGAACCACTCCGCGCGCTTCTGGGCGCTGGTTGCATCGATTCTTCCGGATTATACACAACAGAAGCGCTGGCTGCGGGAGCGCGGCGGTGTCATCATCGGACGGCTGGAAGCATAAGCGTAGAGCAGTAACAAATGAAAAAACCAGGGCGGAATGCCAGGTGATGTTCGATCTTATCGACATCCACTGAGGCATTCTGCCCTGTTTTTTATGCTTCGTATGCTGTGTCCTGTTTCCGGCTTATTTCGGCCGTTTCCGGCGTCCGGTACGACTGTTCAGCATCATATCGCGTCGGGCTTTCTGCTCTCGCGTAAGGTCCCTCGTATGCTTCAGCATACGCTTCCGGCGACGCGAGCGGATGAACTCCTCCCGACGCTCCAGAAGATAGTAGATGCCGAAGACGAGCCCGGCGATGAGTGCGATGACTGCCAGGATGAGCAGCACCCGAACGATCGGCTTCGGCAGCTCGATCCGGCCCTCCTCCCGGTTCAGGACGATCGGCGCGTGGTTCGCCGTGCTTTCCTGCGGCAGCTGTCCGGCGACCTTTGGTTTCGTATCCTCCGCGGTCTTTTCCGAGAGATGGATCGTCTCCGGTACGGTTTCCTGTACCTTCGCCTCCATCACCGCGGCATCCTGGGATGCCGCGGCCTTCGCCGCACTGTCATCCGTGAGCCGGATATAGGCCTGGCCGATGCTTCTGTCGTCCATGCTGTAGTCCACCCGGGCGAAGGAGCCGTCGGCCTTTTCCTGATCGGAGAGGTCATAGCGCATCGAACGCTGGACACTGTCGAAGCTTTCGTTCTTCGGGAGCGTCACATGGTTGGATGCATCGATGGTGAAATCCAGAGTATTCACGAGCTGGATGCCGTCTACCTTCAGATTGGAGGCGAGCTTGTTATAGCTCTCATCGGCGGTGCCGACCTCGAGCGACTGGAAGCAGTCGTATCCGAAATTGAAGAGATTCCGTGTATCGCGGTACTGCGAGTTGTGTCCGTTCAGGATGACACAGATCAGTGTCATGCCGTCACGTTCACAGGCGGTCACCAGTGTGTTGCCGGCGAGGGTTGTATACCCGGTCTTACCGGCGAACACACCAGGATAGTAATCTGAGAAAGAACGGCGCATCATATGGTGATGGGCGTAAATCGTGTTTTCCGGTGCATCCGCGTCCGGATACTTGCTGATCGGTGCATGGGTATAGACCTGCGTCGCGTCGATGGAGCGGAAGGTATCGTTCCGAATCGCGTACTGCATGATTTTCGCGAAATCCGCCGCACAGGTATAGTGCTCCGGATTATTCAGACCCGACGGGTTCGCAAAATGCGAATTCACACAGCCGAGTTCGGCCGCCTTCTGGTTCATGAGCTCCGCAAACTTTTCGTTGGAGCCGGCGATGTACTCGGCGAGGGCGTTTGCACAGTCGTTGGCCGACTGGAGCAGAAGACCATAGAGACAGTCCCGCACGGAGAGCTTATCGCCCGGAACCGCGCCGATGATCGTCGAGTTCTGCTCGAGATTCCCATTGACCGCGGCATAGGAGAAGGTAACCTTATCTTCGAGATTCGTACAGTTCTCGAGGACAATGATGGCGGTCAGCACCTTTGTGATCGAAGCCGGATAGTAGGCGGTCGTCGCATTCTTTTCATACAGCACGGCACCGGAATCGGCATCGATGAGGATCGCACCCTCGGATTCGACGTTGAATTCCGGTGTCGGCCAGGTCGCAGCATAGGCGGTGAGTGGGGTACATCCGGTCGCAGACAGAGCGAAGCCGAGTACCGACGGCATCACGCCAGACAGCAGCGAGAGTGCACACAGTGTCAGGAGACTGCGTCGGACGAAGCGCGACAGATATTTTGTTTGTTTCTTTTCTTTATCCTTCATTTGTATCCCTGGCGGTGGTCTTCAGCACGATCGCGGCCTTATACAGGTCGCCATCGATGGAGATGACGAGCTCGCCATCCATTAATTTCGTGAGGCTCTTCGCGATCGAGAGACCGAGGCCCGAGCCCTCTGTGGTCCGGCTGACATCACCGCGCACGAAACGCTCGGTGAGCTCCTCCGGGGAGATGTTCAGTGGACGGGAGGAGATATTTTTAATCGTGCAGGCAGCGGTGCCTGTCTCCACATCCTCGGTGACATCCACATAGACGCGGGAGCCACGAAGTGCATACTTACAGCAGTTGTTCAGCAGGTTCTCGATGACACGCCAGAGGTGGCGGCCATCGGCACGGATCATGACCGGATGATCCGGATAGCTGAGGACCATCTCGAGCTTTGCAGCCGAGGTCTTGTCCTCGAACTCACCGAGCGCCTGCTCGACGATCTCAGTGTAGTTGATATCGGCGAAGTCGATCTTCACGTTGCCGGAGCTTGCCTTGCTGGCTTCGACCAGATCCTCTGTCAGAGTCTTCAGACGTGTGGACTTCTGATCGAGCACCTTCAGATACGCCTGCACGTTCGGGTTATCGATGTTCTCCCGCTTCAGAAGATCGACGTAGCTGATGATGGAGGTCAGCGGCGTCTTGAGGTCATGCGAGACGTTCGTGATGAGGTCTGCTTTCAGGCGCTCTGCCTTGACCTGCTCATCCACGGCCTGGCTGAGACCGGTAGCGATCCGCCAGGCGTAGCAGTCGATCGCGAGGATGATGATCGTGATGCCGAGTGCCGACAGAAAGGCCCGCAGGCTCTGTGCCTGGAAGAAATGGACGAAGAGCGTCACGACCATACCGGCCGCCAGCAGATTCGGCAGCACGAAGAGCACATAGGTGAACATCTTCGGGGAGGTCTTTTCTGCCGCATGGATATAGTGCCCGATGAGGCCGGCGCTGCCATGAAGAAGCGAGTCCGTCCAGAGACGGCCGGCCTTAAAGCTGCGCACGATCGAGAGCGTGAGCGGCAGTGCCACGAAGTAATCCGCGAGGAAGCGGATGCAGTTTTCCCAGAAGCTCCAGTAATCGATGACGCCGAGGATGTTTTCGAGCGAGCTCAGGAACACCGGCGTGACGAGGAAGGCGATCAGTCCCCAGAGGGCACCGATCAGCATCCGAAGCTCGACCGGCAGGTGATCAAACGGAAGTAGATGGGCCTTTCGGTCGCTTGTTTCCACACCATGGCCGGTCCAGGTGATGAGGAGCACGAGGCTTACGATGAAGCTGACGCTCGAGAGGATCAGGAGTGTCAGACCGATGATGCTGTTTTCACGTCGCTCGTTATACTCCTGTGAAGCGGCTGCGAAGGCATCCTGCACCGGAAAGCTGGTGTCGATACCCGTGGAAAAACGGTACTGGCAGTTGCTTCCGAACGGGCTTCTCGCCTGCAGAAGCATGATGAGATCCTGTGGCAGGTCGTGGAAGTCAGAGCTGACCTCCAGCGAACTTGAATCGGTATAGGCGTACTTCGGAAGGCTGCGAATCTCGTCCTCGCTCAGTGATGGGGCGTTGGTATAGACACGGCTTTCCTGATCCTTCTGATAGCTGACATTAAAATAGAAGTTCGTACGTGAAGAATCAAATTCGTTCTTGACGGCATAGTAGCGCGCCAGATAGCTGAGTGCCTCCTTCGTCAGAGTGCCGAGCGACATCTGTCCATCGGTCGGGCTCTGCTGCTTATAGTTCGGCATATAGGCCCGGTACTGTACGACGATCTGATGCTTCAGCTCATCCATCTCTTTCGTGACGGTCGCTGCGCCGCCCTCTCGAAGCTGGTTTTTCGTATCGAAGTAGTAGCCCATGGAACGCCCGTACTGGATGAGATAATCCAGGGAATAGGAAACGTTCTGACCATTGACGTCGGCCTGCGCGATGATCTGATTCAGATTCAGCTTGCCGTCCTCCTCGAAGATATCCGTGAGCTGGATATAGTCGAAGACGTCGGTCATGGTCTGATGAGCCTGGTTCTCGAAGGCGTTGCTCTCGATGTAGTCCGGCTGCGACACATACTCGAGCGCGTTTCCGCCCGCCGCGCCGAAGGTGAGGATGCCGATGCTCACGAGCACCATCAGGATGGCGATGGCGTTTACGATCGCGCTGATTATTTTTTTGATCATTACTTGTCGCCGTCCTGCTTTTCGATCTTATAGCCGACACCCCAGACGACCTTGAGGTAGCGTGGCTCACGCGGATTGATCTCGATCTTTTCACGGATATGGCGGATGTGCACCGCGACGGTGTTATCTGCGCCGATCGCCTGCTCGTTCCAGATCGAGGTGTAGATGTCGTCGATCGAGAACACCTTGCCCGCGTTCTTTACGAGCAGCAGCAGGATGTTGTACTCGATCGGGGTCAGCTTGATCGGATTGCCATCCACGGTGACCTCCTTCGTATCATCGTTCATGACGAGACCGCCACAGGCATACACATTTTCGTTCGCTGTTTCACCCATGTTGCCGAGCTGTGTGTAGCGGCGCAGCTGAGACTTTACGCGGGCCACCAGCTCGAGCGGATTGTACGGCTTCGTGAGATAGTCATCGGCGCCGACATTGAGACCGAGGATCTTATCGTTATCCTCTCCCTTTGCGGAGAGCATGATGATCGGAATCGAGCTCGTTTCACGTACCTTCAGTACAGTGTGTACACCATCGAGCCCCGGCATCATCACATCGACGATCAGAAGATCCACCTTGTTCTTTTCCATGATGTCCAGAACATCATAGCCATCATAGGCCTTTAAAACATGAAAGCCCTCGCCGGTCAGGTAGATGGAAATCGCCTCGACGATCTGCTTATCGTCATCGCATACCAGAATTGTCTGCATAGAAAACCTCCATGAAAAATATAAATGAACTACATTAGTATACCGTACTATGTAGAGCAATGCAAAAAAAGAAAGCGTCGAAATATGTGACGGCTTTATTAAGATAAAAGAAGAGCTGTGCAGCGGGCACAGCTCTTCGTGATGAGTTTCTGAGGGTTCAGGCGGCAGGCGTTTCTGCAGCTGGTGTTTCTGCGGCTACCGGCTGAACGAAATCGCTCTTGATGTAGGCATCCTCTCCGTTGTAGTCGATCATGACCCAGCCATCGGCTTCACCCTTATAGGTGACCTGCGTGCCGGCATCGAGAACGGCGAGTACACGACAGTCGGTATTCGGCTCGGTACGAACCTTGACGCCGGTCGTGGTCATATAGATCGCTGTCGTCGGCTCCGGTGCGGCCGTCGTCTCCGGAACGATCGGTTCCGTCTCCATCGTCGGCTCGGTGACGGCTACAGTGGCAGCTGGTGTCGTCTCGATCGTCGAACTGCCGGAGTTGCCCATCAGAACGCGGATCAGGATGACCGCGAGGATGAGACAGAGAATCGGAATCGCGTACTTCAGGATGCCGTACATATCCAGCTCCTGCTTTCTGCCCTTCTGACCGCCACGTGGACGGCGGTCGTTACGACGACCGGAAGAAGCAGCTGCACGCTTCGCTGTAGCGGCTGGACGACGATTCTCGTTTCGGGATACGCGCTCGGAATCACGAAGCGGCCGGGTCGGACGCTGGTTCGTATTCCGGCTGGAGTGGTGACGCACATGACTGCCGGAACGACGTGGTGCATTCCCTAATGGAAGATCGACACCACTCGCATTGAAGGATGAACGTAGTGCAGCAGCTCCTGCGCCGACGTCTTCCGAAGCGGCAGCTGTATCGTATCCGCCCTCGTTTTCTGCCGCAGCATAACGGCTCACGGTATCTGCATCGCCGGAACCGTCTGCCTCATAGGTACTGCTCACGCTGCCGGCTGCATCCGTAGAAGCATACGGATCTGTACCTGCAGCAGCGAAACTTCGCTCACTTGCCGCCGGTCCGCTGTAGCCACTGGAAAACCGGCTGGATCCCTGAAAGCTGCGTGTTTCATAGCTGCTTCCGGATGAACGCTGCGCGTTCGAGTCTACATAATGCTCGAGGGCATCCTTCAGAAGAGAGAAGGAATCATTCGCTGCCTGCGCCGTCGCCTGGACACCGTTCTCGGTCTGCTCCGCATATAAACGGATGGCGTGATACTGATCCCGCATATCCTTTGAAATCAGCCGGTTTTCAAACAGCTGCTCGATATCACTCTCGAGATTGTTCGAAACGAGAACCGCCTTATCCACCTGCATACGGACGATCCGCTTCAGAATCTCACGGTCCAGAACCATGGCTTCAGCATAGCGACCGTTCAGAATATTCTGCTGAGCCTCATTTAAGTCGGTGCGAATTTTGCCCCAGATACTAGCTTCTCTTGGTGTTGGCATCAGAAACCTCCTTGACGGGAACATATAAAAACGCCGGAAATCGGCAGCGTTCTCGAATGATAGATGGCGTATGGAAGCTGAAACGCAGAGGCATATTCATAGGATGATACATCTGTGTTTGCCCCGTTTTCCAGCACTTATATACATAGTAAAGTATACATAATTTCCAAAATCACTTCAAGGGAAAAGGCTTTTTTCACCGCTGCGCGTTGAGGCGAAGGGTTAATGTTCACACGGCCCCTGCCTGCATCCAGTTGACGAGTGAACAGTAACCGAACCTCCGCGGCATGTCGTTCCCCGTGCTTGCGAGTACGCGGAATGTATGTTACACTGCGAAAAACCGTCGGCACCGTGCATATCTCGGAAGCGCCTGCGGAATCAAGAGAATATATATAGAAAGAGATACATTATGAGATTAAGACATATCACCGGCTCAGAGGATTACGTCGCTCAGTCCGAGTACGTCGTACACGATCCTGAGAAGAATAAGGGACAGTGGCAGCAGTTTTTCGGTAACGGGCACCCGATCCACGTGGAGATCGGCATGGGGAAAGGCCAGTTCATCGAGCAGATGGCACTGACGCACCCGGAGATCAACTACATCGGCATCGAGCGTTACGATACCGTGATGCTGAAGGCACTGAAGAAGAGAGAAGCCCTGATGGCTGAGGGGGCGGCGCTCCAGAACCTCACCTTCATCTCTATCGACGCCCGCCTCCTCGCGGATGTCTTCGAGGCCGGCGAGATCGACCGCATCTACCTGAATTTCTCCGACCCGTGGCCGAAGGACCGTCAGGCAAACCGCCGCCTCACCAGCCCGGTCTTCATGAAGATCTATCAGCAGTTCCTGAAGCAGGACGGCGATCTCGAGTTTAAGACGGATAACGAAGGCCTCTTCGACTACTCCCTCCTGTCCATCCCGGAAGCCGGCTGGACCCTGACTGCCGTCACCCGTGACCTGCACCATGATGACAGCATGAACCAGGGCAATATCATGACCGAGTATGAGGAGAAGTTCTCCGCAAAGGGAAATCCGATCTTCAAGCTGATCGCGATACCACCCGCACACGAAGTCTGAGAAGAATCCTGCAGGCATGCCGCGTGAATTCTGCCCGTCGTGCCTGCGGAAATTCCCGAAAATTTTTTTGAAAAAGTTTTGAAAATCTGTTGACAATCAAAAACAGATTTTGTATATTACATAGGCGTCGAGCGGAAAACACGACGCGAAAGACAAACGCACCTTTAGCTCAGTTGGTAGAGCAGCGGACTCTTAATCCGTTTGTCCAGGGTTCAAGTCCCTGAAGGTGCACGACGAAGAGCCACATGTGAAAGCATGTGGCTCGTTTATTATAAAAAAGTTCAGGCCGACCATCTGGTCTCCTGTGCTACCGTTTACTCGTCAACTGGATTCCGGCAGGCTGCCCTGGCTCTCTGCCGGATCCGTACACGAGCGAACAGTCACTCCCGAACGAACGCCCGAAACTCTGGTCCGAGATGGTCTGTCCCGAAATTCACATATCGTAAGAGAATTTTAAATGTACAGCGGTCATGACATGGTATAATGTACTTTTATAAAGATGAAATTAAAGTGGCAACCTGTGCGATGTATCCTGCACAGTGAACACGCGAAGCAGAAAGGTTACGAATATATGTTAAATCGAAACTTTACCCGTCTGACAGCACTGATGCTGGCGGGCAGTATGCTGGTGCTGACCGGCTGTCAGCAGCAGATCGGGGATACCCGGATGGCGACCGAGACAGAATCGGAGATCGTCGTGACCACCGCTCCGGAAGCCGCCTCGGTCGATGCCGTCGCCGCACTGGGCATCAACTCGAACGTCCTCCCGTCCATCGCCGGTGTCACCATCGACGGATCCGCCGAGGACCTCGCACCGGTGAACCTGACGGTCGGTGTCATCAACTCCGTCGTCGCGGATCTCCAGCAGCGCCTGATGGATCTCGGCTTCATGGATCCCGATGAACCGACGACCTACTATGGAGAAGCGACCTCACAGGCCGTGAAGTATTTCCAGCGTCAGGCCGGTATGGCACAGGATGGCATCTGCGGTGTGGAGACCTGGGATGCGATCATGAGTGACAGTGCTCCACACTACGCGCTGAAGCTGGGCTTCCAGGGCGCGGATGTCACGAACGCTCAGTATCGTCTGTATAACCTCGGTTATCTCTACCACGCATCGGATGTCAACGGCACCTATGACGAGACGACCGTGGAGGCGATGAAAAAGCTCCAGACACAGAACGGACTGAATGCGGATGGCGTATATGGAACAGCTACTTATAACCTTCTCTATTCCGATGAAGTAAAGGCAAACATCGTCGCTCTCGGTGAGCAGTCCGACCTCGTAAAGAAGTACCAGCAGTACCTCATCAACCTAGGTTACCTCAGTGGTGAGGCAGATGGTAACTTCGGACAGGCTACACAGACCGCGATTAAGGCCTTCCAGGCACGAAACGACGAGATCGTCGACGGTTACCTCGGCCCGGA
>CABTMH010000202.1 GCA_902485915.1 uncultured Oribacterium sp. | reverse complement strand
GACGTGTGCTCTTCCGATCTGGAACAGGCGTCCTTTTGCGTTGTATTAACAGTGTTTAAGGGTGGCCTGTCCTTTGTATTTTGAGGTACACTATGGCAGAAACTGAGAACTTAAAGAAAGATCAAAATGAAAAGAAGATGAAGTCCTTCGTTACGCGGCTTCTGAGTGGCATCGTGCTCGTCATGATCGCGATCCTCACCGTCCCGCGCGGTGGACTCCCGCTGTTTGTCCTGACCTTTCTGATCTCCATGGTCGGACTCTTCGAGCTCTACCGTGTCTTCGGCATCGAGCACACGTCCCTCGGACTGGTCGGCTATCTCACGACCATCGGCTACTATATCATCGTCTGGTTTCATGTCGAGGAGTACTACCCGCTGATGATCGTCCTGAGCCTCATGGCCCTGATGGCCTTCTACGTCATCACCTACCCGGCCTACAAGATCTCCCAGGTCGCGAAAGCCTTCATGGGCTTCTGCTACGCCGGCATCATGATGAGCTACATCTACCAGACCAGGACACTCCCGGACGGCAAGTACCTCGTCTGGCTCATCTTCCTCGCAAGCTGGGGCTCCGACACCTGCGCGTACTGCGCCGGCATGCTCTTCGGGCGTCATAAGATGACCCCTATCCTGAGTCCGAAAAAGACCGTGGAGGGTGCCGTCGGCGGTATCCTCGGTGCTGCGCTGCTCGGCTGTCTCTATGCGACCATCTTCCGACGTGGCTTCGCCATCATCTCGAACCCTGGCATCGCCTGCGGTATCTCCTGTGCGATCGGCGCGCTGATCTCGATGGTCGGCGACCTCACTGCCTCTGGCATCAAGCGCGATTACGAGGTGAAGGATTACGGACACCTGATCCCGGGCCATGGCGGCATCCTGGATCGCTTCGACTCTGTCCTGTTCACGGCCCCGGCGGTGTACTTCGCCCTGACCTTCCTGATCTGACGACGTCGCTGTCCGCGACCAATGGCATCTCAGGGAAGCACATATCCATCCGCCGTCTGCATCGGCTTCGGCAGGATGCGTGGCGTCTATGTACGCAACGAAGGATACTGAAAACTGTTTGAATCGAGGATAATCATGAGAAGATTAGTAATATTAGGTTCGACGGGCTCCATCGGAACCCAGACCATCGATGTGATCGAGGGAGATCCGGAGATCCAGGTCACCGGACTCGCGGTTTATGGCTCCATCGAGCAGCTGAAGGCACAGGTGGAGAAGCTCCATCCGGAGGCCGTCTGCATCTATGATGAGACGAAGGCGGAGACCTTCCGAAGCTACGGGCTCCCGGTGAAGGTGCTGAGCGGGATGGACGGGCTGATCGAGCTCGCGACCATGGAGCACTGCGATGAAGTCGTGGTGTCCGTCGTCGGCATGATCGGTATCCAGCCGACCATCGCGGCACTGAAGGCCCATAAGCAGGTCGCCCTCGCGAACAAGGAGACACTCGTCTGCGCCGGTCACATCATCATGCCTCTGGCCGCGGAGTGTGGCATCGAGATCAAGCCGATCGACTCCGAGCACAGCGCCATCTGGCAGTCCCTCACCGGAGAGCCGCATGACGCCATCGAGAAGATCCTGCTCACGGCGTCCGGCGGACCCTTCCGCGGAAAGAAGCGGGACGAGCTTCGCGGGAAGACGAAGGAGGATGCGCTCAGGCACCCGAACTGGTCGATGGGACGAAAGATCACGATCGACTCCGCCACGATGGTGAACAAGGGTCTCGAGGTCCTCGAAGCCAGCTGGCTCTTCGATGTGCCTGTCGATGAGATCCAGGTCGTCGTACAGCCGCAGTCCATCGTCCACTCTGCCGTACAGTATGTCGACGGCTCGGTGAAGGCTCAGCTCGGCCTGCCGGATATGCGCATCCCGATCGAGTACGCCCTCTATGCGCCGAATCGCCGCGCGCTGAAGGAGGACGAGCGACTCGACCTCGCGGCGCTGATGCAGCTTAGCTTCGAAAATCCGGACATGGAGACCTTTAAGGGCCTCGCCCTCGGCTATCGCGCCGGCCGGACCGGCGGCTCCATGCCGACCGTCTACAACGCCGCGAACGAAGAAGCCGTCGCGATGTTCCTGCAGGACCGCATCGACTTCCTGGAGATCGCCGACGTCATCGAAGAGGCCATGGACGCCCATGAGGGCCACGTCCTCGCGGCACCGACCCTCGCAGAGATCCTCGACATCGAAGCCTGGGCCCGCGACTTCGTACGGACCCACTAGATTATTTTTTTTAAGGAGTATATGACTATCATCAGTATCATCATCGCCATCGCAGGTCTCGGCTTCCTGGTTTTCTTCCATGAGCTCGGTCATTTTCTGGCCGCGAAGCTCTGCCACGTCGGCGTCCTCGAGTTCTCCATCGGGATGGGACCGCGCATCCTGAGTCGCGTCATCGGAAATACACGTTACTCCCTGAAGCTCCTGCCCTTCGGCGGCAGCTGCGCGATGCTCGGAGAGGACAGTGCCGGTTCTGGTGATTTCTCGACCCCGCAGGGTCACGCGGAGAAGTACTGGATCGACTACGACGGCGTCCGTTTCCGAAGTGACGAGATCGCGAAGTACAGCTTCAACGAAAAGTCAGCGCCGCAGCGCTTCTTCATCTGCATCGCCGGTGTGCTGAATAACTTCATCCTCGCCAGCATCCTCGCGTTCGTGCTGGTCGGCTTCTGTGGCTATGACCGTCTCTACGTCATGGAGACGACGCCGGATGCGCCGGTGGCAGAGGCCGGCTTCGAGCGCGGGGACGCGCTGCAGTCGATCGGCTATGAGGGAAAGACGCAGTGTCCCGTACCGGGCTACCGTGACCTCTTCATCTGGCTCTATGTGAATACCACAGACTTCGATGAGAACACGACGCTGGAAGCCGTGGTGCTTCGGGATGGAGAGAAGAAGACGCTTTACTTCCAGCCGTACTACGATACGACGCAGCAGAAGTATAAACTCGGCATCAGCTTTTATGGCGGACGCTTCCTGCCGACCGGCCCGCGGGAGTTCGTCGAGGATGCCTTTTATGAGGTCCGGTACAACACGACCGTCGTGATCCAGAGCCTGCGTCTGCTCGTGCATGGCCGCGTCCAGCGCCAGGAGGTCATGGGCCCGGTCGGGGCGGTGACGGTCATGGGCTCCACGGTCGAGCAGTCCTCTCAGTACGGTGCGCTCAATGCTTTCCTCGTACTGCTGGAGCTCCTCGTGATGCTCTCGGCGAACCTCGGTGTGATGAACCTGCTGCCGGTGCCGGCCCTCGATGGCGGACGCCTGCTGTTTATCCTGCTCGAGATGATCTCGAGACGACGCCTCGACCCGCAGCTCGAGGAGCGCATCAACCAGATCGGTATGATCCTGCTGCTGCTTCTGATGGCCGCAGTCATGTCAAACGATATACTGAATCTGTTCACCGGTGCATACAGCGCGATGCTGGGGAACTGAAACCCGAAGCATCAGCCACATATACAGGAGGAAAAGTGATGTTAGCTAGAGAGAAGACCCGTGTTATTTCCATCGGAAATGTCAGGATCGGCGGGGAGAACCCGATCGCAATCCAGTCCATGTGCAACACGAAGACCGAGGATGTCGCGGCGACCGTCGCGCAGATCCACCGCCTCGAGAAGGCCGGCTGCCAGATCATCCGCTGCACCGTGCCGACCCACGAGGCCGCACTGGCGATTCGTGAGATTAAGAAGCAGATCTCGATTCCGCTCGTGGCCGACATCCATTTCGACTACCGCATGGCCATCGAAGCGATGGAAAACGGCGCGGATAAGATCCGGATCAACCCGGGCAACATCGGCTCGAACGAGAAGATCCGGGCCGTCGTGGACTGCGCGAAGGAGCGGAGTATCCCGATCCGTGTCGGCGTAAACTCCGGCTCCCTCGAGAAGAACCTGATCGAGAAGTACGGCGGCCATGTCACCGCCGAGGGCATCGTGGAGTCTGCGCTCGATAAAGTCCACCTCATCGAGGATATGGGCTATGATAATCTCGTCATCTCCATCAAGTCCTCCGACGTTCTGATGTGCACCCGTGCGCACGAGCTCATCTGCCAGCAGACGGACTATCCGCTCCACGTCGGGATCACCGAAGCCGGCACCATGTGGTCCGGCAACATTAAGTCCGCCCTCGGTCTCGGCATGATCCTTTCCCAGGGCATCGGCAACACCATCCGTGTATCGCTGAGCGCGGATCCGGTCGAGGAAATCAAGTCCGCGAAGCTCATCCTTCGCACCCTCGGTCTCCGGAAGGGCGGCATCGAGGTCGTGTCCTGTCCGACCTGTGGCCGCACGAACATCGATCTCATCGGCCTCGCAAATCAGGTACAGACCATGGTCGAGGAGTTCGATGATAAGTCTCTGAAGGTTGCCGTCATGGGCTGTGTCGTGAACGGCCCGGGTGAAGCGAAGGAAGCCGACATCGGCATCGCCGGTGGTAAGGGCGTGGGCCTCCTCATAAAGAAGGGCGAGATCATCCGCAAGGTACCGGAGGATCAGCTGCTCGCCGTGCTCCGCGAGGAGATTTCCAGATTCAGTTAATCATCGTTTGGTGCGATCGCCAGCAGTGATGCAGATAAGTTCACGAGTGAACAGTAACATCACCGCTGGCGATCGCATCACGTAAAGGAACACTATGAAGAAATTTTTCGAAGTTTTCGATACATTAAGCCTGCCGAAAGAGTTAGAGTCGCTGCTGACCGACACCTTCGTCACGCGGGTGACGATCACGCGCGACCGGAAGCTGATCCGTATCCATATCCTGAGCGCGCATCTCATCGATAAGCGGAGCATCTACGCGCTTGAGAAGGCGATCAAGGAGCAGCTGTTCGGCCGGAAGGAAATCACGGTCCGCATCGCCGAGGAGTTCCACCTGAGCGCGCAGTATAATCCGCGCACGCTTTACGATCTGTATCGTGACTCGATCCTCCTCGAGATGAAGAACTACGACATCGTACTCTATAACATGCTCACCCGCGGGAAGCTGAGCTGGACGGCGGATGATACGATGTCGCTCACCGTGCCGGAGTCGAATCTCTATAAGACCGCTTCAAAGAAGCTCGAGGCGGCGCTTCACAGTATCTTCGAGAAGCGCTGTCATCTGGAGCTTCTGCTCGACATGCACTACGAGGCGCGGAAGATACTGCCGCCGGAGCAGCTCGCGCGCGATTATGTGCCGGGTGGTCAGGAGGACGAGGAGGCGGCACAGCGCCGTCGTCAGGCGCTGCAGCAGAGCGAAGACTTCATGGATACCCGCGACCCGTTTAATCTGAGCGGTATGGCACGTGCTGCCGGCGACGCCACCGACGGTGGCGGCTCCCCTGCATTGACCCAGGCGCAGGGAAAAGCGGCTCCGGAAGCGCCGGAGGCCAATGCAAACGCCCGGAACACAGGCACTCCGCAGAGGGAGGGCGGCTCCGGAAGCCGTTTCGGCGGCATCGGTGGCGGTGCCGGCTCCTTCCAGCGGCGGAAGCGTGCGTTTAAGATGTCCGAGAACGAAGAGGTGCTCTACGGTCGTTACTTCGAGGGCGATGCCGTGAAGCTCGAGGATGTCGACGCGAGCTCCGGTAACGTCATCATCGCTGGACAGATCTTCCTCGTACATGATCCAGTGCACACCCGTACCGGTAAGAATATCCTCAAGTTCGATGTCACGGATTTCACCGACTCGATCTCCGTGAAGATCTTCGTCGAGGACGAGGATATGAAGCTCGCGCAGAGCTTCGTGAAGCCGGGCACCGCGCTGAAGATCAAGGGCACTGTGTCCTATGACTCCTTCGATAAGCAGGTCGAGATGAGCTTCATCGACGGCATCGTGCGCTATCAGATGAACCGCGCGAAGCGGGAGGACCGCTCCCCGGAGAAGCGCGTGGAGCTGCATCTGCATACGAAGATGTCGGATATGGACGGCGTCACCGATGTCAATGACTACATCGACACCGCGATTTCTTTCGGCATGAAGGCGATGGCGATCACCGACCATGGCGTCGTGCAGGCCTTCCCGGATGCGAACATCTACCTGAAGAAAATCAAGCACGATAAGGATTTCAAGCTGATCTACGGCTGCGAGGGCTATCTCGTCGATGACCTCGAAACCATCGTGCAGAACGAGAAGGGGCAGACGCTCGACCATGACACGGTCGTCTTCGATATCGAGACCACTGGCTTCAGTGCCGAGACCGACCACATCATCGAGATCGGTGCGGTGAAGCTTCGGAATAACGAGATCGTCGACCGCATGGATGTCTTCGTGAACCCAGGCGTGCCGATTCCGTTTCGCATCACTCAGCTCACGAGCATCGACGACAGCATGGTCATGGACGCGGATCCGATCGAGAAGGTACTCCCGGAGTTCCTCGACTGGTGTGGCGATGCGGTCATCGTCGCGCACAACGCGGGCTTCGATACCGGCTTCGTCGCGAAGAACGCGAAGCGTCTCGGGCTTCCGTATGCCCCGACGATCCTCGACACCGTGAGTCTCAGCCGTCTGCTGCTGCCGCAGCTGAACCGCTATAAGCTCGACACCGTCGCAAAGGAGCTCGGCGTCTCGCTCGAGCATCATCACCGGGCCGTGGACGACGCGGCCTGCACCGCGGAGATCTATATGAAGGAGATCGAGATGGTACGGTCGCGGGGAGCGAAGCTGCTGTCCGACATCGATCAGCTCGAGTTCGATCATGCCGCGAACGTCATGAAGCTTCCTTCCTACCATATCGTCCTGCTCGCGAAGAACGACGTCGGCCGTATCAATCTCTACCGGCTCATCTCCGAGAGTCACTTAAAGTACTTTAAATCCCGTCCGCGTATCCCGAAGTCCCTGCTCCGGGAGCTTCGGGAGGGCCTCATCATCGGCAGCGCCTGCGTCGCCGGTGAAGTGTTCCAGGCGCTGACCCGCGGAGCGGATGAGCAGCAGCTCATGAATATCGCCTCCTTCTACGATTATCTGGAGGTACAGCCGCTCGGGAACAACAGCTTCATGATCGCGAGTGACAAGTACACCGCGAACAGCACGCAGGATCTGATCGACTATAATCTCCGGATCATTGACATCGCAGCTCAGCTCGGGAAGCCGGTCTGCGCGACCTGCGACTGCCACTATGTCGACGAGGACGATGACATCTACCGGCGCATCATCCAGGCAGGCCGTGGCTTCGACGAGGAGGAGAGCGATGCGAAGCTTTACTTCCGTACGACGCAGGAGATGCTCGACGAGTTCAGCTACCTCGAGCCGGAAAAGGCGAAGGAAATCGTCATCGATAACCCGAACATGATCGCCGACATGTGCGATAAGATCCGTCCGGTCCGTCCGGATAAGTGTCCGCCGGTTATCGAACACTCCGACGAGACGCTGCGTCAGATCTGCCACGAGACCGCGCATCGCATCTATGGACCAGAGCTGCCGAAGATCGTATCCGACCGTCTCGAGACGGAGCTGAACTCGATCATCAGTAACGGCTACTCCGTCATGTATATCATCGCGCAGAAGCTCGTGGATAAGTCAAACGAGGATGGCTACCTCGTCGGCTCGCGAGGCTCTGTCGGCTCGTCCTTCGCGGCGACCATGGCACACATCACGGAGGTAAATCCGCTGAGTCCGCACTATGTCTGTCCGAAGTGCTACTGGTACGACTTCGATTCACCAGAGGTCAAGAAGTACTCCGGTATGGCGGGCTGCGATATGCCGCCGAAGAAGTGCCCGAAGTGTGGTACGGAGCTCAATCGTATGGGCTTCGATATCCCGTTCGAAACCTTCCTCGGCTTCAACGGTGATAAGGAGCCGGATATCGACCTGAATTTCTCCGGCGAATACCAGGCGAAGGCCCATGCCTACACCGGCGTCATCTTCGGCGACGGCCACACCTTTAAGGCGGGCACCATCGGTACCCTCGCCGACAAGACGGCCTTCGGTATGGTGAAGAAGTATTACGAGGAGAAGGGCATCGATAAGCGAAGCGCGGAGATCGACCGTCTCGTGCAGGGCTGTGTCGGCGTACGCCGGACGACGGGCCAGCACCCGGGCGGTATCGTCGTACTGCCGCATGGTGAGGAGATCAACACCTTCACCCCGGTACAGCATCCGGCCAATGATATGCAAAGCCCGATCATCACCACCCACTTCGATTACCATAAGATCGACCATAACCTGCTGAAGCTCGATATCCTCGGTCACGATGATCCGACCATGATCCGGCGGCTGCAGGACCTGACGGGGATCGATCCGGTCAACGACATCCCGCTCGATAACAAGGAGGTGATGAGCCTCTTCGCTTCGACGGAGGCGCTGAAAATACGTCCGGAGGACATCCACGGCGTCAAGCTCGGCTGCCTCGGGATCCCGGAGTTCGGTACCTCCTTCGCGATGCAGATGGTCGAGGATACGAAGCCGAAGTACCTCTCGGACCTCGTGCGTATCTCGGGCCTCAGCCACGGTACCGATGTCTACCTCAACAACGCACAGGACCTCATCAAGAACGGCACGACCACCCTGCAGGAGGCGATCTGCTGTCGAGATGATATCATGGTCTACCTCATGCATAAGGGCATGGACCCGGGTGAGTCCTTCACCATCATGGAGTTCACCCGAAAGCATAAGGGCTTAAAGGACGAGTGGTGTCAGGACATGCTCGATCACGGTGTCCCGCAGTGGTACATCGATGCCTGCAAGAAGATCAAGTACATGTTCCCGAAGGCCCATGCCGCTGCCTATGTCATGATGGCGTGGCGTGTCGCCTACTGTAAGGTATTCTATCCGGTCGAGTACTACACGGCGTACTACAGTATCCGTGCGGACGGCTTCGACTACGATAAGATGTGTGGCGGTGTCGACAAGCTCCGCTACTACATCGATGAGTATATGAAGATCCCGCATCCGACGAACACGGAAGCGGTGTGTCTCCGCGATATGAAGATCTGTGAGGAGATGTATGCGCGCGGCATCGAGTTCGCGCCTCTCGATATCTATAAGGCGAAGGCGAAGGACTTCACGATCACACCGGACCGGAAGATCATGCCGAGCTTCACCTCCATGGCCGGCCTCGGCGAGGCCGTAGCCCAGGGCATCGAGGACGGGGCGAAGAGTGGTGCGCGCTACCTCAGTAAGGACGACTTCATGAACCGGACACACTGCCCGAAGGGCTTCGTCGACAAGTTCTCGGAGCTCGGCCTGCTCGGCGACATCCCATCGTCGAACCAGATGAGTATTTTCGATATGCTGGGCTGATGCAGACAGAAAAAGACCCCGGAGGACCGGGGTCTTTTTCTGCCTTAAGAATTTCGTAATGGGGTCAGTCTCCATTAAATTTTTATTAAGCGCGGATGTCGTAGCGGTAGCGCTCGAGCACCTTGCGGGCCTTTTCTTCGGATTCTTCGTCGTAGAAGGAGATGCGGAGCGCGCCTTCGCCGTGGTCGCGGCTGTTGTTGATGCCCATGTTCTTGATGGAGACGCCCTTCGATGCGAGGATGACGGAGATGGTCGAGATCGCACCGACTTCGTCTTCGATGTCGACGGAGAAGCTGTAGTCGGCCGTAAGGACACCCTTGTTTTTCGCGCTGATCGAGTTCCGGTACGCGCGGGAGGACTCGAACATGTGGAGGATCTTCTGATCAGACTTATCCTTCTTGAGAGAGGCCGAGATGTCCTGAAGCTCCGCGATGTAGCGGTCGAGGAGCTCGACGAGCGGCTTACTGTTTGTGTCGCAGATCTGCTCCCACATCTCCGGGCTGGAGCTGGCGATTCGTGTGATATCACGGAAGCCGCCGGCGGCGAGCGTCTTCATGAGCTGGGTCTCATCATCGGAATCCTTCACGATGTTGACGAGTGAGCTCGCGATGATGTGTGGAAGATGAGAAACCGCAGCCGTGGCTGCATCGTGCTTCTCAGCATTGACCACGATCGGGATCGCACCGAGGGTCGTCGCGACGTTACGAAGCGCATCCACGAGCGCCGGATTCTCGGAGATCGGCGTGATGATGTAGTAGGCGTTGGAGAAGAGGTAGTCCGTCGCGGCGGCGTAGCCGGTCTGCTCCGAACCGGCCATCGGATGACCGCCGATGAACCGGTCCCCGAGACCGAGCTCGATGGCCTTCTCACAGATGGCGGTCTTCGTGGACCCCACATCCGTGAGGACCGCGCCGTCCTTCATGAGCTTCGCCACACCCTCCATGTAGGAGACATTGACCTCGACCGGAGCACAGAGAAAGATCATATCCGCTTCCTGCAGCCGCTCACTGTATGGCGAATCGAGGACGACGTTTACGATACCGTCCTCCTGTGCCACCTCGACACTGGATTTGTTACGCGCATAGGCGAAGATTCTGGTCGTCGGGTCCGCCTTCTTGAGACCCTTCGCGATGGAACCGCCGATGAGACCAAAACCGATAAAAGCTACTGTTGTCATATCGTTACACTCCCCTTTAAGTGATCTGGATTACATGATATCACTCGATGTGATCCATACGGATAAACGAGACTTTAGCACTAAAAAGTGCTAAAGTCAACCGGATTCAGCCCCCATCACACTTTCGTAAGATCCATCCGCCCCCACACAGGTGGCGACATGGAGGAGATGCCCTTCGCGGGAACTTCCCCGTTATTTTTATAGATGTGCGGCAGGTCCATCTGTATGACGGTCGAATCACCAGGATTCAGCACCACATCCGTTTCACCGATCTGGACCGTAAGCTGTCCCTCTGTGACATACACCAGCTCTTCAGAGTGATGGCGGATCGGCAGCTGCGTATCCTGCGAATGCGCGGCGATCTCAAACTCGACCAGCATCGCCTCCGGGGAATAGGCCGGTGACGGGACCGGCGTCAGGAAACGATAGGAGACATTATGATCTTCAGAATAGGTGATCACCTGCTGGTCCTTACGGATCGTCAGATTTCCCATGGCGACGACATCGTCCAGCAGCATATACATCGGTACCTGGAGACCAGCCGCGATTTTCCGAAGAGAGGAAAGCGACGGATCGATCTCGCCTCGTTCGATCTGGGAAATATAGCTGATGGACATGCCAGACAGCTCCGCCAGTTCCTTGATCGTCATTTTCTGACTCTTTCTGAATTCACGTATCCTTAACATAGTAAACCTCAGTTCTTAAACATTGTATACAGAATAGTATATAGTAATTCCACCGAAAGCGAAAGCAAAAGCCTGCATAATATGACAAATAACCTATCGTTATTTGACAATATATTTCCGCAATAGTAAAACTTCAAGTATATTTCATCGAAAAATATCACTCTAAGTGAAATTTGGAAGGGGTTAAAATGAAAATCACAGATCTGAAAATCGAGAAATTCCATGTCGAGCTGACCGAGCCGTTTAAGATCGCGTTTGCCGAGATCAGCCATACGGAAAGCCTGCTCATAAAGATCACAACCGATGAAGGCATCGAAGGCTATGGTGAAGCGGCACCGTTTGCACCGGTCACCGGTGAAACGACTGAAGGCTGTCTCTCTGTGCTTCAGATGTTCCGTCAGGGACTGATCGGTATGAATCCGATGGACATCGAAAAGGCACACGTCATGATGGACGGACTCGTGCATGGGAACGGTTCCGCGAAGTGTGCTGTCGATATCGCACTCCACGATATCAAGGGTAAGGTGATGAAGCAGCCGTTGTACCGCGTACTCGGCGGATATCAGGATACCGTACAGAACGATATCACGATCGGCATCAGCACACCGGAGAAGATGGCCGCAAGCGCGGCACACTACGTAAAGGATATGGGCTACCGCATCCTGAAGATCAAGGCCGGTATCGATCCGAAGGAGGATCTCCGCACACTGGCGCTGATTCGTCAGGAGGTCGGACCGGATGTACGTCTCCGTGTCGATGCGAACCAGGGATACGATATCGCGAAGGCAGAGTTTGCACTGGAAGGGATGAAGCAGTACGGTATCGAAGCGGTCGAGCAGTGTCTTCCGGACTGGGATCTGGAAGGAACCGCCTATCTGCACAGCATGGTTTCCGGTATTCAGCTGATGCTGGATGAGTCGATCCATACACCGAAGGATGCCGCAAGAGCATGTCGTCTGAACGCAGCGGATATCTTCAACATCAAGCTGATGAAGTGCGGTGGCCTGTACAGAGGCTTACAGATCAGTACACTGGCGGAGAACTTCGGAAAGACCTGTATGGTCGGCTGTATGCTGGAGACGAAGATCGCCATCACCGCAGGCCTCAGCCTGGTAGCGGCTCGTAAGAACATCACGGAAGCAGACTGTGACAGCTTCATGTATTATAAGGATGCAGACACCGGTATGCCAGGTGGCTTCACAAGAGAAGGCGATATGTTCCACCTGTCCGACAAGCCGGGTCTCGGCCTCGACATTTCATTCTAAACCACGATAAGGAGAAAAAAGTATGTTTCCGATTTTTCAAAGCACACCGAGTATGCTGGCGGTGATCCTGGTTATGATCGCCTTCGCCTTCTGGGTTCAGAAGTTCAAGGCCTTCAGAACACTGGGACCAGCACTCTGCGTTATCATCACCGGCATCATCCTCGTAAACCTGAAAATCGTTCCGGGCAGCTGTGAGATTTATGGTGTCATCAGTACATACTGCATCCCGATTTCCATCTCACTGTACCTGCTGGATGTGGATCTCCAGCAGATCATCAGGATGTCGAAGCAGCCGCTGCTCGCCATCGCATCCGCGGTGTTCTGCGTCAGCCTCGTGTCGATCGTGTTCGGCATCCTCTTCGGTGGTAAGATCAATGAAGGCTGGAAGGTGGCCGGCATGTTCGTCGGAACCTATACCGGCGGAAGCTCGAACCTGACCGCGATTGCAACCGGGCTCAATGCTTCTGGCGATACGATCGCAGCGGCCAACGCAGCCGACTATGTCATCGGTATGCCATCGCTGCTTCTGATGTTCATGGCCCCGGCCTATATGAAGACCTCGAAGTGGTTCCAGAAATTCTGGCCATATTCCTTCACCGAGCAGGAGCTGGAAGGAAGTGGCGATACGAAGGAGCTGATGGCATCCGAAGAGTGGAGTATCAAGGATATCGCAAGCCTCCTCGCGATCTCGACCTCCATCGTCGCCATCTGCACGAAGCTGGCAACGCTGTTCCCATCTGATTTCCAGAGTGCCGGAAGGATCCTGATGATTTCGACACTCTCGATCATCGTTGCACAGCATCCGGCTGTGAAGAAGCTGAGAGGCTCCATGAATCTCGGCCTGTTCTTCGGTATGATGTTCCTTGCGGTCGTCGGCTTCTCCGTGGATATCCAGGGCTTCCTCGGATCTGCCTTCTATATCACCGTGCTCTGTCTGTGCATCATTTTCTTCAGTACCGTGCTGCATCTCACGATCACCAGGACGATGAAGATCAAGTCCGAGTATGTACTGCTCGGTCTCGTCGGTGCGATCGCAGATGGAACGACCTCCGCGCTGGTGGCTTCCGGTGCACGCTGGAAGAGCCTCGTCAATGTCGGTCTTCTGATGGGTATCATCGGTGGAGTATGTGGTAACTACTGCGGTATCGCCGTCGCGTACATCGTAAAGATGATGATAGGAGCCTGAACATGACACAGTGGAATTTCTATTTTTCCGGCATTTTATATGGAAAGATCAGAGAAGATGAGCAGTCGCTGACAGTGCAGAAGCGAAGCATCGAAACAGGAAAGTGGGCGCCGTGGCGTCCATTTTCCGCTGAGGATGATCAGGCGTTTGCGAAGCTGTGCAATCGCAGTCTTCTCACCTTTTTCGGCAGAAAAAGAGAATACGAGCAGCAGATCGCGGAAAGGCCGGAGACATGGACCACGAGGGAAGGAGAAAGCTTCGCCCGTCGCGGAAAGGATTCGTATATCGAGCGCGGGATCAAGTTCCCAAAGGATCTGTTCTATGACGAAGACGGCATCTACAGTGTCGTCATGTGTGCCCGGGATTCTACCGCTGTGCTCGTAAAAAAGGGGATGGAGCGCAGGACGGTGCTCAGAGACTGGGAAGACGTCTATCCGGAGATGACCGAGGAGGACGGCGAGTATCAGCCGGGTCCGGTCTATGGCGTAAGAGCAGCCGGCACCTTCATGGTTCCGACCAGAGATGGCGAGCACCTGGCGACGGATGTCTATCTGCCGACCGGTACGAAGGAGACCCGCTTCCCGACCGTCCTGGTTCGTACGCCGTATGGAAAAGGAAAGGACAAGGATCAGTACTACCGCTTCCTGCAGAGAGGCTATGCAGTCGTCGTGCAGGATACGCGAGGCCGCGAGGACAGTACCGGTGAATGGATGCCGGAGTACTATGAAATCGAAGATGGTGACGATACCCTGAACTGGATCGCCGCGCAGCCGTTCAGTGATGGACAGGTGAGCATGACGGGTGGATCCTATCTCGGCTATGTACAGTGGGCCGCGGCAGCCAGTGGCAATCCAAATCTCAAGGCGATGCTGAGCAGCGTCTGCGCCGGAAGTGCCTTCATCGATATCCCGCGTCGCGGCGGCTGCTTCAACTCCGGTATGCTGGCCTGGGCGTTCATGATGACGGAGAAGCGTTTACGCGCGGATCTGGTGGCGCAGGATAACTGGGATGAGATCCTCGATATCCGTCCGCTAAACCAGATTCCGAAGCAGGCACTGGGACACGAAGTACCGTTCCTCGAAAAGTGGCTCGAGCATACGGATATGGATGCGTTCTGGGAGAGGGGCAACTGGTCCAAGCGTTATAAGGGAGGCCAGGTTCCGGCACTCATCATGTCCGGATGGTTCGATGATAACGGTATGGGCACGACCGAAGCGCTCGACCTCGTAAAGTCATGGGAAAAGGGCACATGGAAGGCCGTACTCGGTCCGTGGAAGCACAGCGGCAATGCACAGTACGATCTGCATGCACTCCGCCTGGGCGATAACGCGCTCCGCTACGATATGGATATCCTCTGCATGAAGTGGCTGGAGCATTTCCTGAAGGGGGTTGAGAACGGCATCGAAAAGACCCCTGCCGTCGAATACTACACGGTCGGTGAAAACCAGTGGAAGACCGCAGAGAGCTGGCCGGTGGAAACGAGCGAACGGAAAATGTTCTATCTGGACGGCGCCGACATTATCCTCGGACAGGAGCGCAGCGCGAATGGCACCGGCGATGCCTGTGGCAGCGGTGTGCTGAGCGATGTGCTTCCGAAGACGAGCGGAGCGGAGGACTATGTCTATGATCCGGATCATCCGTCCGTGCATATCATCGATATGTCAGAGAACGAGCTCGAGGTGCCGGAGGACTATACCGACGAAGAGAAGAGAGCGGATATGCTGAGCTTCTCCACACCGGTACTGACGGAGCCGCTGACCGTCACCGGCGATATGCTGGCTGAGCTTTACGTGTCCTGCGACTGCCCGGATACGGATTTCGTCGTCCGCGTGACGGATGTCGATGAGCACGGACGGTCCGTAAAGCTCGCGGATGGCGTGCTCGGCGCGAAGTACCGGAACGGTTTCGCGCATCCGGAGTATATGGAGCCGGGCGAGATCTATAAGATCACGATCCGCACCACCAAGCTGTCGAACACCTTCCTCCCAGGTCACCGGATGCGCGTCACGATCACATCCAGTGCGAAGAACTTCATCTTCCCGAACAGCAACACGAAGGATGGCTTCAACAGTAAAACCCGCCAGAAGGCACACATCACGATCTACAGAGGCGGCGAGCATGCCTCCGGCATCCTGATGCCGATCGAAAAGGCGTAAGGATTCGCAGAGCAGACAGATTCTATAGACGGCACCGCAGCAGGGAATTCCCCTGTCGCGGTGCTTTTTTTATCGCAAAGCCGTCTTAAGAATTTCGTAATGGGGTCAGATCCCCATAAACTGTACAAGCGCTTCTGATTGACCAGTTTTAAATATCGGCATTTTCTGTTAGAATAAAGTATAGTATTCCTATCTAAATAGTATATTTTATATTACAGGAGGTAAATGCCTTTGCACACGTTCAAGTTCCTAAGCGAAAAACTGCGGGAAGCGCTGGTGGCGGTGATGCCGATCGTCGGTATCGTCCTGTTCCTATGCTTCACGATCGCGCCTGTATCTTCGAGCATCCTTCTATGCTTCATCATGGGTGCGGCCCTCATCATCATCGGGATGATGTTTTTTACACTGGGAGCCGAGATGGCGATGACGCCGATGGGCGAGCGTCTCGGTGCCGCGCTGAAGAGGAGCCGGCATCTTTCGATCATCGTCCTCATCACCTTTTTCCTGGGCTTTATCATCACCATATCCGAGCCGGATCTTCAGGTGCTGGCCGCTCAGGTTCCGGCGGTGCCGAACCGGACGATCATCCTGTCCGTGGCCTGCGGCGTCGGTGCTTTTCTCGTCGTAGCACTGCTGCGTATGCTCTTTTCAATCGCGCTTCCGCCGATTCTCGTGAGCTGCTACATCCTCATCTTTATCCTCGCGCGCTTCGTCCCGAACAGCTTCTGGGGCGTGGCCTTCGATTCCGGCGGTGTGACGACCGGCCCGATGACGGTTCCCTTCATCATGGCGCTCGGTGTCGGTATCGCTTCTATCCGAAGTGACCGCCATGCGGCGTCGGACAGCTTCGGTCTGGTCGCTCTCTGTTCCATCGGCCCGATTCTGGCGGTGCTGATCCTCGGCATGCTGTTCCATCCGGATGAATCTGCGTATGTGCCGACGGCGATTCCGGATATCACGACCTCCACAGAGCTTTTCCATCTGTTTGCAGAGGAGCTTCCTCTCTATATGAAGGAGATCGCTGTTTCGCTTCTCCCGATCGTGCTGTTCTTTTTCGTCTTCCAGCTGCTGGTTCTCAAGCTGTCGCAGCGAACGCTTCTGAAGATCATGGTCGGACTTCTCTATACCTATATCGGTCTGGTTCTTTTTCTGATAGGTGCCAATGTCGGCTTCATGCCTGCAGGCAACTATCTCGGTAGAGAGCTGGCGACCGGTAGTACCTCCTGGCTGCTGATCCCGGTGGCGATGATCATCGGCTACTTCATCGTCAAGGCAGAGCCGGCCGTCTATGTTCTTAATAAGCAGGTCGAGGAGCTGACTGATGGTGCCATCTCCGCGAAAGCGATGGGGCTCGCCTTATCGATCGGTGTGGCCTGCTCTCTGGGGCTCGCGATGCTGCGTGTGCTGACCGGCCTCTCTATCATGTGGCTGCTGATCCCGGGCTATGGCATCGCGCTCGGCATTTCCTTCTTCGTACCGAAGCTGTATACTGCGATCGCCTTCGACTCTGGCGGCGTCGCTTCTGGTCCTATGACAGCAGCCTTTCTGCTGCCATTGGCCCAGGGTGCCTGCATCGCCACAGGCGGTGACATCGTGGCGGATGCCTTCGGTGTCGTGGCCATGGTTGCGATGACACCGCTGATCACGATCCAGATCATGGGACTCGTATCGCAGATCCGGGCACGACAGAGCATCACAGATGCGATGCCAGGATTTGCAGCGTATTCTGCCGAATTTGATGCGTTGCCGGAAGATGCCATCATCGAGCTCTGAGGCTTCGAACAGATCTATACGGCTTAAGCATCGGCCTATCGACCGGATCTATGCGGTATCGATACGGCCCGTTCGAGCAGATGTGAGCGGCTTAGGCATCGGCCCATCAGGCAGATCTATGCAGCGTAAGCAGTGTCTGATGAGCTGCGGGATTCTCGGATCATGACGTGGAAGCCATGATCCATCACCTGGACAGCGATGAAAGAGAAAATATATGAATGATCTTTACTGGATGATAACGATCGTAAACCGGAGCAGCACCGACCGCTTTACGGATTTTTATGAGAAACACGGTGCAGCTGTGAGCTTCGTCTCGGTCGGACGCGGAACGGCGGCCAGCGAGGTGCTGGACTTTCTCGGGCTCGATATCAGCGAAAAATCGGTGATTTTTTCCGCTGTCACCCATAAGGTATGGAAGGCGATCCGCTATGGGCTTCAGAACCGCATGCGGATCGATGTGCCCGGCACCGGCGTCGCGTTCATCGTACCGTTTTCCAGTGTCGGCGGCAAAAGGGCGCTGGCAGCGCTAAGCTGCGGGCAGGAATTTATAAAAGGGGAGGAATCTGTTTTGAAGGATACGAAATATGAGCTTCTGGTGACGATAACAAACCAGGGATATACCGATCTCGTGATGGACGCCGCACGTTCCAGAGGCGCAGGCGGCGGCACGATCATCCATGCGAAGGGCACCGGCGTGAAGGAAGCATCGCATTTCATGGGCGTATCGCTCGCTGCAGAGAAGGAAATCGTGCTGATCGTGGCGAAATCTGCGGAAAAGAATGCCATCATGAAGGCCATCATGGCGGAAGCCGGCCCGGATTCGAAGGCGTGCGCCATCGTGTTCTCGCTCCCTGTATCGGAAACCGCCGGTATGCGCCTGCTGGAAGCAGACGATATCGAAGCCACGGAAGGGCATGCCACCGCATGCATGCCGTTGACAGCATCTACGGATCGTGCTACGATTTGACCGAATTAAAAACACACTCATAATTCCATGGAACGTGATTTGTATAAGTTAAAAAGCCGCTGCGAGCGGCTTTTTAAAAGAATTGTAGTTAGGCTATGCTAACCGTATGAAAGGAACATGACATGAAAGAAAAAATCAGGCTCTCCGGCGTACAGGAGACCATGCTGCAAACGGTTTATGCAAGGGCGAAAGAGAGTCAGGGACGTGGCACCGTTCACGATACAAAAGCGGAGGAAATCATCGAAAAGCTGGACTACGATTTTTCCCTTGCCGACAGGGATACTGCCATGCAGAGCGGCGTTATCGCCCGCACCATCGTGCTGGATCGGCTGACGAAGGCATGGCTTTTCAAGCACCCCGGTGCGGTAGTGGTCGATATCGCCTGCGGGCTGGACACCCGGTGCTATCGGATGTCGGGCTACTCGCATTGGTATAACCTCGACCTGCCGGAGACGATGGCGGTGCGGGAGAAGCTCCTGCCGGAAAGCGGCACGATTTCTCAAATCGCCATGTCCGCCATGGACGATTGGGGAGGCGAAATCAGCGAGCAGAATGTACCGGTGCTGATCGTCATCGAGGGGCTGACCATGTACCTGAACGCAAAAGAAGTGCAGCAGATTTTTGCAGTGATTTCCAGCCGCTTTGAGAAAGCCACGGTATTTGTGGAAACGATGAATCCGATGATCGCGAGACGCTTCAAGGAAAAATCCATCGAGGGCAGCCATGCAAAATTCACCTGGGGCGTGAAGAACGGTGAAGCCCTCACAGAATTGCTACCGGACTTCCGATTCATCGAAGAACATAGCCTCTGCGAGGGAATGGCGGTGTTTGCACCGGCGTATAAGGTGCTGGATAAGCTATCTATCGTTCGGAATATCTCGAATAAAATCATCATCTTAGAAAAAAGTGGAAGGAGGCAGGCAACTGCATGAGACAAACCTTTTACGGCATTCTGATTCCGTTTCTCGGTACATCTTTGGGCGCTGCCTGCGTTTTCTTTATGCGAAGGCAGCTCAGCGACGCCGTACAGCGTGTCCTGACCGGATTTGCTGCGGGCGTGATGGTGGCAGCCTCCGTCTGGAGCCTGCTGATCCCGGCCATGGAGCAGGCGGCGTGGATGGGGAAGCTGTCGTTTCTGCCAGCGTTTGTCGGCTTCTGGATCGGTGTTTTGTTCCTGCTGGGGCTGGACCATCTGATTCCACATCTGCACGCAAGAAGCAACCAGACGGAGGGACCGAAAAGCCGACTGCAAAGGACGACCATGATGGTGCTGGCGGTGACGCTGCATAATATTCCGGAAGGCATGGCCGTGGGCGTGGTGTACGCAGGGCTGCTGTCCGGCACGGCACAGATCACAGCGACAGGGGCGCTGGCACTGTCGTTGGGAATCGCCATTCAGAACTTCCCGGAGGGTGCGATTATATCCATGCCGCTCCGCGCGGAGGGCGAGAGTAAGGAACGGGCCTTTGTGAACGGTGTGCTCTCCGGCGTTGTGGAGCCGATCGGCGCTGTACTGACCATTCTCGGCGCAAGGCTGATCGTCCCGGCTCTCCCGTTTTTGCTGAGCTTTGCAGCAGGAGCTATGCTTTATGTGGTAGTAGAGGAGCTGATCCCGGAAATGTCCCAGGGAAAGCATTCCAACCTGGGCACGCTGGCTTTCGCTGTAGGCTTCAGTACCATGATGGCGCTGGATGTGGCGCTGGGATGAAGAAAAAGACATAACTCTTTAAGTATCTGCCGATCGTAATTAGTGCGCCCAGTGAACACTGAGCGCTTACGTCACACAAAGATTTGACGCATGAGTGCCAGAAAGGCCGGCCCGCATCAACTGATCTCAGTTGAGCGGCCCGGCCTTCGTCATGCAAGGTCACGTGTGAGCAGTAACCCTATGTCGGCAAAAATGCAGAAATTATGTTTGAACTCTATTTTTGTTTTTGCCGATGATATGGTATACTATGTAATAGATTCCCATAGTTTATTGATGGATTTTATGGTGGAGGATCATAGATGCGATATCTTTCTGTTGCTGAAATAGCGAAAAAGTGGGATGTGTCCGAGCGCAGTGTTCGAAATTACTGCGCCCAGGGGCGTGTGAACGGTGCGTTTCTGACCGGTAAGACATGGAACATTCCGGAAAACGCAGAAAAGCCGGAGCGCACCAACAAAAGAAAAGAAGAACCAACTACTCTGCTGGATATTCTGAAAGAGCAGAAGGCAAGTAAATATCCCGGTGGGATCTACCATAAAACACAGATCGAATTGACATATAATTCCAACCATATGGAAGGAAGCCGCCTGACCCACGATCAGACTCGATATATCTTTGAAACCAACACCATCGGTGTAGAAAAAGAAGTGCTCAATGTAGATGATGTGATCGAAACGGCAAATCACTTCCGCTGCATTGACATGATGATTGATCACGCAAAAGCAGCCTTGACGGAAAAATTCATCAAAGAGTTGCACTTGGTTTTGAAGAATGGCACCAGCGATTCCAGAAAAGATTGGTTTGCTGTTGGCGATTATAAGAAGCTTCCGAATGAAGTTGGCGGCATAGATACAGCCCTTCCGGAAGAAGTTGCCGATCAAATGAAGGCCCTGCTGACGGAATATAACGCTAAGGAAGAAAAGACCTTTGAAGATATTCTGGACTTTCATGTGAAGTTTGAGCGGATTCATCCGTTTCAGGATGGCAACGGTCGTGTGGGCAGACTCATCATGTTTAAGGAGTGCCTGAAATACACTATCGTTCCGTTCATCATCGAGGACGATCTGAAGATGTTCTATTACCGTGGATTGAAGGAATGGGACAACGAAAAAGGCTATCTAACCGATACCTGCCTGACCGCACAGGACAAGTATAAAGCGTATTTGGATTATTTTAGGATTGGGTATTAAGGCAAGGCGATTTCAAAGTATCAAATGCTTGACTCCAAGTGTCATTTTGACTCTTTAGAGTAAGAGTAATTCGATGCGTGCGCAGCACAGATCGCGGAGGGATGTGATGGACTGCTGGTGGAGACATTGGCAAACCACAGTAAATGAGGACGGTTATAAATCATTGCGAAGACCGAGGAGTGTGACTTCTGCGGTGACAACTTTCAGTTGAAGGTATCGGCCGAAGGTGTATGATAGGAGCATACGCTTTCGAAAAGCGCAACGGAATGACTTGGATGGAGGCATCTGTTATGTGGTTTCTTTTCGCGTTACTGTCTGCGGTGTTTGCAGCGCTGACATCGATTCTTGCGAAGATCGGGATCGAAGGTGTGAATTCGAATCTTGCGACGGCGATTCGGACGATGGTGGTCCTCGCGATGGCATGGGGGATGGTGTTTATGACGCATGCCCAGAGCGGCATCACTTCGATCAGCCGGAGGAGCTGGCTGTTTCTGATTCTGTCCGGACTCGCGACCGGTGCGTCATGGCTCTGCTACTACCGTGCGCTGCAGATCGGAGAGGCTTCGAAGGTGGTGCCGATCGATAAGCTGAGCGTGGTCATCGCCCTCGTACTTGCGTTTGTGCTGCTGCATGAAGAGATATCGGTGAAGGCCGTTGCCGGCTGTGCACTGATCGGGGCCGGTACGCTGTTGATGGTACTATAAGATAAATCGGAATTTTTCGTAAGCTGTTGTATAAAAATATAGTTATGGCATGATAATAAGCAAGAATCAAAGGTATATAAAGCATTCGTACAGTTCTAATTCAGGCCAAAAATCGAGATAGGAGAGGATATAGTCAAATCATGAACAAATATAAGGTAATCCTTTGGGACATAGACGGAACCCTGTTGGACTTTTCTGAGGCCGAGCGCGTAGCCATCCTTTCCTGCTTTAAGAAATTTGAGCTGGGAACATGTACAGATGAAATGTTAAAGAACTATTCTGTAATCAACATCAAATACTGGGAAGCGCTGGAACGAGGAGAAATATCAAAAGAGCGTGTCCTGGTGGGTAGATTCGAGGAATTCTTTGCATCACAGGGGTTAGATGAATCAAAGGCAACGGCATTTAATAAGGAATATCAGCTTCGATTAGCGGATACATGCGTATTCAGAGACAATGCATCTGAGATCATAAAGGATCTGAATAACAGAGGGTACCGCCAGTATGCCGTGACAAATGGAACTCACGTGGCGCAGGAGAGAAAACTTAAGAATTCCGGTTTGGATAAGCTGTTGATTGATGTATTTATCTCAGATTATATCGGACATGAAAAACCAAGTATGGGATTTTTTGACGCGGTATTCGAAAGAATAGAAGGAGCTGCTGCCGCTAATATGATTATCGTGGGCGATTCACTTACAAGCGATATCATCGGCGGTAACAATGCTGGAATAGATACCTGTTGGTATAATCCATTCAAGATTGAGAATAGAGTTGGGGCAAAGGTAACCTACGAGATTGATAATTTAAAGCAAATATATGAGGTGTTGAACATATCCGAATCCTGATTTCATGGTCTGCGGACGGACAGCAGATCACAGAAACCTTCGATGGCAGCTCCGCGGATGGCCTCCTTGAGCTGCCGAAGTGAAATTTCTTAAGAAACTGTGGCGAAACTGTAAGATGCGCGATATTGATATTAAGAATTTAATTCTGTAATATGAATGATAGAGGAAGTTATTTTTATCCGCCATATTCGCAATTGCAGGCTCGATGCGAAGCCGACACACAGCAGGCCCTCGCTTACTTATGCCGACTGCCTTTGCACTCTACGATGAAAGGAGCATCCTATGAAGCACCGCACATTTAAACTTTTCGCTTCGGCTGTGATTCTCGCGGCATTGACCTCATTCACCGCTCTGGCAGCCACAGCAATCAACTCCGTGAATTTCACCTTTACGATCGACGGCGATACGAACATCGCCGATGGCTACAACGAGCCGACGATCGACATCAGCTCCCAGTATGGCTATGAGGTGTTTGACTGCACGGTATCGGCCAGCGACACTTCCCTCGCTTCAGGTAAGAACCCGGTGAGCTATACATTAACCCTCACCGCAGACCGGGGCTACTACTTCCCGAACGCGAACAGCATCCAGGTGACCGGAAACGGAATCACAGAAATCACGAAGAAAACGACGAGCGGCTGGGACGACAGTGAGCTGACCATCAAGTTTAAGGCCTATCCGTATGTCCGTCTCGCGGCACCGTCCTTCGAAACGGATTTTGACAGTGTGAAGGGCAGCAAGTCGAAGACCCAGTCGAGCGGGCGGGACAGCTCTGTAAGCATTAACCGAAACGGCGCGTCGAAGATCGAATTCGTGGTGAGCTACGTCGATCAGGACGGCGAGTACCGGACGAAGGGCGGCAGTGTCACCGGTTCCACGATTCAGGTCGGCAGCTATAACAAGCAGTACACCGGCAGTAACAAGTATAAGCAGTCTGCGTATATCCGCGGCATCGCGATCCGGGCAGCGGATGCGAAGAGCTCGAACCCGCATCTGGCACCGAGTAAGTGGGTCTACATCTCCGGCGGCATCACCGGCATCGACACCGATGAGTACTTCACGGACTATGCAACCTGGTACGATGTACTCGCGCGTAGCGGCGGCGTCGGCAGCACTACTTCACCGTCGACCGGTGGAAGCGTCAGCGGCAACGGCTGGCAGGTGATCAACAACTACTGGTACTACTTCAGTAACGGTCGCATGATGACCGGCTGGGTCTATGACGGCAGCAACTGGTACTACTGCAATCCGCAGAGCGGCGCGATGATGGCAGGCTGGATCCAGGATCAGACGGGGCACTGGTTCCTTCTGAATCAGGCACATGACGGCAGCTATGGACGTCTCCTGTCCGGCTGGCAGCAGGATGGCGGTCGCTGGTTCTACCTGAATCCGAACCACGATGGTACCTTCGGCGCTCTTCAGTCGGGCTGGCTCAATGTAAACGGCCAGTGGTACTATCTTAACCCGAATCATGATGGCAGCTATGGGGCCGTGATGACCGGATGGCTGAACCTGAACGGTGCATACTACTACCTCGACCCGAACAGCGGTAACCCGCGCGGTGTGATGACGACCGGCACGAAGTACATCGACGGACGCGTCCGCGTCTTCGGATCGGACGGCGTACTCATCCGTTGAGGACCGTGATCACGTTACAGCTTCGTTATAGCCGAGTCGTTCTGCAGCTGACTGAACACCATGGACTGAGCGATCACGCTATCACTGTGAATAAGGAACAGGGGATGCATCACTGCATCCCCTGTTCTTTCGTAATAGGGATCTGACCCCATTAAATTTTTTATAAACAAAATCTAAAGTTGCAGTTTATGGGGTCAGATCCCATAAACTGCCGGTCGGCATCGATCACTCCTGTACGGCTTCCATGTTTGCCGGGAGGATCAGGTTCAGAACGATCGCCACGACGAAGACGACCGCGACGCAGTTCTGCGCGAATACGGTCTGTATGATATCCGGGAAGATCGCGAAGAGATCCTGGCACTGGGTGAAGCCGAGTCCGATACTGAGCGACAGGGCAGCGATGACGGTGTTCCGCTGTGAGAAGCCGCACTTACTGATCATCTGAAGGCCACTGACGACGATGGTACCGAACATCATGATGGTGCAGCCGCCGAGTACGGCATCCGGAAGGGTCGCGAGCAGCTCACCGAACATCGGGAAGATGCCGGCGAGAATCATGATCACGGCACCGGTCGCGATGGTGAAACGATTGACGACCTTCGTCATCGCGACGAGTCCGACGTTCTGACTGAACGAGGTGATCGGCAGGCAGCCGAAGATAGAGGACAGCGAGCTGATGAAACCGTCGCAGGCGATGGATCCAGACGTTTCCTTCTCCGTCGCATCACGACCTAAACCAGACGCTGCCAGCGCCGAGGTATCACCGATGGTCTCTGTAGCTGACACGAGGAAGATGAGTACCGTCGAAAAGATCGCATCCGCACGGAACTCCATATGGAACGGCATCAGCTGCGGGATCGCGATGATCGAGGTGCCCGCGAGGGAAGAGAAGTCGACCATGTGCATGCAGACCGCCACGACGTAGCCGACGATCAGCCCGAACAGAACCGAGAGCTGCTTCCAGAAGGACTTCGCGAAGATGTGGAAGAGGATGCAGCAGGTCAGTGTGATCAGGCCGAGGATCCAGTTCTGAACCGAACCGAAGTCGGCGCTGCCGGTACCACCACCGAAGGAAGCGGCACCGACACTGAGCAGTGAGAAACCGATGGCCGTCACGACACTCGCGGAAACGATCGGCGAGATCAGCCGGATCCAGTACTTCGCGAAGAGGCCGAGGATACCCTCGACGAGGCCGCCCACCAGTACGGCACCCATGATGGCCCCATACTAACCGTCGTTCCACTGCCTGGAGCCTGGACGGTTACACTCGAGGCGGTTACGAAAAAAAGACCGGCAGCTGCAGCGATGTGCTGCCGTTGCCGGTCCGGGGCTCTCTTTACTTCGTCAGCTGACGTGCGACATATACGCCACTTGCGGAGGCGTGTGACAGGGAGTGGGTGATGCCACTCCCGTCACCGATGACGTATAGTCCGTCGTGTCGGGTCATGAGGTTCTCGTCGACCTCTACCTCCATGTTGTAGAACTTGACCTCGACACCATAGAGCAGGGTGTCGTCGTTTGCGGTACCTGGTGCGACCTTATCGAGGGCGTAGATCATCTCGATGATGCCGTCGAGGATACGCTTCGGGAGCACGAGGCTCAGGTCACCGGCGGCTGCGTTCAGTGTCGGTACGGTGAAGGACTCCCGGATGCGCTGCTCTGTACTGCGCTTGCCACGGATGAGGTCGCCGAAGCGCTGCACGATGACACCGCCGCCGAGCATGTTGCTGAGACGCGCGATGCTCTCACCATATTCGTTCGAATCCTTAAACGGCTCGGAGAAGTGCTTCGCCACGAGCAGTGCGAAGTTCGTGTTCTTCGTCTGCTTCGCGGGATCCTCATAGCTGTGGCCGTTTACGGTGACGATGCCGTTTGTGTTTTCATTGACCACGGCACCCTTCGGATTCATACAGAAGGTGCGGACGTTATCCTCGTACTTCTCGGTGCGGTAGACGATCTTACTCTCGTAGAGCTCGTCGGTGAGGTCCGAGAAGATCTCGGCCGGCAGCTCGACACGTACGCCGAGGTCCACACGGTTGGAGTTCGTCGGGATCTCGAGGTCCGCACAGACCTTTTCCATCCACTTACTGCCGCTTCGACCGGCTGAAATCACGCACTTCTTTCCTTCGAAGGACCGCTCGCCGCTGTAGACCTTATAGCCCTCCTCGGTCTTCTCGACGGTGTCGATGCAGCAGTCGAAGTAGAAATCGATCTTATCCTTCAGGTGATCATAGAGATGCTCGAGCACGACGTAGTTGATGTCGGTGCCGAGATGACGTACGGATGCATCGAGGAGATGGAGACCATGCTGCATGCAGGTCTTTTTAAACTTCGTGCCGGCCGTCGAGTAGAGCTTCGTGCCCTCGCCGCCGAACTTGAGGTTGATCTTATCGACATACTCCATCAGCTCGATGGCGTTCTTCTTTCCGATATACTCGTAGAGCGTGCCGCCGAAATCGTTCGTGATGTTGTACTTTCCATCAGAGAAAGCGCCCGCACCACCGAAGCCGCTCATGATCGAGCAGCACGAACAGTGAATGCAGGACTTGATCTTCTCGCCATCGATCGGGCACTTACGACGGCTGAGCTCGTGACCGTGCTCGAAAATCGCGATCTTCAGATCCGGACGGCGCTCGATCAGCTCGTAGGCAGTGAAGATACCACCCGGGCCCGCACCGATAATTAAGACATCATACATACTCATAGGAATACCTCCAAAAATAAAATCATTCATCCATGCCGGTTCGAAGTCTGCCGCCTGCGCCATCGAATCGCGCTGCAGACTTCCGAAAAAAGCATAAAAAAAGCTGACTATCCTGATGGTAGTCAAGCTGTTTGGCGCTTGGTAGAAACGTCTGCCCATTTTGCAGACTATACCTGTATCAGTATAGCATAGTCTGTCAACTTTCCAAATCTGGTTTTCAGTAAAACATCCAGCTGCCCCACCTGCCTGGTCAGTACACGTGTGAACAGTGACCACAGTTATGGAAGATAAAAGTGAATTTCATATAAAGACTTGTTTATAACTTCACTTTATGTTAATGTCTGACTTTAGTGCTTTAAATTAAAGGGAGACATGTGATTATGAATCAGCATAAAAAGAGAAGCTCGTTCTCCGGCAAGATCGGGTTCGTTCTGTCGGCAGCAGGCGCTTCGGTAGGACTCGGTAATATCTGGCGATTTCCATACCTCGCGGCGAAGTACGGTGGAGGTATCTTCCTGATCGTCTACATCTTCCTCGCGATGACCTTCGGCTACACGATGATCATCGCCGAGACCGCACTCGGTCGTAAGACGAAGAAGAGTCCGGTCGGTGCGTATGACAGCTTCGGAAAGTCGAAGTGGCTTTCTGTCGGTGGCTGGATCAATGCGATCATCCCGATCCTCATCGTGCCATATTACTCTGTCATCGGCGGCTGGGTCATCAAGTACCTCGCCGAGTACATCAGTGGACAGACGCAGCTCATCGCACAGGACGGCTACTTCGGTGCATTCATCTCCGACGGCCTTTCACCGGAGATCTGCTTCATCGTCTTTTCTGTCATCGTCATCGCCATCATCTATGCTGGTGTGCAGAACGGAATCGAGCGTGTATCGAAGTTTATGATGCCGATCCTCGTCGTGTTATCCGTGATCATCGCCGTCTATTCCGTGACGAGACCGGGGGCCATCGAGGGTGTGAAGTACTTCCTCGTACCAAATGTGAAGAACTTCTCCTGGATGACCGTCGTAAGCGCGATGGGACAGATGTTCTACTCCCTGTCCATCGCCATGGGTATCCTCGTCACCTTCGGCTCCTATATGCGGAAGGAAACAGAAATCGAAGCCGCGACCGAGCAGGTCGAGATCTTCGATACCGCCATCGCCATCATGGCGGGGCTCATGATCATCCCGGCTGTCTTCGCCTTCAGCGGCGGTGATGCAGCGACCCTTCAGGCCGGTCCGTCCCTCATGTTCATCACGATCCCGAAGGTCTTCGCAAGCATGGGCTTCGGAACACTGACCGGTGTGCTGTTCTTCGTGCTGGTGCTCTTCGCCGCACTCACGAGCTCCATCGCACTGACCGAAAGTGCTGTTTCGACCTTCGAAGATGAGTTCAAGTGGAGCCGTAAGAAATCGACGACCATCATCGGACTCATCATCGTATCCCTCGGCAGCCTGTCCGCCCTCGGCTATGGTCCACTCGCAGAGGTCACCATCATCGGCATGCAGTTCCTGGATTTCTTCGACTTCCTCACGAACACTGTCATGATGCCGATCGCCGCGATCGCTACCTGCCTGCTCGTCTCGAGAGTGATCGGTGTAGAGAAGATCGAAGAGGAGGTCACCACAAACGGTGCACCGTTCAGGCGGAAGAAGATCTTCGCCTTCATGATCCGCTTCCTCTGCCCGGTATTCGCCGCGATCATCCTGATCAGCTCGATCGCAAACGCCTTCGGCTGGATTTCAATGTAGTAAAAACGATCATGCAATCACGCCCCCGGAGTACTGTACTGATATGCTACCCCT
>CABTMH010000201.1 GCA_902485915.1 uncultured Oribacterium sp. | reverse complement strand
TCATGAAGATGTTGTTGTATGCATCGAGACCGCCGAGAAGATCCTTGGTCAGCTGATCATCGGTCTTCTTCCAGGTATCGATGACTTCCTGGTAACGCTCCTCCTCGGTAACGAGACCACGGCGATAGTTGCGTGCGATCTTGTCAACGATGGCCTGTGCGTCTGCCAGCAGCTTCTGCTTGCTCGCCGGAACGGTCATATCCGAGATGGATACGGTCATCGCCGCGATGGTGGACTGCTTATAGCCCATCGCCTTGATATCATCCAGGGTGAGGGCAGTCTGGGTAGCACCATGTACGTCCATGACTCTCTCCAGAATCTTCTTGAGATCCTTCTTCTTTACGATGAAGTCAATCTCCGGAAGTATCTCGTTGCCCGGAATCGAACGATCCACGAAGCCGAGATCCTGTGGGATGATCTCGTTGAAAATCAGACGACCTACCGTGGTATTCACAACACCCTCGATGATCTTCTCGGTGCCATCCTCTGCCTTTACGACCTTACGGATTCTGCACTTGATCAGGGTGTGCATCGAGATGTAGCCGTTCTCCTTCGCGAGGATCGCCTCGTTGATGCTCTTGAAGAACATCCCCTCATTCGGCTCACCCGGACGCGCCTGTGTAATATAGTAGATACCGAGTACCATATCCTGTGAAGGAACGGCTACTACACCACCATCCGACGGCTTCAGGAGGTTATTCGGAGAAAGCAGCATGAATCTGCACTCTGCCTGCGCTTCCTGTGTCAGCGGAAGGTGGATCGCCATCTGGTCACCATCGAAGTCGGCGTTAAAGGCCGCACATACGAGCGGGTGAAGCTTGATGGCCTTACCCTCGACGAGGGTCGGCTCGAAGGCCTGGATACCGAGTCTGTGCAGGGTAGGGGCACGGTTCAGCATAACCGGGTGACCCTTGATGACATCCTCGAGGATGTCCCATACCTGCGGATCCAGACGATCAACCATCTTCTTCGCGTTCTTGATGTTGTGGGCCTTACCGGACTGTACCAGCTCCTTCATCACGAACGGCTTGAACAGCTCGAGGGCCATCTCCTTCGGAACACCGCACTGATAGATCTTCAGCTCAGGTCCTACGACGATAACCGAACGTCCGGAGTAATCTACTCGCTTACCGAGCAGGTTCTGACGGAAACGTCCCTGCTTACCCTTTAACATATCAGAAAGGGACTTCAGGGCACGGTTACCCGGGCCGGTCACCGGACGTCCACGACGGCCGTTATCGATCAACGCATCGACTGCCTCCTGCAGCATACGCTTCTCGTTACGTACGATGATTTCCGGAGCGCCCAGCTCGAGGAGACGAGCCAGACGGTTGTTACGGTTGATGATTCTTCTATAGAGATCGTTCAGATCGGAGGTTGCGAAACGGCCACCATCGAGCTGAACCATCGGACGAAGGTCTGGTGGAATCACCGGAAGGTTCGTGAGGATCATCCACTCCGGCTTATTACCAGAGGAACGGAAGGCCTCCACGACCTCGAGACGCTTCACGATTCTGGTTCTCTTCTGGCCGGAAGCATCGTCGAGCTCCTGACGAAGCTCTGCATACTCCTTCTCGAGATCGATACCACGAAGCAGCTCCAGTACAGCCTCTGCGCCCATGCCTGCACGGAAGGAGCCATAGCCATACTGCTCGATCGCATCTCTGTACTCCTTCTCGGAGAGGATCTGCTTGTAATCCAGGCCGGTCTCACCCTTATCGAGTACAACATAGCTTGCGAAATAGAGCACACGCTCCAGAATTCGCGGGCTGATGTCGAGGATCAGGCCCATTCTGGACGGGATACCCTTGAAATACCAGATATGAGAAACCGGCGCCGCCAGTGCGATGTGTCCCATACGCTCACGACGAACGGAGGACTTAGTCACCTCAACACCGCAGCGGTCACAGATGACGCCCTTATAGCGGATCTTCTTATACTTGCCGCAGTGGCACTCCCAGTCCTTGACCGGTCCGAAAATACGCTCACAGAAGAGTCCATCCTTCTCCGGCTTCAGCGTTCTGTAGTTGATGGTCTCCGGCTTCTTCACTTCGCCGTGGGACCACTCCAGAATCTTATCCGGAGAAGCCAGGCCGATCTTGATCGAATCAAACTGAACAGGCTTATTTATATTATCAAGCTGTGCCATCTTTCCTCCTATTATTCATGATCGCCGTCGCCGTAGTCGTCATCCGACTGGGAAACCGCGCTGTCACCGTCATCGAACATATCCGAGTCTGTATCCTCGCTGAAATCGCCATCATCGGAGAGATCTGCAGAAATCGCGGATGCAAGTGCATCGTCGCTATCACTTATATAATCATCCTCCGCTGCGTTCTCTTCAGCGCTGTTTACAAGCTCGCCATCCTTAAACTCCTGGGTCTCGTAGCCGTACTGTCCGTAATTTTCACTACGCTCATAGCGGCTGTCACCACCGGAAAGAAGACGGTGCATATCCTGGTTTGCATCATAGAGATCCTCTGTGATCTCGATCTCGTTCTGATTCTCATCGAGAACGCGTACATCCAGGCAGAGAGCCTCAAGCTCCTTCAGCATAACCTTGAAGGACTCCGGAACACCCGGTGCCGGGATATTCTGGCCCTTGATGATCGCCTCGTAGGTCTTTACACGGCCTGCAACATCATCGGACTTCATGGTCAGAATCTCCTGCAGTGTATAAGCCGCACCGTACGCCTCGAGTGCCCATACCTCCATCTCTCCGAAACGCTGTCCACC
>CABTMH010000200.1 GCA_902485915.1 uncultured Oribacterium sp. | reverse complement strand
TGAAGGATGCCATCAAGCCGAACATCATCCAGACCCTCGAGCATAACATGGCCCTCGTGCATGGCGGCCCGTTCGCGAACATCGCCCATGGCTGTAACTCCGTCCAGGCGACCCGTTTCGCACTGAAGCTCGGTGAGATTGCGGTCACGGAGGCCGGCTTCGGTGCCGATCTCGGTGCCGAGAAGTTCTTCGACATCAAGTGCCAGATGGCCGGCTTCCAGCCGGATGCGGCCGTACTCGTCGCTACCGTTCGCGCACTGAAGTATAACGGTGGCGTTCCGAAGACCGAGCTCGCCGGTGAGAACCTCGATGCACTTGCAAAGGGTATCGTAAACCTCGAGAAGCACATCGAGAACCTGCAGAGCTATGGCATCCCGGTCGTCGTGGCCATCAATCAGTTCGCGACAGATACCGAGGCCGAGCTTCAGTTCGTCGAGAACTTCTGCCGTGAACGTGGCGCAGAGTTCGCGCTCTCCAAGGTGCATGGGGAAGGCGGAAAGGGCGGTGTCGAGCTGGCGAAGACCCTGCTGGCTACCCTCGAGAAGAAGGAGGCACATTTTACGCCGGTACAGAAGCTCGATGATAATCTCTATCAGAAGATCGAAGCCGTAGCGACGAAGATCTACGGCGCGGATGGCGTAAATTACGAGCCGAAGGCACGGAAGGCCCTCGATAAGCTCACCGAGCTCGGCTTCGGCCAGGTTCCAGTCTGCATGGCGAAGACGCAGTACAGTCTGAGCGATGATGCGAAGAAGCTCGGCCGTCCGACCGGCTTCCGTATCACGGTCCGTGATGCCTATGTATCGGCGGGTGCCGGCTTCGTGGTCTGCCTCACCGGTGACATCATGACCATGCCGGGTCTTCCGAAGAAGCCGGCTGCGTTCGGCATCGATGTGAATGACGGAAAGATCACCGGACTCTTCTGATGATCGCTGTTGCGGCCCTCTGGTATCCCTGGAGGGCCGATCTACTTTAAAGACGAAAAGAGAAAGATTATGGCGAAGTTTGTAGACTGGCTGAGTGACATAAAGTATGAGACCATCCATGGAGATGCTTCGGTTCCGGAGGTCCAGGAGGTCGTGTTTGATTCGAGAAAAGCAGTAGCGGGGACCGTCTTCAACGCGATGAAGGGCGCGAATGTCGATGCGCATCGTTTCATCCCGGCGGTCATCGCGCAAGGCTGTCAGGCCATCGTGATCGAGGAAGACCCTTCCTGCTTCGGGCTTGTGCTCGAGAACGTGCCGGAGGAGGTTGCGATCATCCGTGTCGAGAATGCGCGGGCATCCCTCGCGGCGCTCAGTGCGGCACGCTTCGACCATCCGAGCCGGGAGATGACGGTCATCGCCATCACCGGAACGAAGGGAAAGACGACCACCGCCCACATGATAAAGCAGATCCTCGAGGACGCCGGCGAGAAGGTCGGCTGCATCGGTACGACCGGTGTCGAGTACTGCGGGCATCATCTCCCGACGAAGAACACGACCCCGGAGTCCTATGATCTCCAGCACTACTTCCGCATGATGCGGGATGAGGGCTGTGATTATGTCGTGATGGAAGCCTCCAGCCAGGCCTTCAAGCTCCACCGTGTCGACGCCATCACCTTCGACTATGGCATCTTCACGAACATCGAGCCGGATCACATCGGACCGAACGAGCACGCGGATTTCGAGGAGTACAAGTACTATAAGAGCTGCATCTTCAAACAGTCCCGTGTCGGCATCATCAACCTCGATGCAGATTATGCGGATGAGCTCCTCGCCGGTGCGCCGTGCAAGATGTTCACCTATGCGATCGACCGCACGGCAGATTTTATGGCTGACAACATCGAGCATGTGAACCGTCCGGACTTCGTCGGGATCAGCTTCGATGTGAGTGGCCACACGGATCTCGCGATCCAGATGGATCTGCCTGGGAAGTACAATGTCTACAATGCGATGGCCGCGATTTCCGTACTGTCGCTGATCGGGATCCCGCATCGCGCGATTACGAGCGCCTTCCGGCGTGTGCATGTCGATGGGCGTACGCAGATCGTTTTTACGAACGATACGATGTCCGTGCTCGTCGACTACGCGCACAACGAGATGGCGATGGAAAATCTGCTCAGCACCCTGCGGGAGCTTCAGCCGAAGCGCCTCGTCGTGGTCTTCGGCTGCGGTGGCAACCGTGCGAAGGACCGTCGCTACGGCATGGGGAAGGCCGCGGCCGAGTTTGCAGATCTCAGCATCCTCACAGCGGATAATTCCCGTGATGAGGAGACGACGGACATCATCGCTGATATTAAGTCCACCCTGGTTCCGGCCGGCGGACACTATGTCGAGATTCCGGATCGCCGTGAGGCCATCGAATATGCGATGACCCATGCCGAGAAGGGAGACATGATCGCCGTGATCGGAAAGGGACATGAGGACTACCAGGAGGTGAAGGGCGTGCGTACCCACTTCCTCGACCGGGAGGTCATCCTCGAGACAGCAGCGAAGTATCAGCTTTGACAGTGGTGTAGTTCGCTGCCATGTATGTCCGGGCGGATCACAGCCTCCGGGTATGATGTGATGCAGCATGGCATCCAGGACCTGCAGTATGGACGTTTATCAGAGAGCTGCAGAACAGACTTTCTAGGAGAACAGTATGAACACAGCGGATATCAGTTTCGGATTCAGTGACGAGGGCATCGAGGACATCGTGCTCGACTCGCGTAAGAAAATGCAGCATGCCCTCTTCGTGCCGATCATCGGTGAGCACAGCGATGGACATGATTATATCGATATGGCCATCGCGAACGGCGCAGTCGCCGTGCTCAGCTCCCGCCCGATCGAGGCGATGCAGGCGAAGCATCCGGCGGTCCGCTTCTATCAGGTCCCGGACACGACGAAGGCACTGCAGGAGATCGGTTACATGGAGCGGAAGAAGTTCCACGGCACCGTCATCGGAGTCACCGGCTCGGTCGGTAAGACCACGACCCGCAGCATGATCGCGACCGCCCTCGCGGCCGGAAAGAAGGTCTTTCAGACGGCGGGCAATGCGAACTCCCAGGTGGGCGTTCCGATCACCATGTTCCAGATGGCCCGCTCCGGCGCGGAGGCGGCGGTGATCGAGCTCGGCATGTCGGAGCCGGGAGAGATGACCCGGATCGCGCAGATCGCCTGTGTCGATATGGCAGTGATGACGAACATCGGCATCGCCCACATCGAGCAGCTGAAGACCCAGGAGAACATCCTCCGGGAGAAGCTGCACATCCTCGACGGTATGCGGGAGGGCGGCGCGCTCTACCTGAACATGGACGACGCGATCCTCTCGAAGCTGACGCTCGAGGAGATCCATGCCTTCGGTATCGCGACGGAGCAAACGATCGAGCTCCGGTCTTATGAAATGAAGGATTATGATGTTCACCTCATGGTGAAGGGCAGCCATATGCTTCAGAATGCTTCGGCCGCGATGCACATCGCGACGGCGCTCGGTGTCGATGAAGCGGCTGCGCAGCATGCGCTCGAGAACTTCTCCGGGCTCGCCGGCCGTGGAGCGACCTTCCGTACGAAGGAGGACGTCCTCATCATCGATGATGCCTATAACGCATCACCGGCATCGATGAAGGCAGGGCTGGAGGCCCTCGCCACCCTCGAGGGAAAACGCCACATCGCGGTGCTTGCCGACATGCTCGAGCTCGGTGAAAAGACGCTGGATTATCACCGCGAGGTGGGAAGCTACCTCGCGACCCTGCCGATCGATGTGGTCTTCCTGTACGGAGAGCGGGCTGCCGCCATCGGTGAGGGTATACAGAACGCGGTCGCTGAGCCGCATAAGCCGATCGGGGACGAGGCAGCACGCAGCATGCCGACGATCGAATACTTCACGGATCTCGAGGAGCTCCGCAACACCCTTCATGCCATCGCCTGCAGCGGGGATGTCATCCTCTTCAAGGGCTCGAACAGCATGAAGCTGTCCGAGATCGTGCGTGACTTCAGACAGGAACAGCGCTGATGTACGCAGAAATCATCATTGACATCACAAACGAAGCACTGGATCGTGCCTATACCTATCATATTCCGGAGGGCATGGATCTTCACGTGGGGGATCGTGTCACGATCCCCTTTGGTGCGTCCAATGCGGAGAAAACCGGCTACGTCGTCGGTCTTCGGGAAACCTTCGACTATGATCCGTCGAAGGTGAAGGATATCGCCGCGGTGATCCCGGATGCCATCTCCGTACAGGAGCAGCTCATCCACCTCGCCGCCTGGATGTCGACCGAATACGGGACGACGATGAACCAGTGCCTGAAGACGGTGCTGCCGGTGCGCCGGACCGTGCGAAAGAACGCCCGCCGCATCGACCCGATTCGCATGTATCAGAACGAGCAGGATGAGTACCACGATCTGAATCCGGCACAGGCACAGGCTGCCGGTGTCGTCATCGCGGGGGTTCAGGACTGTGTGGCGAAGCGCACGGCTTCGCAGGTCATGGATGTGCCGCGCTATCTGCTGCACGGTATCACAGGCTCCGGGAAGACCGAGGTCTACCTCCATATCATGGAGGAGGTCATCCGGCGCGGGGATCAGGTCATCCTGCTGATTCCGGAGATCTCGCTCACCTACCAGACGGTCCGCCGCGTATCGACCCGCTTTCAGGGCAGGGTCGCGATCCTGAATTCCCGGATGAGCATCGGCGAGCGCTTCGAGCAGTATACGAAGTGTGAGCGCGGCGAGGTCAATGTCCTCATCGGCCCACGTTCGGCCGTGTTTGCGCCGTTCGAGCGGCTCGGCCTCATCATCATGGACGAGGAGCATGAGTCGGCGTACAAGTCGGAGACCGCACCCCGCTACGAGACGCGGGATGTCGCGTATGAGCGGGCACGTCTCGCGGGCTGTCCGGTGCTCTATGGATCGGCGACGCCTTCCCTCGCAATCTACAGTGCCGCTCTCCAGGGCGAGGTGCAGCTGCTTGAGCTGCTGGAGCGGGCCCATGCCGGCGCACAGCTGGCGGAGACCGAGATCATCGACCTCCGTGCGGAGCTGGCGAAGGGAAACCGGAGCATCCTCTCGGAGCGGCTCTATACGCTCATGCAGGAGAAGCTCGAGAAGAAGGAGCAGATCATGCTCTTCATGAACCGGCGCGGCTACTCGAATTTCGTGTCCTGCCGGAGCTGCGGTGAGGCACTGAAGTGCCCGCACTGTGATATCACGCTGACCCTGCATCGGGACGCTTCCCTGCGCTGCCACTACTGCGGCTACCAGACACGGCTCATGAAGCTCTGCCCGAGCTGCGGCAGTCCGTATCTCGCACCCTTCGGCTTCGGTACGGAGAAGCTCGAAAGCTATGTGAAGAAGGTCTTCCCGACGGCGTCGGTCCTCCGTATGGATGCGGATACGACGAAGCGGAAGGGGGACCACGAGCGTATCCTCGAAAAGTTCCGGAAGCATCAGGCCGACATCCTGATCGGGACCCAGATGATCGTCAAGGGACATGACTTCCCGGATGTGACCCTCGTCGGGCTCATCGCTGCAGACCTGAATCTCTCAGCGCCGGACTTCAAGGCGTCGGAACGCACCTTCCAGCTGCTGACCCAGGCAGCCGGGCGGGCAGGTCGTGGTGCGCAGGCCGGTACGGTCATCATCCAGACCTATCAGCCGGATCACTATGCGATCGTGCTGTCGAAGCGGCAGGACTACAGGGCCTTCTACGAAAAGGAGTTCCGCTTCCGGAAGCTGATGGGCTATCCGCCGACGGAACGCCTCATGACGATCCAGCTCGCCAGTAAGGATGAGGATTTTCTCTCCATGGTGAGTGCTGCGGCGGCGGAGGGATTTCAGCTCGACTGCAGTGCCGAGGGTGCCGAGCTCATCGGTCCGCTCGAGGCCTCAGTCTACCGGATCAACGACGTCTATCGAAAAATCGTCTATATCAAACACCCGTCCCATGATATAATCATCAAGTTACGGGATCGTTTTACCGAACGTGTACGTCAGCACGACCGTCGTGGTCTCGTGCTGTTAAATTATGATTTACAGTAGTTAGGAGAGTATTATGGCATTAAGAACCATTCGTGAAATTGGAGACCCGATTCTGGAGAAGGAGTGTAAGCCGCTGAAGGCGGTGACGGACCGTACCATCGACCTCATCAACGACATGTTTGAAACCATGTATGCGGCGAACGGTGTCGGACTCGCCGCACCGCAGGTCGGCATCCTTCGTCAGCTGTTCGTCATCGACATCGGTGACGGTCAGCGCTATATCTGCATCAATCCGACGGTGACGCCGATCGGCGACGAGACCCAGACCGGTGATGAGGGCTGTCTGTCCGTACCGGGTAAGCAGGGCGTGGTGACGAGAGCGATGAAGGTGCATGTCGAGGCACTCGATGCGAACATGCAGCCGTATGCCTTCGACTGTGAGGGACTGCTCGCACGTGCGATGGCACATGAGAACGACCACCTGCACGGCATCCTCTATACCTCGAAGGTCGAGGGGGAGCTCGAGGATGTGAACTACGAGAGCCTCGATGAGGAGGAGTTCGAAGACTTCGAGTGATCAGCCAGGTCCTCTGAAACCTGGTGCCGCTAAGGAGACCTGAATTGATTTCACACGGTCTCTTCGTATGGCTTCAGTGACGGTCCTCTGGGACCCCATGACTGAACGGCTATGTTATATATATTCCAGATGCCCTTGGGATGGAGGTATGAGTTGAAGGTAATATTTATGGGAACACCGGATTTTGCAGTGGCGACGCTCGATGCACTGGTGCAGGCGGGCTATGAGATCCCGCTCGTGATTACACAGCCGGATCGTCCGAAGGGACGGCATGGTGAGGCACAGAAGAGTGATGTGCGTATCGCGGCGGAGGGATACGGGATCCAGGTGGCGACCCCGGAGCGGATCCGGAAGGATGAGGAGCTGAAGGCGGAGATGCGTGCGCTCGCACCGGATGTGATCGTCGTGACGGCGTTCGGCCAGATCCTGCCGAAGGATATCCTCGAGATTCCGAAGTATGGCTGTGTCAATGTGCATGCCTCGCTGCTGCCGAAGTACCGTGGTGCGGCACCGGTGCAGTGGGCCGTGCTGAACGGCGATGCCGAGTCGGGCGTCACGACCATGCAGATGGATGAGGGACTCGATACCGGTAATATCCTGATGATGAAGCGGATTCCGCTCGAGGCGAAGGAAACCGGCGGCACGCTCTTCGATAAGCTGGCGAAGCTCGGTGGGGAGCTCATCGTGGAGACCCTCGAGGGTCTCGAGGCCGGCCGCATCACGCCGATGGCACAGGATGCATCTCAGGCGACGAAGGTCGGTCTTTTCACGAAGACCTCCGGTCGCATCGACTGGACGGAGGATGCGGTGGTCATCGAGCGGAAGATCCGCGGTCTCAATCCATGGCCGTCGGCCTACAGCTTCCTCGGTGGGAAGCAGCTGAAGCTCTGGGATGCCGATGTACTGACAGACGAGGAGTGTAAGCAGTATCCGCTGCCGGAGGTGGCTGTGATGATGCCGGAACGGAACACGACGATGCCGGAGGGGACGAAGGCGGGTCATGTATATGCTGACCAGAAGATGCTGGTGGTGCGCTGTGGTCAGGGTGCACTTCGTATCCGGGAGCTGCAGCTCGAGGGTAAGAAGCGCATGAAGGTCGAGGATTTCCTGCGCGGACATCGCTTCTGAGCGCCTGACGACATATGTCTCGCGCTGCAGGGCGTTCTTCCGGGCAGTTGACTTTTGGAGACAGGGTCGGTGCATGGCATCGTCTGGATTCTTCAGATAAAGTTCAGAATTTTCACATACACTGATCACGAATATGTCGTACACTGTAGGGCATAACACGACAGGAGGAAACACTATGTACGGTTACTATGGATATCCGATGTTTTATGATCCGACCTATGTACTGGTACTGATCGGCGTCATCGTCTCGATGCTGGCAAGTGCCAACGTCAACCGGACTTTTCAGAAATATGCGAAGATCGGCGCACGTGCCGGCATCACCGGTGCGGACGCCGCACGCCTGATCCTGAGCCGGAACGATATCACGAACGTCCGTGTACAGGGGATCGCTGGAAATCTGACGGATAATTATGTGCCGAGTAAGAAAATACTGAATCTGAGTGAATCAACCATCAACAGTCACTCGATCGCGGCCATCGGTGTCGCGGCCCATGAGTGTGGGCATGCGATCCAGGATCATGTCTGCTACGGGCCACTGGTGCTGACGCGTACGATCACGCCGGCCTGCGCCGTCGCTTCGAAGATCTCGATTCCGATGATCTTTTTCGGTATCCTCATCAGCTGGACGCCGCTCATAAAGATCGGTATCATCGCCTTCATCGTGGCGATCTCGATCCAGCTGCTGACCCTTCCGGTCGAGTTCGATGCATCCCGCCGCGCGGTGAAGACGCTGCGTGAGAATCAGGTGCTGACCGAAGAGGAACTGGACGGCGTGAAGGCGGTTCTGACCGCGGCTGCGCTCACCTATGTCGCCGCTGCGGCTTCGTCCCTCTTACAGCTCCTCCGACTGCTGATCCTGACGAGGGGCAGCCGGCGAAGTGACGACTGACGAAGTCTCGATATCCGGATCTTCGAAAACGGATGGAAGGGCAGCGGACAGCGACTGGATAGAAGATAAACGCATCGTGTGACGATACACAGTATACTGAAGAGAGGAAACTGCAGAGAACATTCATGGAGAAGAAGAATCAGCGAGAGAAGAAGACCCGGGCAGAGGGCCCGCTGCATAAATTCATGCATGCAGGAAAGAAGGCCGCAGATACAGCGGATACGAGAGAGACACGTGCATCACACGGATCGCGTGGTCGGCATGCTGCAGAGGATACGAGAGATGCGCGCGGAGGATATGGATCGCATGGAACGCATCGTCGGCGCGATGCACAGCATGGCGCCTACGCAGGGCGGAGAGGCCCGCAACAGGGCCGCGGTCCGGTGAAGACGCCCGAGAAGAAAATATCAGAGATTTCGAGGGAAAAGACCGCAGCGACGCCGCGGTCTGTTGCTGTACTTAGCCTTATGAAGATTCTCGAGGAGAAGAAGCTTTCGCACATCGTGCTGCGCGATGCACTGTCGGCGTATCCGGACTGGACGCCGCGCGACCGTGCCTTTGTGACACGACTCGTCGGGGGAACCCTCGAGTATACGATCCAGATCGACTTCATCCTGAACCAGATCAGTAAGACCCATACGAAAAACATGGATCCGCTGGTCCGGACGGTGCTCCGCATGGGCAGCTACCAGATTCTCTACATGGATAAGGTGCCGGACAGTGCGGCCATCAACGAGGCGGTCGAGCTCGTGAAGAGCCAGGAGGATAAGGTCTTCTTCCTGAGCGGTTTCGTGAACGGCGTTCTCCGGAGTGTTTCCCGGGATAAGGAGATCATCTTTCATAATCTCGCCCATACCGGAAAGACACCGGCCTATATCCGCTACAGTGTGCCGCTCTGGATGTACGATGCACTGAAGAAGGTCTATGGGCGGGAGGAGACCGAGCGCATGCTCGCCTGGTTCCTCGAGGGTGAAAAGAAAAACTTCGTGCGCTTCCAGGATGGACACTGTGAGGAGATGGAGGGCGATATCGTGCACAGCGAGGCCTTCCAGCGCGGTGAGATCACGATTCAGGACTATGCATCACAGCAGGTCGGCATCGAAGCCGATCCGCAGCCGGGCGATCAGGTCGTCGATGTCTGCGCGGCACCGGGCGGTAAGAGCTGTCATATCGCCGCCCTCCTCGAGGGAACGGGCCATGTCGATGCGCGGGACCTCACAGAAGCGAAGGTGGCGCTCATCGAGCAGAACATCACACGGCAGCAGCTTACGAATATCACGGCGCAGGTGCACGATGCACGCACGCCGGACCCGACGCTGCTGGATGCCGATGGACAGGGAACGGCGGATATCGTCATCGCCGATCTCCCGTGCTCCGGTCTCGGTATCCTCGGGAAGAAGCCGGATATCCGCTTCAACGCGAGCCGTGAGGGCATACGGGAGCTGCAGAAGCTGCAGCGCGAGATCCTCGATACGGTATGTGCCTATGTGAAGCCGGGCGGAAAGCTGCTGTACTCTACCTGCACACTGACGAAGGAAGAAAATGAAGACAACCGAGAGTATATCCTCGCGAAGGGTGGCTTCACCCTTGAGAAGGAGCAGAAGTTCCTGCCGGGAGCGCCATCCGACGGATTTTATCTTACGGTATTTCGAAAAGAATGAAGAATTTACGCGATTTAGAAATCAAAGATTTGAAGAAGCTGCTCGAAGAGATGGGCGAGAAGCCGTTCCGTGCGAAGCAGATCTATACCTGGCTGCACCAGAATCTGGTGGAGCACTACGATGAGATGACGAACATCTCGAAGGGACTTCGCGATCGGCTGAGTGCGGAGTACAGTGTAGCCCTGCCGGAAACGGTTGAGGTGCTCACTTCGAAGATCGATGGTACGAAGAAGTTCATCTTCCGTATGCAGGACGGGCATGTCATCGAGTCCGTCTGGATGGAGTACCAGCACGGGCACAGTGTCTGCATCTCCTCGCAGGTCGGCTGCCGCATGGGCTGTAAGTTCTGTGCATCGACCCTCGACGGCCTCGCACGGAATCTGACGAGCGGAGAGATGCTCGGACAGATCTACCAGATCCAGCGTACGACCGGTGCCCGGGTCGATAACATCGTCATCATGGGCTCCGGTGAGCCACTCGATAACTACGATGAGTTCACCCGTTTCATCCGCATGATCTCGGATGAAAACGGACTTCATATCTCGCGACGGAACATCACGATCTCGACCTGCGGTCTGGTGCCGAAGATCCGGCAGCTGGCCGATGAAAACTACGGAATCACGCTGGCACTCAGCCTGCATGCGCCGAACGACGAGACACGGAAAACTCTGATGCCGATCGCAAACAAGTATTCGCTCTCGGAGATCATGCCGGCCATCGAGTACTACTTCGAGAAGACCGGTCGACGGGTGACCTTCGAGTATTCCGTCGTCGAGGGTGTCAATGATAATAAGGCAGAAGCGATGGAGCTTGTGAAACTCATCCGCAGTATGAAAAACGGCGGAAAGCTCCAGTGCCACGTGAACCTGATTCCGGTGAATCCGATCAAGGAGCGGGACTGGAAGCGGCCGGATCGCTCGAAGGTCGAGGCCTTCCAGCATATTCTGGAGAGAAACGGCATCGCGGCGACGATCCGCCGGGAGATGGGGTCCGACATCTCGGGCTCCTGCGGTCAGCTCCGCCGGGATTACCTCGAGACGGAGGGCATCGATTCGAAGGCGTAGTGGACGAAACGGGGCGCCGGGATGCGCGCAGTATCGTACAGTAGTGGAGGTCACGAGGCACTGCGAAGTGACGATGTCTGGCACGTCAGCATTGACCACGATGATGGAGTGATAGAAGTTACAGGTGAAGCATGATGGACTTTTTTGCGAAAACCGATAAGGGACAGCGGCGGCGTATGAACCAGGATTACGTCTTCGCGAGCGATCAGCCGGTGGGGGCACTGCCGAATCTTTTTCTGCTCGCGGACGGGATGGGCGGACATAAGGCGGGGGATTATGCCTCCCACTATGCGGTCGATGAGCTCCGTGGTTATATTGAGAAGGCTGCACAGCCACAGCCGGAGATCCGCCTTCTGCAGGAGGGCATCCGTGACGTGAACCAGCGGCTCTATCGCCTGGCGCAGCAGAATCCGAATCTGAGCGGGATGGGCACGACGCTCGTGATCGCGTTTATCGAGGGTGCGAATCTGACCGTCGGTAATATCGGCGATTCCCGGGCATACCTCATCCATGGGAACAGCATCCGTCAGATCACACGGGACCACTCCTATGTCGAGGAGATGGTACGGCGTGGTCTCATGCGACGTGGCTCGAAGGAGTATATGGAGTCTCGCAATATCATCACGCGGGCCGTCGGCATCGAGCTGCAGGTGGAGGCCGATTTCTTCGAGATCGAGCTCAGTGAGGGCGATTATCTGCTTCTCTGCTCGGATGGGCTCTCGAACATGGTGGACAACGAAAGCATCCGGAACATCATTCGTGAGCACAGCACGGTACAGGAAAAGGTACAGGCGCTCATCGATATGGCAAACATCAACGGCGGGAAGGACAACATCGGCATCGTTCTGACCGGCCCTTACCGAGAGGAGGCGACGATATGATGCTGGAGCAGGGACAGGTGCTCGACGAACGTTATGAGATCGATACGCTGATCGGACAGGGTGGCATGAGCTATGTCTATCGTGCCAGTGATCGGAAGATGGGGCGTGTGGTTGCGATCAAGGTTCTGAAGGAGGAGTACTGCGAGGATGAGGATTTCATCCGGAAGTTTCAGAACGAGGCCCAGGCAGCGGCGAAGCTGAATCATCCGAACATCGTCGCGGTGTATGACATCGTCGATAATCCGGAGACGAAGCTGCACTATATCGTGATGGAGCTCGTCGAGGGCATCACACTGAAAAACTATATCAAGCGCTCTGGACGCATGGACTCGCAGGAGACCATCGCCATCGCGCTGCAGGCGGCGGCCGGTATCGAGCTCGCACATAAGATGGGCATCGTGCACCGGGATATCAAGCCGCAGAACATCATCGTCGACAGCGAGGGTAATGTGAAGGTGGCGGACTTCGGTATCGCGCGGGCCGCGACGCAGCAGACGGTCAATGCTACCGTCATGGGCTCTGTCCACTATATTTCGCCGGAACAGGCCCGCTCCGGGCAGTCGGATGAGCGTTCGGATATCTACAGCTTCGGCTGTACGATGTATGAGATGCTGACGGGTGAGGTGCCGTATGATGGCGACACCTCGGTTTCCGTCGTCTTCGCGCACCTCGAGAATCCGATCCCGCATGTGAAGGAGCTGGTGCCGGATGTGTACCCGGCCCTCGATATGGCAGTGTACAAGTGCATGCAGAAGAAGGGAAAGCTTCGCTACCAGCACATCGGCGAGCTGATGGAGGACCTCCGGAAGGCGTTGAAGGATCCGAGCGGTTCCTTCATGTCCGGGGAGATGCCGGAGGACCTCAGTGAGACGCGGGTGCTCTCTCCGCGGGAGCTGAATCAGCTGAAGCATCGTCAGAAGCTCCGGCAGAAGCTCGCGCATCTCGATGATACAGATGCGCTTCCACTCGACGATACGGAGAAAGATGAAACCAGCTTCCATATGACGAAGATCTACCGTGTGATCGCCGGCGTCTGTATCCTGCTGATCATCGTGCTCGTGCTGATCATCGGCCGCAATATGTTCTCCTTCTTCCGGGACAGCCGGACGGCGCTGGAAACGAGTCAGCCGATCGAGGACACCGCCGAATCGACGGAGGCGGCGACGATCAACATCACGATCTCCGCACTCGATAACCTGCTTCCGAACATCCTCGGAAAGACGGTGGCGGAGGCGGAGGATTATCTCGCGGACTATCATATCCATCTTCGGAGCGCGAAGGAAAGCTTCTCGGACCAGTATCCGACGGAGGGCACGATCATCGCCTACCAGAAGGAGAAGATCCAGAGCGGCAGCACCCTCGATGTAACCGTGTCGAAGGGCGCAGAGACCATCCGCTTCTATGATCCGGCGACGCCGGAAAAGCTGGACGCGCTGCATGCCGTGAAGTGTGACACGCTGGTCGAGGCGCTGGAAAAACGAAAAATCAACTATAAGATTCAGGACGCGTTCTCCGATACAGTGCCGCTCGGCTATATCATCGGCACGAACAAGCCGGATACCAGCGGGACATCGATGCTGGTCATCACACGTTCTGCCGGTTCTGCGAGCGAGAATGGCATGGCGCTGGTACCGGAGCTGCGCACGCTCAGTGAGGACGATGCGGTGACCGCGCTGGAGAATGCAGGACTCACACTCGATGGCATCGACTATGTGCCGGATGAGGAGCATGAAGAGAGTACGGTCATCGACCAGAGCCTGACCGCTGGATCAGTGGTCCAGAAGGGGACGACGATCACACTGACGGTTTCCTCCGGATCTGACGGGCAGCTGAGCCAGAAGACCACCACGACCGACAGTCAGGGTACCTGGTACGGCTCGATCAACACGGCCGTAAAGATCGGCGGTGAGACCAGCCCGGCGGCAGATACACGGCGGATCATCCTGATTCGTCTCTGTCAGGAAATCGATGGTGCGGAGCGCTATACGACGCTTCAGGAGGCGCGAAGCTATGAAGCCGGCACTGAGCTTCAGGTCGTGATCCCCAACATCCGGGGTGCAGCCGGCATCGGAAAGGGCACCGTCGAAATCGTCGATGCGTCGAACGATACCGTCATCGCATCCTATACTGTGAATTTCGCACCACGTTCCTAGAGAGGTAATGCATGGTTTTAAAAGGTAAAATCTACAAGGGCATCGGTGGCTTCTACTATGTCCATACCCCGGAGGGCGACTATGAGTGCCGCGCGAAGGGCATCTTCCGGAACCGGAACGAGAAGCCGCTCGTCGGTGATGATGCGGAGATCGAAGCTGTACAGGATTCCGAGAAGGAACATGAGGGGTCCGTTATCCGCATCCTTCCACGGAAAAATCAGCTGATCCGGCCGGCGGTCGCGAACGTCGACCAGGCAGTCGTCATCTTCGCACTCCGCCATCCGGATCCGAATCTGAACCTGCTCGACCGCTTCCTCATCCATATGGAGCAGCGGGAGATCCCGGTGGTGATCTTCTTTAATAAGGTGGACCTCGTGCAGCCAGGCGAGGATCCGGCAGAGGAAGAAGTGACGCTGCCGGAGGATCGCGATGCCTGGAAGAAGAAAAAGTCGCGGGCGAAGACCATCCCGGAGATCCATGCGGAGCATCCGGAGATGATTCCGGAGATCTACCGTCAGGCAGGCTATCCGGTGCTCGAAATCAGCACCCGGAACGAGGACAGTCTGCCGAAGATCATGGAGGTACTGCGCGGAAAGACCACCGTCCTTTCCGGGCCGAGCGGGGTCGGCAAGTCTTCGCTCACGAACCTCATCCATCCGGCAGCCAACATGGAAACCGGTGAGCTCAGTAAGAAGATCGAACGTGGGAAGAATACGACCCGTCACTCGGAGTTCTTTTACATCGATGACGAGACCTATGTGCTCGATACACCGGGCTTCACCTCGCTCTATGTGACGGACATCGAGCCGGAGCGGCTGATGTACTACTTCCCGGAGTTTGAGGACCACCGCAGTGCGTGCCGCTTTAACACCTGTGTGCACATCGGCGAAAAGGACTGTGCGGTGAAGCGTGCGGTCGAGGAAGGAAAGATCGCCCGCGAGCGCTATGAAAGCTATGTGATGCTCTATCAGGAGCTGAAGGAGCAGAAGCGATACTGAGTACGGATTCGCTTCGATCCCCATAGGATAGCCTGCCATCCTGTATGCAGGTATCGTATGCTATATCCTGCGTAGGTATTATAAGATACGAAGATAATGAAACGCCGTCCGAGAACGGCATATGAAGATGTATGAAATTGAAACGCCGTCTGAGAACGGCAGAGGAGAATGCTATGAATGTTGATCTGTCCCCATCGATTTTATCCGCTGATTTCGGAACCCTGCGTGAAGACCTCCGTGTACTCGAGGAGGCGGGCACGAAGTACCTGCACTTCGATATGATGGATGGCGATTTTGTGCCGAATATTTCCTTCGGTATGCCGGTGATCCAGTCGGTACGTAAGGATAACCACTGCTTCTTCGATGTCCATATGATGGTATCCGAGCCGGGCCGCTACATCGATGCGGTCGCCGATGCCGGTGCCGATGGCATCACCGTACACCAGGAGGCCTGCACACACCTCGACCGTACCCTTCAGCAGATCCGGGAGCGTGGCCTCAAGGCTGGTGTGGCGCTCAATCCGGCGACCCCGATCAGCACACTGGACTGTGTCCTTCCGATGCTGGACCTCGTGCTCATCATGTCCGTCAACCCGGGCTTCGGTGGTCAGAAGCTGATCCCGTATACGATCGAGAAGATCCGTGCTCTCCGTCAGCGTGCGGACGCGCTCGGCCTCGAGCTGAACATCGGCATCGATGGTGGTGTCACCCTCGATAACGTGCAGGAAATCAAGGATGCCGGTGCGAACTTCTTCATCGCCGGCTCTGCCGTCTTCAAGCCACGTGAGCGTATGGCGGAGAACGTGAAGGCATTTAACGCCATCCTGCATGCATAAAGGAGCTTTCCGTGATAAAGAAACTTGCGCTCATTAACGATTTATGCAGTGTCGGACGCTGCTCGCTTTCCATCCAGATTCCGGTGGTATCCGCACTGGAGCTCAGCGCCTGCCCGATTCCGACCGCGGTGCTCAGTAACCATACGGCCTTCCCGCACGTATCCAGTACAGGACTCGGGGCGGTGATGGAAGAGAGGCTCGAGACATTGAGCGAAAATGACATCCATTTCGATGGTATCCTGATCGGCTACCTCGGTGACTGTACGGATCTCCGGGCCCTCGACGCTTATCTCGAGGCGGAGAAGCGGCGGAATCCGGCGCTGCGCATCTTCCTCGATCCGGCGATGGCAGATCATGGCCGTCTGTATCGCGGGATGACGGAGGAGCATATCGAGGCGATGCGGGCCCTCTGTCGGAGGGCCGATCTCATCTGCCCGAACCTGACGGAAGCCGCCTTCCTCGCCGACTTCGATTATGCGGGACTGAAGGAGACACTCGACCGCTGTACGAGCGATGCGACACGTGGGATGGTGATGCACGCCCTGCTTTCGGAGCTGCATCATCTGACGGAGGGACAGATCATCGTGACCGGCGTCGAGGCCTATCCGGAGACGGAGGAGGATACAGCCACGACACCGGAAGCCCTGATCAATGTCGTATCGGAAGCGGATGGCGATCTCCGATTCGTCGAGCATGCCCGGTGCGGTGATGCTCGTCCGGGTACCGGCGACCTCTTCAGTGCCATCGTTGCGAGTCTGTGCCTTCGCGGTGAGGCGCTCGAAAACGCCACCCGTCGCGCCGCCGACTTCGTCGCGCTCTGCATCCGACACAGCGAGGAGGAGCAGGTCCCGATCATTTACGGCGTGCAGTTCGAGGATGTCCTTACGGCGCTGTGACGGAATGACTTGAAAACAGACGTAAATAAAGCTATAGTAAATGGTGCGTTTATCGCCAGAAAGATTTCGCAGAAGGGGAGAGGATCCTATGTTAGATATTAAATTTGTCAGAGAAAACCCGGAGCTTGTCAAGGAAAACATCAAGAAGAAGTTTCAGGATGAGAAGCTTCCGTTAGTCGATGAGGTCATCAAGTATGATCTCGAGGCGAGAAAGTGCCAGCAGGAGGCGGATGAGCTTCGTGCGAAGAAGAATGCTGTTTCGAAGCAGATCGGTGCGCTGATGGCGCAGGGTAAGAAGGCGGAGGCCGAAGAGGTGAAGGCCGAGGTCGGCGCGTTTACCGCCCGTCTGAAGGAGCTCGAGGAGCAGGAGCCGAAGCTTCAGGCTGAGGTGACGAAGCGCATGATGATCATCCCGAACATGATCGATGCATCGGTTCCGATCGGTCCGGATGATTCTCATAACGTCGAGAATGAGCGCTTCGGTGAGCCGGTCGTTCCGGCTTTTGAGGTACCGTATCATACCGATATCATGGAGTCCTTCGGTGGTATCGATCTCGATGCAGCCGGCCGTGTCGCAGGTAACGGCTTCTACTACTTGATCGGCGACATCGCGAGACTGCACTCCGCGGTACTCAGCTATGCGCGTGATTTCATGATCAACCGTGGTTTCACCTATGTGATTCCACCATATATGATTCGTTCCAAGGTTGTAGATGGTGTGATGTCCTTCGCGGAGATGGATGCCATGATGTATAAGATCGAGGGCGAGGACCTCTACCTCATCGGTACCTCAGAGCACTCGATGATCGGTCGTTTCATCGATGAGATCCTTCCGGCTGATACCCTTCCGCTTTCCCTCACCTCCTATTCTCCATGCTTCCGTAAGGAGAAGGGTGCCCACGGCATCGAGGAGAGAGGCGTCTATCGTATCCACCAGTTCGAGAAGCAGGAGATGATCGTCGTATGTGAGCCGGAGGATGCCATGGACTGGTATGAGAAGCTCTGGAAGAACACCGTCGACTTCTTCCGTTCGATGGATATTCCGGTCAGAACACTGGAGTGCTGCTCCGGTGATCTCGCTGACCTCAAGGTGAAGTCCTGCGATGTCGAGGCATGGTCACCACGTCAGAAGAAGTACTTCGAGGTCGGTTCCTGCTCGAATCTCGGCGATGCACAGGCGAGACGTCTGCACATCCGTATCAAGGGCAAGGATGGAAAGATCCATCTCGCAAACACCCTGAACAACACCTGTGTCGCTCCACCTCGTATGCTGATCGCGTTCCTCGAGAACCGTCTTCAGGCCGATGGCAGTATCACCATCTCGGAGGGGCTTCAGCCATACATGGGTGGCACAAAGGTGCTCACCCCGAAGTGGAACTCCATCGAAGGCAAGCCGGCAAACGCTTGATGATCGAAGACCTGTGCATGTGCACAGGTCTTTTTTCTACTGCGCAATCGTCAACTGGATTCAGGCAGGGGGCGTGTCGAGAAGCCGGTAGTGAGGACGGAAGACCGTAGAGCATTTCGATGTCTGTCCCATCTCGACAGCTAGTGGCGTCCCAAGTGTGAAATCTTAATTGTTACTAACGACGAGTTCATAAATTCGTTCGTTGTATAGGAGCTATTCCTGTCATATAATGAAGTCCACGAAGCTTGTTTACTAAACGATGAAGTACAGGAGAGACGCAGTGGAACCGATCATCAAGGTGCGGGATTTATATAAGATTTTTAAAATCGGAGACAATAAGGTCTACGCGCTGAACGGTGTGTCCTTCGATGTCTACCAGGGGGAGTTCGTCGCGATCGTCGGCACCTCCGGCTCCGGTAAATCGACCTGTCTCAACATGCTGGCCGGTCTGGAAGCGCCGAGTCGAGGAGCGATTCAGATCGCGGGGAAGCGCATCGATAAGATGAGCGAAGCGGAGCTCGTCAGCTTCCGACGTCAGAATGTCGGCTTCATATTCCAGAGCTATAATCTGATCGGCTCGATGAACGCGGTCGAGAATGTCGCGATGCCGCTGATGTTTCGCGGGGTACCATATGAGAAGCGTATCCGGGAAGCTGAGAAGTATATGAAGCTGATCGGGATCGGGGATCAGCGTGAGCATATGCCGAATCAGATGTCCGGCGGACAGCAGCAGCGTGTCGGGATCGCCCGGGCGCTCGTCATCGACCCGAAGATCATCTTCGCCGATGAGCCGACAGGTAATCTCGATTCGCATACGACGGAGGATGTGCTGCGTCTTCTCCGGAAAATCGTTCGTGAGGAGGATCGCACGCTGATCATGGTTACCCATGATGCACACATCGCCTCCTGGGCGGACAGGCAGCTGCGTGTCGTCGATGGAAAGATCGTCGAAACCGTGATCCGTTCGGATAGTGAGATCGAACAGAAAATAGAAACAGAAACCGGAAATCCGCCTTTTGCGCAGGTGACGCCACTCGGCTGAGTACGGTGTATATAGAGGGGTATAAAATCATGAATCATTTTCACACACAAAAGCATACGATCCTTCGGCGTATTCTGTGCGGCGCGATGGTGCTCGCGCTCCTGTCGCCAGCATTGACCATCGTACAGCCGATGGAGGCACAGGCGTCCTACGTCGATACGAATATGAACACCTTCATCCATGATGCGGCAGACACACCGGTGGCGGGCATCGGACAGGATTTTCAGCTGACCGTGAAGGTCGGCTTCAACGGCGTAAACGGACTCTATAATCCGACCGGCGATGTCATCAACAACGTGCGCGTGCGCCTGAGTCAGGACCAGAATCTCTTAAATACGAAGGGCATCGTGCCGAATTCAAACAAGTCGAATCCATATGATGGAGACTCGGACAACGAGCAGGAGTCCCTGCAGCATGATGCGTATAACGAAGGCTACCAGGCGGGTGCGCAGCGTGCCTATAATGCGTCGCTGGGCCTCACCTATCCGGTGGACGGTGGCACCTATCCGCTCGAGATCGGTACATCGACGATGAACCAGGAGAAGAACCTCGGCTCGCTGAAGAAGGGCGAGTATAAGGAGGTGACCTTCAACGTTAAGATCCGGAACGACATCAAGGAAGGCTACTATGCGATCCCGATCTCGATGAACTATGATGTACCGTACAACTCGACGGGGCAGTACGGCAGTCTCAGCCGTGCTGAGTTCATCAACATCTATGTGCAGGACCTCGGAACGATTTCGAATCCGACCAGCGTGACGAAGGATCAGGCCTTCGTGCTCGGTGAGGGACAGTCGACCCCGAGCGGTACCTATCCGGGGACCGTACAGTTCGCCGTGAACCTTCGAAATAAGAAGGGACGGGCACTCTATGATGTCGCCGTGAAGATGAATAAGGGAAACGGCGGTGCAGCCTCCGGCGATGCGTCTTCGACGGCGGCCGCTGGAAAGGTAGACTACAGCAGCTTTCCGTTCCGTGTGACAGAGGAGAACTATGACCGCAGCTTCGCCAGTGTGGAGGCGGATCAGACGATCTCGGCACCGTACTCGATGGCCATCGCGAAGGATTCGAAGAGTGGTGACCATGCCATCGGCTTCACGGTGAGCTATAAGGAGACGCCGAACGCGACCATCACGAAGACGGAGCAGTATACGTACTATGTACATATCAGTAACCCGACTACGGACGAAACCGACAGTCAGCGAGATTTTAATGCCAACGACCGCTCGAAGGCTCGACTCGTCGTGGCGAGCTATCATACCGAACCGGAGAAGGTGTTTGCCGGACAGCCGTTTAAGCTGGTGGTGCAGATGCAGAACGCAAGCAGCGGTATCAGCGCCAGCAACATCCTGCTTTCCCTCGAGTCGGAAAAGGTGAATGAGTCCTCGGCACTGTCGACGGAGAACGGCGCGAACTCCTATGTCATCAACAGCCTCGCGGCCGGGGAGACGAAGGAAATCGCATGGGATATGGTGGCGGAACCAGGGGTCGACCCGCGGTCCTATGCGCTGACCATCAACGAAAAGTATGACTCCCCGGATTTTAAGAATGCTGAGGAGAAGGTGACACTGAACATCACGATCAACCAGGAGGCACGACTCTCGGTTTCCAACTACGATGTGATGCCTGAGAGCATCGACGTCGGCAGCGAATCCAACGTGATGTTCAACATCAACAACACCGGCAAGGTGATTCTCTATAATGTCACCGCGGAGTTTAAGGCGGATTCCATCAACGATACCAGCAGCTACGTCGGCAACATCAAGCCGGGTGAGTCGGGCTCCGTCGATGCGATGCTCACGGGTGCGGCGCCGACCATGGATGATGGCACGATCCAGGTCATCATCAGCTACGAGGATGTGAACGGTGAGGTACATACCTCTGAGCAGACGGTGAACCTCATGGTGAACGAGCCGATGGAGAGCACGGATGACATGGGCGGCATGGATATGATGCCGGAAGAAACACCTGGATTTTTCCAGCGCTTCCGACTCCCGATCATCGCTGGTGTCGTCGCTCTGCTGGCCGCAGCTGCAGTTTTCGTGAAGAAGCATAAGGATAAGAAAAAACAGGAAAAGGAAAACGATGAGACTATCTGATCTTATCAAGCTCGCGACGAGTAACCTGAAGCGACGGAAGATGCGGACCGTACTTACGGTCCTCGGTGTTGCCATCGGTACGGCGTCCATCGTCGTCATGGTGAGTCTCGGCATCGGGATGAGTGCGATGATGCTGCAGTTCTATCAGAGCATGGGCTCGCTGACCCGGATCGATGTATACGAGGGTGGCTATGGTGGCGGTACGAATGGCGACCAGTCCATGATGCTGACGGATGAGACCGTGGAGAGCTTTAAGCGTATCCCCCATGTGACCGGCGTGAGTCCGTCCATCGAGGTGAATATCGAGGCGAAGTGCAAGGGCGTCAGCGGCTCCTTCAGCATCGTGGGTGTCAGCCAGGATTATCTCCGGCAGCTCGAGCTCCGGGACGGTGGACATCTGCCGGCGGCGAACTCGGATACGCTGGAGCTCCTGTATGGGAATCAGATTCTGTACAGCAGCTTCTATAAGCAGAAAACCTGGGAGAATGTCGAGATCGACCCGGAGAAGGATACGGTATTCATCACCTTCCCGCAGTCGAGTGTCTCGCAGGGAAAGCCAGACAGTGAGGGCAGTACGCAGGAGCCGAAGCAGAAAAAGTACATCTTCCCGGTGGCCGGTATCATGAAGGGCGGTGCCGAGGACTGGTCGGATGGCTCGTATAATGTCTACACGGACATCGACAGTCTGAAGCGTTTTCTGAAGAAAATCTATAAGAAGGCGCTGGTGCCGAATCCGAGGACGAATAAAAACGGGAAGCCGTATCCATACTATGTATACAACAATGTCTATGTGTTCGTCGATGATATGGATAACGTCAGTGCCGTGCAGAAGCAGATCTCGGACATGGGCTTCAGCGTGAGCTCCAGTATGGAGTGGCTGAAGCAGGCGCAGCAGCAGCTCAATATGGTACAGCTCGTGCTCGGCGGTATCGGTGGCGTATCGCTCCTCGTCGCGGCGATCGGAATCATGAATACCATGATGATGTCGATCTATGAGCGGACGAAGGAAATCGGTGTGATGAAGGTACTGGGCTGTGCGATGCCGGATATCCGGAACATGTTCCTCTGTGAATCCGGGATGATCGGGCTCATGGGTGGGATCGCAGGACTCGGTGCCAGCTATCTGATTTCCTATATCATCAACTTCTTTACGAAAAACGCCGGTTCCATGATGTTCGGCTCCGGCTCGATGGGCGGACTTTCCAGCATTCCGCTCTGGCTTGCAGCCTTCGCGATCGGCTTCGCCATCGCGGTCGGGACGATCGCCGGTTATGTGCCGGCGGCGCGTGCGATGAAGCTGAGTCCGCTGGCAGCGATCAGAAATGAATAACGCTTGATCAGGGGCGGAGGGGGCGACAATGGAGGCACGGTACTCCGTTGCTGTCCCCTTTGCCTGATTTAGCTGACGAGTGAACAGTAGCCTCCGAAGGCCGGCTATGGTTCTCATGAGTATTAATTATGTTGAGTATTTCGAGGCACGATGCTATAATCCGAAAAATATGCCAGATTTGAAAGGGAGTACGAAATGATCAAGGTTGCTAAATTTGGCGGAAGCTCCTGCGCCTCCGCGGAACAGTTCAGAAAAGTAAAGGACATCATCCTTTCTGATAAGTCGAGACACTATATCGTGGTTTCGGCACCAGGTAAGCGGGATTCCGGCGATACGAAGGTAACCGATCTTCTCTATCGTCTCCAGGATGCCGTTGCAGATGAGAAGAAGTTCCAGGAGACGCTTCAGACGATCAAGGATCGTTATCAGGAGATCATCGATGGTCTCGGACTGGATTTCAGTCTGGCAGCGGACTTCGACCGTATCGAGCAAGATCTGAAGGCTGGCGCAGACCGTGACTATGCGGCTTCCAGAGGTGAGTTTCTGAATGCGAAGCTGATGGCGGCTTATCTCGGCTTCAGCTTCATCGATTCTGCAAGCTGCTTCGTCTTCAAGGAGGACCGGAGCTGTGACTATCAGAAGACGGAAGAGGGCATCCGCACAGCACTGAAGGATATCGATTATGCTGTATTCCCTGGCTTCTATGGTGCCGATGAAAAGGGAAAGGTTGTGACCTTCAGCCGTGGCGGCTCGGATGTGACCGGTTCCCTGCTGGCGGCAGCAGAGCATGTCGATCTCTATGAGAACTGGACCGATGTATCCGGCTTCCTCGTCGCGGATCCGCGCATCGTGCCGAATCCGGAGGTTATCGACTACATCACCTACCGTGAGCTTCGTGAGCTGAGCTACATGGGTGCCGGTGTACTGCATGAGGATGCGATCTTCCCGGTACGCCGTGAGGGCATCCCGATCCAGATCAAGAACACGAACCGTCCGGAGGATCATGGCACGCTCATCGTACAGAATACGTTGAAGAAGCCGCGTTTCATCATCACCGGTGTCAGCGGCAAGAAGGATTTCTGTGCGATCAACATCGAAAAGGCGATGATGAACTCGGAGATCGGCTTCGCCCGGAAGCTCCTTTCCGTCCTCGAGGATAACAACATCTCCTTCGAGCACATCCCGTCCGGTATCGATACGATGACCCTCGTCATCCATCAGGAGGAGCTCGAGCACTGCGAGCAGAAGATCCTGAACGGCATCCAGCGTGCCGTGAACCCGGACCTCATCGAGCTCGAGTCGGACATCGCACTGATCGCGGTCGTCGGCCGTGGCATGAAATCATCCCGCGGTGTGGCCGGCCGTGTATTCTCCGCACTCGCCCATGAGTACATCAACATCAAGATGATTGACCAGGGCTCGAGCGAGTACAACATCATCATCGGCGTACGGAACGAGGACTTCGAAAAGGCCATCCGTGCCATCTACAAGATGTTCGTCATGAGCGCCAAATGATACGGTACGTGATGTGACGTTCCGGAGTGCCGTCGTCGAAACACGCTGAATTCTCCCCCCCTGAGAGCTTGCTGGTTCTCAGGGGATATTTTTTATCACAACTCTGCGTATGGCGTTCGATGAGGGCCCTCCGGGACTTTTATCATGCCCGGACATATGATATAATGCGCGAAGCGAGGATAGAACTATGAGAATATGTGTGATCGGCGGCGGGGCTGCCGGACTGATGGCGGCGATCGCGGCGAAGGAAAACGCGGCAGACGCCGATGTGATTTTAATAGAAAAGAATGATAAGCTCGGGAAAAAGATCTTCATCACGGGAAAGGGGCGCGGCAATCTGACGAATGCGGTGGCCATCGAGGATTTCTTTCCACAGTATGTGACGAATCCGCGCTTTCTGTACTCGGCGCTGTATGACTTCACGAATCAGGATACGATCGACCTGCTGGAGGCACACGGCTGCCGGACGAAGGTCGAGCGCGGTGACCGCGTGTTTCCTGTATCGGATCATGCCTACAGTATCACGGATGCACTCAAGCACTATATCAAAAAGCTGGGCGTCGAGATCCGATACAAGACCGAGGTGAAGAAGATCGAGCTTCGGGACGGGCAGGTCCGTGGTGTGGTGACAGAGCGTGGCTTTCAGCCGGCGGATGCGGTGATCGTCGCGACCGGCGGCCGCAGCTATCCGTCGACCGGCTCCACCGGCGATGGCTATCGCTTCGCCGAGGAGGCAGGCCTCCAGGTGACGGAAACCTATCCGTCCCTCGTCACCCTCGAGGTGCATGAACCGGATGCCTACCGTCTGAAGGGACTCAGCCTCCGGAACATCGCGATCGATATCAGGGACGAGGATGGAAAGAGCTACTACCGGGACTTCGGCGAGCTCGAGTTTATGGAGAGCGGACTGCGTGGCCCGGTGATCATCTCGGCGTCGGCGGTCGTAACGAAGCTGGTCAATGCTTCCGACCATAAAAAGTGGAAGCTCCTCACCGTGCACATCGACCTGAAGCCGGCGCTGGAGGATACAGAGCTCGACCGTCGCCTGCTTCGGGATTTCGATACCTATCGGAATAAGGAGCTCCGGAATGCGTTTTCCGAGCTGCTCCCATCGCAGCTGATTCCGGTCTTCACGGCACGACTCGCCGCACAGGGCGTCGATATCAATCGGAAGGTCACGGAGGTCGACCGCGAGACACGGAAGAAGATCGCGGCTCTCATCCGGGATTTCAGCTTCACGATCCGCGGTACCGGCAGCTTCAAGGAGGCCATCGTCACCCAGGGTGGCGTCTCTGTGAAGGAGCTGAATCCGAAAACGATGGAAGTGAAGAAGGTGAAGGGACTGTACTTCGCCGGCGAGGTCATCGACGTCGACGGCTATACCGGCGGCTTCAATATGCAGATGGCCTTCTCCACCGGCCACCTCGCCGGAAAATCCGCTGCCGAAGCAGTGGAGGCATGAACCGTAGCATTTTAATATGAAGGAGGCTGTTATGCCATATAGTATTGCCATCGATGGTCCGGCAGGTGCCGGCAAGTCGACGATTGCGAAGGCCGTAGCGCGGGAGCTCGGCTATGTTTACATCGATACCGGTGCCATGTATCGTGCCGTCGGTCTGTTCTGTCTCGACCAGGCCATCGCCCTCACGGATGAAACACGCGTATCGGAGGCCGTGCGCGACATCGACATCACGATCGCCTATGATGAGGAAGGGGCTCAGCAGGTCTTCCTGAACGGGGCCAATGTCTCCACCCGTATTCGTACCCAGCAGGTCGGCGATGCCGCATCCACGGTGTCCCAGTATCCGGCGGTGCGGGAGAAGATGGTGAAGCTGCAGCAGGGCCTCGCGGAGCATACCTCGGTCGTGATGGATGGCCGTGATATCGCATCAAAGGTACTCCCGAACGCAGATACGAAGATCTATCTCACCGCATCCGTCGAGGAGCGCGCCCGTCGCCGTGCGAACGAACTGCGTGAAAAGGGAGATGACTGTGACATCGCAGAGGTCGAAGCAGAGATCCGCGCGCGTGATGATCGCGATATGCATCGTCAGCATTCCCCACTCATCCAGGTGCCGGAGGCGGTGCTCGTCGACAGCTCGACGCTGACCATCGATGAGACGATCGACCGTATCCTCGAGATCTGCATGCAGCACTGAGGACAGCGTGATATGAAGGTAACACTTGCAAAAACCGCCGGCTTCTGCTTCGGCGTGCAGCGTGCGGTCGATACCGTTTACCGCGTGCTCGAGGAGGAGCATGGAAAACCGGCCGACGAACAGCGGTCGATCTATACATACGGACCGATCGTACATAACGAAACCGTGATTCAGAAGCTCTCCGCAGAGGGCGTGCAGGTACTCGAATCCGAGGAGGAGCTTGCAACGCTCCACGACGGCATCGTCATCATCCGTGCGCATGGGGTGCCGAAGCACATCTATGATCTGCTTGAGAAGCAGAGGGTCGAAGCCGTCGATGCCTCATGCCCCTTCGTCCAGAAGATCCAGCGTCTCGTACAGCAGCACACCGCAGCCGGGGAGGAGGTTTTCGTGACCGGAAACCCGGAGCATCCAGAGGTGATCGGCATCATGGGCTGGGCGGAAGGTGGCGTTTCAGCGATTCCGGACATCGAAACCGCTGAAAAATTACCAAACGGAGACGGCAGAAGTGTGGTTGTTGTGTCACAAACCACGTTTAATATCGATAAATTCAAACTAATTATTGATATTTTGAAAAAAAAGCATTATTATGTTAATGCTATTAATACGATTTGCAACGCAACGTTTGAGCGACAGTCGGAGGCGAAGGAACTGGCGAAACAGTCCGACGCGATGATTGTCATTGGGGGACGCAGTTCCTCCAACACGAAGAAACTTTTTGAGATTTGTAAAGACCAGTGTCGTAACACCCAGTTGATACAAACGGTTGGAGATCTTAACTTCGTTCAGGATGAAGCGGTTCAAAACGTAGGTATTACAGCTGGGGCAAGCACCCCGAAAGAAATTATTGAGGAGGTTCAAAATTATGTCAGAGATGAGTTTTGAACAGATGCTTGACGCATCATTAAAGTCTATTCATGCAGGGGAGATTGTTACTGGTAAGGTTATTAGTGTAAAGCCTGACGAGATTGCACTCAACATTGGGTACAAGTCCGATGGTATCATGACCAGAAGTGATTACAGCGCAGATAACACTGTAGACCTCACCACAGTAGTCAATGTCGGCGATGAAATCGAGTGTAAGGTAAAGAAGGTAAACGATGGAGAAGGACAGGTTGTTCTTTCTCACAGAGAGGCTCTTGCTTCCAAGGCTTCCGAGGAGCTCAAGGATGCATTTGAGAACCAGACCGTTCTTACCGGTAAGGTTGTTCAGGTTGTCAAGGGCGGCCTGAATGTCGAGGTAAATGGTGCACGTGTATTTATCCCTGCATCCCTCGTATCTGATACCTTCGAGAGAGATCTCACCAAGTATCAGGGTCAGGATATCCAGTTTGTGATCACTGAGTTCAATCCGATGAAGCGCAGAGTCATCGGTGATCGTAAGCAGCTTATGGCAGCTACGAAGAAGGAGCAGCACGACAAGCTCTTCAGTGAGCTTCAGGTCGGCGATGTTCGTACCGGTGTTGTTAAGAACCTTACTGATTTCGGTGCTTTCATCGATCTCGGTGGCGCTGATGGTCTCCTTCATATCTCCGAGATGTCCTGGGGTCGTATCGAGAACCCGAAGAAGCTTTTCAAGTCCGGCCAGGAGGTTAAGGTACTTGTTAAGGAGATCAACGGTGAGAGAATCGCTCTTACACGTAAGTTCCCGGATGAGAACCCGTGGAAGGATGCCGAGACCAAGTTCGCTGTCGGCACTGTCGTAAGCGGCAAGGTTGCACGTATGACAGACTTCGGCGCATTCGTAGAGCTTGAGAAGGGCATCGATGCACTTCTTCATGTATCTCAGATTTCCAGAGATCATGTCAACAAGCCGGCAGACGTTCTCGAGGTTGGTCAGGAGATCGAGGCGAAGATCGTCGATCTCGATGTGGACAGCCACAAGATTTCCCTGAGCATGAAGGCTCTTTCTGAGCCGGAGCGCAAGGAGGATCTCGATGTTGCAGACGTTGACATCGAGGCTGTAGGCAAGGCTGAGGCTGAGCGCGTAGACGAGGAGTAATCCGTATAGACAGAGGGTCGGACAGAAATGTCCGGCTCTCTTTTTTTAAAAACCTTGCGTGGGGCTTTTTTACGTGCTATACTCTTGACTCGGATATGTTGACTCATGGGAGAAGTATGCGCATTTCCCCTGTGCGTTTGCATAATATATAAAACGAAAGTTTCGGAGGTACTCTTAATGAGCGTTAAAGTTGAAAATCTTGAGAAGAATATGGCTAAGCTGACCGTTGAGGTGGACAATGCTGAGTTTTTAAAGGCCATCGATGTAGCATACAAGAAGAACCGTAACAAGTTCAATCTTCCTGGTTTCCGTAAGGGCAAGGCACCGAAGGAGATGATCATGAAGATGTACGGACCACAGGTATTCTTCGAGGATGCGCTCAATGAGATTCTCGATAAGACCTATCCGGAGGCTGCGAAGGAGTCCGGCCTCGAGATCGTTTCCAGACCGGAGATCGGCGTAGAGCAGATCGGTATGGACCAGAACGTGATCTACACAGCAACCGTCGCTGTAAAGCCGGAGGTTACCCTCGGTGAGTATAAGGGCGTGACGGTAGAGAAGGCTGAGACCACGGTAAGCGCGAAGGAAGTAAACGAGAAGCTGGCTGCTGAGCTCGAGAAGAACGCACGTGTCGTCGAGGTCGAGCGTGAGATCAAGAAGGATGATATCGCAACCATCGATTTCACAGGCTCCGTAGACGGTGTTGAGTTCGAAGGCGGCAAGGGCGAGGATTATCCACTGACCATCGGCTCCGGCACCTTCATTCCGGGCTTCGAGGATCAGCTGATCGGCCACAAGGCTGGTGAGACCGTCGATGTAAAGGTTACCTTCCCGGAGAACTACGGCGCAAAGGATCTCGCAGGTAAGGAAGCACTTTTCGTAACCACCATCAAGGTTGTGAAGGAAAAGCAGGTTCCGGCTGCTGACGATGAGTTCGCATCCGAGGTTTCCGAGTTCGATACCCTTGAGGAGTATAAGAAGGATCTGAAGAAGACTCTGAAGGAGGAGAAGGAGAAGGCAGCAACCACGACGAACGAGAGAAACGTCATCGCAAAGGTCGTTGAGAACGCTTCTGTAGAGATCCCGGCACCGATGCTTGAGGCACAGCTGGACAACATGCTCTATGATTACCAGACCAGACTTGCTCAGCAGGGCATCCCGATGGATCAGTATCTCCAGATCACCGGTCAGACTGTAGAGCAGATCAAGGAGCAGATGAAGGAGAGCGCTGAGAAGAACCTCAAGACTTCCCTTGTTATCGAAGCTATCTTGGAGAAGGAGAACATCAACGTCGCTGATGAGCGCGTAGATGAGGAGTTCAAAAAGATCGCAGAGCAGTACAAGATGGAGTATGATGATCTTAAGAAGACTGTTTCTGAGGAGCAGAAGGAGAGCATGAAGAGAGAGATCGCTTTCCAGGAGACCATCGATATGCTCGTATCTGAGGCGAACCTTGTAAAGGCAGAGAAGAAGTCTAAGAAGGCTGCTGAGGACGAGGAGAAGACAGAGGAGTAATTCCTGTATCGCTTCATCGAAGATTTTAAGACTTTTAGCGGTGCAGGTAACTGCACCGCATTTTTTTAAGATTCATCGTAAAATAAAACCCATATGGAGGTTTCATTATGAATTTAACACCTAGAGATATTACTACGATCCCGTATGTCATTCAGTCGACATCCAGAGGAGAGCGTTCCTATGACATCTTCTCCCGTCTTCTGAACGAGCGCATCATCTTCCTCGGGGATGAAGTGAACCATGATACCGCTTCCCTCGTCGTAGCACAGCTTCTGTACCTTGAGTCGGAGGATCCGGATAAGGACATCAGCCTGTACATCAACAGCCCTGGTGGCGTCATCACGGATGGTATGGCGATCTACGATACCATGCGTTATATCAAGTGTGATGTATCCACCATCTGCGTCGGCATGGCCGCAT
>CABTMH010000199.1 GCA_902485915.1 uncultured Oribacterium sp. | reverse complement strand
GATCTCGCGGAGGACTATATCCGTGGCGGGGATGCAGATGCGACCGCTGGAGTCGCCGGAAACGCAGAGGGCGATGCGGGGGAGCGTACGGGTGCCCAGGCACTGCCGTATCCGGCGCTTCAGATCGACTACGATGCGCTGCTGAACACGAATGCGGATTTCGCCTGTGTTCTGTACATCCCGGTGCTGGAGCTCAGGTATCCGGTCGTATACTCCAGTGACAACATCGACTATCTCCATAAGACCTTCGAGGGAAAGCGGAACTTCGCCGGTACGATTTTCTATGACTGTCTGAGTCCGCGTGATTTCCGCGCGAAGAATACCTTTATCTTCGGCCACAACATGAAAAACGGCTCGATGTTCGGTACGCTGAAAAAGCTTGAGAAGGAACCGGGGCTCTGCGCTTCGAATCCGTATATCTATGTCTATACGAAGGGACATGTGCGAAAGTATCGGATCTTTTCCTTCTATGAGACGACGGATGGGAGTGCCACCTACGATGATTTCGAGGGCACGGATGGCTATGATCAGTATGTGAAGCGCTGTCTCTCGAAGTCGACACTCGCCATCGATGAGCACACCATCGACTTCGCGAAGCGCCCGGCACTGCTTACCCTGTCGACCTGTATCGGCCGCTCCGGCGGGAATCAGCGCTTCGTCGTGCATGCCGCACTCGAGGGCGCGTATGAACAGGATTGATCGTTAATGTTCACACGAGTGCAGATCAGGCAGGAGCCGTGTCGGTCTTCCGTCCTCACTACCGGCTGCCCGACACGGCTCCCTACCTGAATCCAGTTGACGTGTGAACAGTACCGATCCAAAAAACTTCGAAAATTACGAAAAAGTATTGCTATTAATTAAAATAATGGTAGAATAAAGATTGTAAAGAGGTGAAGAGGAAAAAAAGGAGCTTCGTGCTCGCGTCTCTTTAACGGTGAGAATCCGACCTAGGTTCTCATTTGGGCAAAACCGAAGTAATTCGGCGACGCAAAGCTACAGGGCCCACATGGGGCAGCCAGTTGCAATCTTCATGGAGAAATCCGAAGGTTAGTTCTCGAATCAAGAATTAATTCAAAGAAGGTTCTAGGTTAATTGGCAGCGAGAGAGTTCTCGGTGCCGATTTTTGTACCTGATTCATTTAAATAGCAAAACCGGAGCGATCCGGCGACGCAAAGCTACAGGGCCCCACGCGGGCAGCCAGTTGCACTTGAAAGGACAAACCAGATGAAGAATCTTCTGAGAACGTTACTCGTTGTTGCATTTTTAGGAGTTATGATGAGTACTACAGGATTCGCACAGAACAACACTGAAGCTGAAGTGATTGCAAAGGCCAACGAAATCCGCGTAGCAAACGGTTTAAACCCGCTTCGCTATGATGCTTCTCTCGAAGCAACTGCAGCTGTAAGAGCAAACGAGCTCAGCGTTCGTTTCTCTCACACAAGACCAGATGGATCTGACTGGTACACTGTAAATCCGGATCTCATGTATGGTGAGAACCTCGCAGATGGCTATAACACCGCAGACGCAGTCGTAAACGCGTGGATGGCATCTCCGGAGCATAAGGCAAACATCTTAAAGCCGGATTTCACAACCGTCGCTGTAAGCACATTCGTAAAGAACGGTAAGACCTACTGGGCACAGGAGTTCGGTATGAACTGATCACCGGTACGGGTCGCATGACAACTGAATAAAATACGAACTGTAACGCCCATGGCTGATCAAAGCCATGGGCGTTTTCTTCATACCTGGGGGTCAGACACATGGTGGAACTATCGAATTGCATTTAATCGCGCGTTTTCTTCATGCCTGGGGGTCAGACCTCATGAAGAAAAGCTTACGAAAGTATGAAGACGGCCGTAAGGTGATCAGCCCCCTATAAATTTTGCAAGGATCGAGCATATTTTAATAGATTTTTTACGAGAAGATGGGCTATACTAATCATATTAAGGATGTGCCGGGCATACGCGACCCTTTCCGGGGTGATATAAATCCTGTTTTAAGGGATGGGCACAGATGGTTTCACAGATGACGATCGAACAGGTGGACGCAGTATGGAAGAGAACGGAGCAAAGAAGCACAGGGGGACATTTATCGTCGAGGTCTGCTGTCGCGAGAATGCGAGCTGGCAGGGAAAGGTGACCTGGGCAGATAAGGGGCGGTCGCAGTACTTCCGGTCGGCGCTGGAGCTTCTCAAGATGATGGACCAGGCGCTGGATGAAAGCGACACGAAAGATACGAAAGACGATGACGCGATGTGAGGTGCGTTCGTTTTTATAGGCGGAGATCCACTGCCTTCAGGTGATGTGGAGTTGATAGGACAAAAACATCCAGAAGTCCAGCTTCTGGATGTTTTTTGAGGTGGTCTCGAAAACGATTTCGCGAGAAGCACGGAGAATTATCGGGCGAAATTGTGAATTTTATGACAATTTTATATCGCAGATTTACTTTTTCGACCGGAACAAGTAGAATACAAATATCTTTGTAAATTGGTTTACCGGCGTGGGCACGACCAGGGGTGTCGACCGTCGAGCCATGCAGTATTCAAATCGGTTTACCGGCGTGGGCACGACAGAAAAGGTGTGGATAAATGGACAGACTGTATGGTATCAATCTAATCGCGGTGCTCATCGATGCGTATGAGAACCAGGAGTTCAGCGGGCGTCTCATGCATCCGTGGAGTGCGGAGGCGATTCCGTTTGCGTCCTGTATGGAGCTGATGTCGGAGATGGAGGCGCTCTACG
>CABTMH010000198.1 GCA_902485915.1 uncultured Oribacterium sp. | reverse complement strand
TTTCAAAAATACCGGCCGCCCGTAAGGACAGCCGGACATGTTTCAGTTTCGTTCAGTTCGTGTCATCAGCGAACCTTCAGCCCCATGGAACCTACGAGTTCATCCTGGAAGCTCCACTCCGTTTCGAGGGCCTTCTTTGTATCCTCATAGTTTACAGCTGCGATATAGGTCGCCATTTTATTATTGCCATCGATGAAGGACTGAACCGTGGTTGCCTTCTGAATCGCCTCATTGATTGCCTCACAGATTTCATCCGGTGTATCCTTTGGAGCGAGTACATAGTAATTTGAATCCCATGTCACACCTACATTCTGTTCCTGCGTGGTCGCAAACTTCTTATCCAGCTCTGTACCTACCAGCTCACTCATGTTCTCCAGAGTTGCAACCTTTGGTCCGAAACTTCCAAGTACAGTCAGCTTTCCATCCGCATCATAGGATACTGCATTCGGGATGGAGCAGTTTGCGATATCGATCGAGCCTGCTGCAACATTGGTCAGCTTATCCGCCTCGGAAGAGCACTGCACATAGTTTACCGAATTAGCATCACCGGTCAGCTCTTCGATGAGTGACGTGAACAGTACCTGCGTTGTACCACCTAAAGAACATCCTACAACGACTTCCCCCGGATGTGCCTTAATATACTCTGCAAGTTCTGTAAAGTTCGTGTATGGTGCACCTGGTTTCGCGATGACGGCCTGTGGACCACCCTGATTCATGATGCCCACCACCTTAAGATCATCCTTGATGTTTACTTCCGAGGATCCGGCAAGGTACTGAATGATCGCACCACCATGACAGGTGCCGAGTGTTAAACCATCTGGCTTCGCATTCTTCACATGTTCCATGCCGACTTCACCAGTATCATAATTTGTAACAACGAAATTTACGCCTGGACATACTTCGCTGAGTGCCTGTGTCAGATAACGGGTATAGAGATCGGTACCGCCACCTGCCTTCGCCGGAACATCGACGTAAACATTATCCCCGGACTTCCATGGTCCTACGCCTTCACCTGCCGCTACGGCAGTGCCTTCGGCTGCACTGCTTGCAGCAGCTGTCGTCTCCGGAGCTGCAGATGATCCGCATCCGACCAGGCTGGCAGCCACGAGACAGGCGGCCATCATACTTGCAAATACTCTGTTCTTTTTCATAGTGTTTTCTCCCTTTCCTCACGGACATATAATGATAATTTATGACACTTCATCACTCTGTTTTCGAATTCCTTCCTTATATCAAGTTATTCGTCTTATACAAAAGTGATTTTGTTCATTTCTTACCGTTCATACCTGTATTATGCTGCGCAATATGACGATTGACAAGATCGAAAGACTTATGTAATTTATAAGTAAAAGTAATGCAACTTCATGCGAGGAATCACTATGAATACAAAGCAGTTACACTATATACTGGCTATTGCAGAAGAAGGAGGCTTAACTGCAGCTGCGGAGAAGCTTCACATAACGCAACCAGCACTTAGCAAATATCTGGCAGAGCTCGAAGAAGAACTGGGAACAGAATTATTTTTTCAGCACAAAAAACGTTACTACCCTACCGCCGCCGGTAAAATCTATCTGGATGCCGCTTCCCGCATCATCGCCGTAAAAGAGCAGACCTATCAGATGATTTCTGAGCTTTCGGTCGGCTATCAAAAAACGATCACCATCGGAGTGACACCGCTGCGTGGTTCCATTGCGATTGCAAAAATTTTCAATCAGTTTCATCGGCGCTATCCGAATGTAAAAATCGAACTGAAGGAGCACTATATGGCAGGCCTTCGAAAGGCCGTGCAGGCACACGAGGTCGATCTGGCACTTGGCACCTGTGTCGATCCGGATGAGCTCGGCATCGTGCATACCTCCTTTCATGAAGAGGAGGTGGTTTTGTTTGTCCCTTCCTTTCACCCACTCGCTTATCAGGCAAGCCATGACTTCTCCCATCTGACTGCGATCGATATCCGAAAATTTAAGGATACCCCTTTTATTCTGGCAACGCGCAATTCAACCATACGTCATACGACAGATATGCTTTTTCAGCAAAATCAAATGCAACCGACCATCGTATATGAAGCCGATAATAACTTGATCCTGAAAAACATGGCAGATCAAGGCGCCGGCGTCACGATCCTGGCACGTAGTCACATGGAGCCGTCCAGAAACCTGGTTTACTTCAGCCTGAAGCCAAAATGTTTCGTCCACATGACCGTAATGTCCGCGCCGGATCATATTCTGTCAGAAGAAGAACGCTATCTTATGGCTCTGAACTATCAGACGGAAGCTCAGAATCCGAATTATCATTTCAGCCCAAATCAGGCAGCGAAGAATCTGATTGAAGAATTCCAGCTTTATCACGCAGAAAGGCACACGCTCTGATGGATACAAAACTGATCGAATATGTCATCGCCATTGCAGAAGAAAAAAGTCTGAGTAAAGCAGCCGAACGCCTCTATCTCTCACAGCCAGCGCTTAGTCAGCGTCTGAAAAAGCTCGAAGACGAGCTCGGGACGCAGCTGTTCGTCCGAGAGCGCGATGGTCTCACACTTACAGATGCCGGTCGAATCTATATCAATGGGGGACATTCCATCCTGCAAATAAAGAGAGAGGCACTTCGTAAAATCTCCTCTCTAACACACAGTAGTAAAAATTCTCTTCGTTTTGCCTGCGCAGCTTCTTCTGCACTGGAATGCATTCCTGCATTTCGAAAATATCATCCGGAAATCGAACTTATGGTGCGGCGTAGCAACAGTTTAACCGCAAAAGAAGATCTCATCATGGGCCATGCGGATCTCGGTGTTCTGCTCACTTCATCCCTGCAGCACTCCGTACTCGAGTATATCCCTCTCTGGACTGGAGAACTTCTTCTCGCTGTTCCGGACGGACATCCGAAGCTCCTTACCGAGGACATCGAGAAAGGAGACTACTCCGCGATTCAGGATGATTACTTCATACTCACACATGCACCTTCTTTCGTGCGTAACGCAGAAGATCAGGCCTTGCGTAATATGCAGATTCAGCCGAACATTATCTGCGAGATCGAGGATGATGTTTCTCGACGCTATATGCTGAATCAGGGGCTCGGTAATGCTTTCATTCCGAGTCGTCTGTCTCACCCAGAAGATACTTTTCATACATACTCCCTGAATTCTCCGCTCACGTTTTACATCGTCGCTGCTTATCAGAAATCCATCCGTCTGTCTGAACCTATGAAGCAGCTGATCCGTCTTCTCCTCACTGAATATGATCAGCTTCCATCCTGAATAACATCAAAACCTGGACACGCACCATTTCGGTACGGTCCAGGTTTTTTTATTCGCGTACTCTGTCTTTTTTCCGACTCAAAAGCAGCCTTCTTTATCCTAGCCTAATACTCTTAAAATTACTTACCCGCATATTATACTTCCGAATCAGATCTGCCAGCACGAGCTCCGGCACGGACAGGTAGCTCCCCTTTCGATATGCAACCGAAGAGTACCAGTAAACGTGTGGCTTCACAGTGAAATAAACGATCGGTGCATCCGGATCCACATAGAAGGCCGGAAAGAACGCACAGGCGAGCTGTGCTTTTACAGAGCGGATTCTGGTTTTACTTCCCGAAGAGGTATAGAGTACCTTCGGCTGAAAACCCGCCGTTCGAAAAATCTCTGCCTCGATATCCGAGCTCTTCGTCTCCGGCGCAGCCAGCAGGAACTGCGCATCCCGGAAAAGATTCAGGTCCACCTCCGGCAGGCGCTCTGCACTGTTTTCCCCGGCGAGATAAGCGAGCGGATGTGAGGCCGGTACGCCGAGCACGATTTCTTCCTTTACATTCGCGATATAGGAAAAACGCGGATCCTGCTGTCCATCCGTGAAAGTCGTACATGCGAGATCCACTTCCTTATTCGCAAGCGCCTGCTCCATCCGTTTATTCCGTAGCTCCTTCGTATGAAAGCGGATCTCCGGATACAGCATATGGAACACCGGAAACACCTCTGAAAACATATCCGCACCACGCTCCGGTGTATATGCGATAGAAAGAGTGCCATGGCCACCCTGCTGAAGATCACTCAGCTTTTTATACGTATTTTCCTTTATCTGCACGATCTGCCGGGCCCCCTCCAGATAGATCTGTCCGGCTTCCGTCGGCACCATGCTATGCTTGCGCCGCTCGAACAGTGGCATCCCAAGCTCCTTCTCCAGCTTCAGCAGCTGCTGGTTCAGCGCAGACTGCGTGAGAAACAGGCGCTCTGCTGCCCGGGAAATGCTTCCCTCGCCTGCGATCGCCAGGATATTTTCGATCTGCTTCAGTTCCATATCTCGACACTCCTTTCCATGGTGTTTTCTTAATTCTGTTAAGTTTAAATCTAATTTTCTATAAGTTGAATTAAGAATATCGCCATTTTATGATTATTTCAACAGATATATCACATAACTGTTTCGCATCTCTCGATTTTCAGAAATCCAGAGTCACAAAACATGTCAGAATAAACAGAGCGTAGCGACACGCGTCAAAGCTTACCGAGCAGTGCCTTCTGACCGAACACGAAAGGGGAAACCATATGTCATTTAAGTGTACGAAGCCGATGGCAGATCCGGTTGCAACGCTCGCATATCGCCCATGGACCGCAGCCATCGAACCATTTCAGGTATCACCGAGAACCTGGTATGTGGCCGGTCAGACTTGGGTCGGCTGCTGGCTCATCGAAACGAGCGAAGGCTGCATCCTGATCGATACCGCAATCCCAGAGAGCGTTTATCAGCTCGTCGACAGCATCTACAAAACCGGCCACAAGCCATCCGACATCAAGAAGATCCTGCTCAGCCATGCCCACTTCGATCACTGTGGCGCTGCTCAGATCGTGAAGGAGCTGACCGGTGCCGAGATGTACATGTCGAAGGAGGACTGGGCGTTTTATCAGGAGGTACCGGAGGAGACGCTGGTCCTCGATAAGGATTCTCATCCGATCGATTTCGTCGTTGATAAGTTCTACGATGAGCATACACCGATCACGCTCGGTGACATCTCAATTCGGACAATGCTTACACCGGGTCACACCATCGGATGTACGAGCTTCTTCTGGGAGGAGACGAATCCGGTCGACGGCAAGACCTATACCCTCGGTATGCACGGCGGCGTCGGTGCCAACACCATGAACGATGACTACTACAAAACGAGTAAGAAGCTGACACCGGCACTGCGCGATCGCTTCCTCGCCGATGAGGAAAAGCTGTGCGCCATGCATGTAGACATTGCCCTTCCGAGCCACCCGAATCAGATCGAGATCACCGATCGGGCCGGTCAGTATACGAACGAAAACAACTGCTACTATGACCCGACCGTCTGGGCTGATTTCGTTCATGAGCGTGTCCGTCAGGTTCGTGTACTGATGAAATAATCAACTATTCGAAAAAACATACGAAATGGGCGTTCGCATCCTGCTTTCCTCCACTTCGTGTTATGACTTCACTTTTTGATGAAAGGATAAAATCGTATTATGTCACACTTAACCATCGTTCTTTTAGTGACACTGTTTATGATGATCATGTTCATCTGGCACAAGGTGCCTTTCGGTGTTACGGCCATGACCTGCTGTCTGATTCTCGCAGCTACCGGCGTAGTAGATCTGAAGTCTGCCTTCATCGGCTTCGGTAATAAAACCGTCGTTCTGATCGCGCCGATCCTCGCACTGTCTTCCGTACTTACGAAGACGGCACTCGTTGATAAGATTTCCAGCACCCTCGATATGGTGCAGGGTAAGAGCGGTATGATGCTGATCCTCGCCTTCTATGCGGTTGCCGCCATCTTCTCTCAGTTTGTACCTTCCACTGCCGCACTGGCTATCCTGGTAGTCTTCCTGACCACACTGAAAAAAAATGGTGAGATCACTGCAAACCGCATGATCCTTCCGCTGCTCGGTGTCATGGTTGCCTGGAAGTTCCGTCTTCCGATCGGTCTCGGTGCCACGACCTTCGCAACCCTCAACGGTTTCTACGAGGGTATCATCGGAGAGGGTAACACGCAGTATATGCTCACACTTCTCGATCCGCTGAAGTTCGCCATCATCCCGATCATCGTACTGACTGCCTACTGTATTTTCGGCTGGAAGCTCATGCCGAAATCTGAGGAGGTCGATACCACGAAGCTGAAGAAGAGCGCTGCTGTCGAGAAGCTTCCGGCGTCGAAGCAGATGATCGTCTATATCGTATTCGCACTCGTTATGCTCTGCCTCATCTTCAACCAGATCACGAAGAACTGGATGTACCTCGCACCGGCAGCCGGTGTCATCGTCCTGATCTTTACCGGCTGCATCGATGCGAAGGATGCATCGAAGGATATGACCCAGGATATGATCTGGATGCTCGCCGGTGTACTGATCGTCGCAGACGCCATCGGTGCTTCCGGTGCCGGTGAGGTGATCGGACAGTTCATCCTGAACATCATCGGACAGAATCCGAGTCAGTTCAAGGTTATGCTGATCTTCTCTGCAGCTACCGTTATCATGACCACCTTCATCTCGAACATGGGTACACAGTCCGTACTGATCCCGATCGCTGCTTCCGTAGCACTCGCTGCCGGCTGGGACCCAAGAGGACTCATCCTCATCATCGGTACCGCAAACTACTTCGCCGTCGGCTTCCCATCTGGTTCCGGTGAGTGCGCCGTCGCCTTCGCAGCCGGTGAATATAATCCTGGAAAGGTTCTGAAGTTCACTCTTCCGTACATGATTCTGGCGATCCTTTCCTGTGCCGTATCCGCTACCCTCTTCTACCCGCTGAGCTAACGCAGACAGGTTCTCTACTATATTTCCATAGTCCCCCATTATGAAAAAGACAGTCGCTTCGGCGACTGTCTTTTTCGTTCAGTTTCCTGGCTCCTGCTGCTTCAGCTCTTCGAGCTGTTCTGAGATCATCTCCCAGTTTTCGTAGAGGTCACCGAGACGGGCATCGTTTTTCTCATGCTCCTTATGGAGCTCCATGAGGCGTCCGACATCCGCGGCGATCTCCGGATTCATATAGTCATCATCCAGCTCTTCGTTGCGGGCCTCGAGCTTCTGGATCTCTTCCTCTGTCGATTTTAGGTCACGCTGCAGCTTCTGGAGATTCTTCTTATACTCCTTCTGCAGCTCCCAGTCGGTCTTCTGCTCGGACTTGATTTCAGGATTCGGTACCGCGGAGGTACGTACCTTCTGGCTATTTGCATTGGCATCTAATACAGAACCACCGTACTTCCGGACATCCTCCTTCTTCTCGAGATAGTAATCGTAGTCACCGATGTAGTTATCGAAGCGATTCTCGAAGAGCTCGAGGATACGGGTTGCGGTCTTGTTGATGAAGTAACGGTCATGGGACACGTAGAGCACGGTGCCCTCATAGTTCCTGATCGCGTCCTCCAGCACCTCACGACCCTGGATGTCCAGGTGGTTCGTCGGCTCATCGAGGATGAGGAAGTTTGCGTTACTGAGCATCAGCTTCGCGAGGGATACACGGCCCTGCTCTCCACCCGAGAGATCGCCGATCCGCTTATACACATCATCGCCGCGGAAGAGGAAGGCCGCGAGGACGTTCCGCACCTTCGTGTCGTTCAGGTACGGGTAGTCATCCTGAATCTCATCGAAGATGGTTTTTTCCATATGAAGGACGGCGTGCTCCTGATCGTAGTAACCGATCTCGACATTCGTGCCGAGCCTGAAGCTGCCGGTCGATGCCGGCTCCTGCTCGTTCAGAATTTTCAGCAGCGTGGTCTTGCCGGTACCGTTCGCACCGATGACGGCGACATGCTCACCTCGCTTGATTTCGAGCGAGATGTTCGAGAACAGCGTCTTCTCCCCGAAGGATTTACTGAGGTCCTTCACCGACAGCACATCGTTTCCGGACTGCGTATGCGGGGTCAATGCTAACCGCATCTCGTTGTCCAGCTCCTCCGGTTTATCGAGAAGCTCCACCTTTGCGAGGGCCTTCTCTCGAGACTCCGCGCGCTTGATGGATTTCTCACGGTTAAACTGCTTCAGCTTATCGATGACCGCCTGCTGATGCGCGATGTCCGCCTGCTGGTTATAGTAGGCCTTCAGCTCTGCATCACGGATCTGCTTTTTCTTCTCCGCATACTCCGAGTAGTTGCCACGATACATGCGGGCTTTTCCGTTATCGAGATCGATGACCTTCGTCACGACATGATCGAGGAAGTATCGGTCATGGGATACCAGCAGTACCGCTCCGTCATAGCGCTTCAGCACCTTCTCAAGCCACTGGATCGACTCGATATCGAGATGGTTCGTCGGCTCATCGAGGATGAGCAGGTCCGGCTTCGTAAGGAGGACCTCCTCGAGGCGCTTCCGGGTCTTCTGACCTCCGGACAGGGTGTCGAAATCATCTCCGAAGGCGTCGATCTCCTGCTTCATCGCGAGGGCCTTCGCATCCGTGAGATCGGTCGGGATATCATCTTCGGCCCCCGGCATATCGGCATGCTGCTGCGCGAGATAGCCGATCTTCTTTCCCTTCGCAAGCGCGATCACGCACTCGGAATCATCCGGCTCCTCCTCGCCCAGAATACACTTAATAAGCGTCGTCTTGCCGGATCCATTGATACCGACAATCGCCGCTTTTTCCTTGTCCTCGATATGAAAGGTCACGCCCTTCAAAATCTGTTTTCCTACATAGGTTTTGTTCAGGTTTGCAATATTTAAAATCATAGTGAAGGTATTATACCGTATCGCGCATAAAAAAACCAGCAATCGACCACGGAACTGCTTGTTTTTTGATTTCAGCGTGCTAAAATCATGTTTGTTCGGAGGGTTAGCTCAGCTGGTAGAG
>CABTMH010000197.1 GCA_902485915.1 uncultured Oribacterium sp. | reverse complement strand
CGGCGCGTGCCACAGGATGGCCGTGCCAAGGTACGCCTGAAGGGCGAAGACATTGACCTCCGAGTATCGACGCTGCCGACGATTTACGGCGAGAAGATCGTCATCCGAATCCTGCGACGGGACGGAAGTCAGCTGAACCGACGCGGCATCGGACTGCCGGCGAGTGAGGACGCAAAGATCGATAAGCTGCTGGGCCTCACGTCCGGCGTCATCATGATCGTGGGCCCGACGGGTTCCGGTAAGTCCTCGACCATGTACGCGCTCGTGAACGAGCTGCTGAGCGAGACGACGAATCTGATCACGCTGGAGGACCCGGTCGAGTATAACATCCAGGGGGCGACCCAGGTGCAGATCAACGAGAAGGTGGGACTGACCTTCGCGTCGGGCCTGCGTGCGATCCTGCGTCAGGACCCGGACATCATCTGCGTCGGTGAGATCCGAGACGGTGAGACTGCGGAGATCGCGATGCGTGCCGCGATGACCGGACACCTCGTCATCACGACGATCCATACCGAGGACGCGGTGTCGGCCATCGACCGACTGAAGGACATGGGCGTCGCACCGTACCTGATTTCGGCGGGCGTGCGTGGCATCATCTCGCAGCGACTGCTGCGCCGGATCTGCCCGAACTGTAAGGTGGTCGAGCAGATGACCCCGGATAAGCTCGCGGCCGCGGGACTGCCGATGCGCCCGGGCCGGATCTTCTATCACGGCCGTGGCTGCGACAACTGCTTTAACACCGGCTACCGCGGACGAATCGGTGACTTCGAGGTGCTCGTCATGAACGACGCCCTCCGGAAGTGCATCACCGACGGCGCGGACAAGCAGAAGTTCCAGCGCCTCGCGCACGAGACTGGCTACATCACCATGCTCGAAAACGCCGACAAGCTCGTCGATGAAGGCATCACCACCGTCGACGAAGTCATGCGGACGATCACCGGCATCGATTGATAAACGCCGCCAGCTGTGCGAAAAGCATGGCCGGCGGCGTATTTATGTGGATGGGTTATGTGCTCGGTTCAGCCAGAGGTTTCACATCGCGTGCAAGGCCCACAGCACCAGCAGATGTGCCGGATAGTAGATATAGAAGAAGTATTTATGAAATTTTCGGTGGGTTTTCGACTGCTGACCGTTATAGAAGCAGGCGATGCACACGAAGCCCAGCACCATGCCGAGCGCCTCTGTCACGCCCTCGAGCATGCCCTTCGTGAGACAGGATACCACGATGAAATACGCGACACACTTCAGCATCCCTCGCCGCTGCTCCGCCGGATCTACGTATAGATGCTGCGCTTCCGACGCTGCCGAATGAAACGCCGGACGGAGGAACAGTACGAGCGGCACCGACAGGAAATTCCAGTCCGTGAAGAGGCTCGCGAAGAACAGCAGCCCATACAGAAGCGTTCGGAGTCCTCTGTCTGCCACATGGTCATGCACATACAGTACACCGAGGCAGATGAGCAGCGTGAAGAGCATGTTTCCGAAGAATCCACCGGTCGCCAGACTGAACGGCAGCTGCGACAGGAGCGCGAAGAGCAGTAGCCGCTTCGCATATCCCCGTACATCATGCGTGTAAAAGTAGCCTTCGATCAGGAAGTAAAGCATCACCGGGCCCGTAAATGTCCCGATGCAGAGAAAGAGACGATAGAGTAGCGCGACCGTCGCTGGGGACAGCGCAGACAGCAGCGCGCAGCCATCTGCTGGCAGGGCACCTGCATTGACAGATGCCATCGTACCCACGGTAGCGGTTCCGGCTTCACCGTACGCGAAAAGCAGCGGTTCCAGAAATACATATGCGATATGGTCCAGCGTCATGGCCACGATGGCCAGATATTTGATGGCATCACGCGTCATGAAACGCATGCCCGTTATATGTTCACCCATATTCTTCATCTCCCAAAATAATTTCCAGAGTTATTATACTCCCTCGAAGCCTCGAAAATCCTGCATTTTTTACTGGTATGTGTGGAGATGATAGTCTGTTTACGGACATTTTCACACTGTAGGCACGGTAAGCGCTTTATATCGTCATCGTGCCTACGGAAATGGCCATATTTCGGGGTATACCGTAGGCACGTTCAGTCAGTTTTCCTTCCACCATGCCTATAAAATCTTCGGCGAAAGTAGGCATGTTGAGGTGTTTTGGTTGATATCATGCCTACAATTCTTTAATTGTTGTTTCGTGCTAAATAGTGTACCATTAGCGTTAGTAATTTCGTTACCGTTCAGACGAGGGACCCGGTGGGTCAGGAACCGAATCCATGCGCAGAGTCTTCTGTGCCAGGAACCGAATCCATGCGCAGAGTCTTCCGTGTCAGGAACCGGAGCCATGCGAAGAGTTTTCCGTGTCAGGAACCGGAGCCATGCGAAGAGTCTTCCGGGGCAGGAACCGTAGCTATACGCAGAATCTTCCGAGCACGAAGTACTGTGTGTCGGTTCCTGGCATGCCAGGTCCATGTCCGAGCGGTCAGAGATCAAGGGGGCGTTATGAAGATAGCGGATTATGTTTCACTGGCGGCGGAGCGTGGTGCGTCGGATATCCATCTGATCGCGGGGCTGCCGGCGAAGTGCCGTCTCGACGGGCAGATCGTGAATCTGAGCGAGGAGGTGCTGGCACCGGAGGACTGTGAGCGTCTCGCGCGGGAGATGGCCGGGGCGGACTACGAGAAGATCGAGTCGATCGGTGAGCTCGACTGCGCGGCCACGATCGCGGGGGAGCGTGTGCGTATCAATCTCTTCCGCCAGCAGGGCCACATCTCGGCGGCGCTGCGTATCCTCAGTAACCGCATCCCGGCGCTCGACACACTCGGCTTGCCAAAGGTGGTGAGCAGCTTCCCGTCACTTCAGAAGGGCATCGTGCTGGTCACCGGTGAAACCGGCTCCGGTAAGTCGACGACGCTGGCGGCGATCCTCGACCAGATCAATCATACGCGGAACGAGCACATCATCACGCTGGAGGATCCGATCGAGTACGTCTACACGCCGGACCAGTGCATCATCAATCAGCGCGAGATCGGCACCGACACGCAGTCCTACGCGGAGGGTCTGCGCGCCATCCTGCGTGAGGACCCGGACATCATCCTGATCGGCGAGATGCGTGACCTCGCCACGATCGAGACTGCGCTGACCGCTGCCGAGACCGGCCACCTCGTCTTCGCGACGCTCCACACAAACAGCGCCGTGGACTCCATCGATCGTATCGTGAGCGTGTTCCCAGAGGCGCGGCAGGGCCAGATCCGCCTGCAGCTCTCGACGACCCTGAAGGCCGTCCTCAGCCAGCAGCTCCTCGTGCGCGCGAACGGCCACGGCCGCGTCGTGGCGGCGGAGGTCATGATCGTCACCCAGGCGATCCAGAACCTGATCCGCGAGGGCAAAACGCCGCAGATGCAGAGCTTCATGCTCTCGAGCGCCGACCAGGGGGCCATCACGATGGACAACTGCCTCATCCAGATGGCGATGGACGGCAGGATCCTCCCGCAGACCGCAGAGGAAGCCGGTGTCGACCGCGATTACATCCGGAAGAAGCTGCAGCTCGCGTGGTGAGTGAGGCCAATGCCTCCATCATGCACGCCGCGGAAGAGTCGGATGACCGCGGATGTAACGAAGCGTGACGTGACGGCGCGGAGGGCGTAGACATTGTCCAAAAGTGTTAAAATACAGAAAAATTTTGTGATATGAGCCGTACATTTAATGATATCGAGAATGGTTATTAATTTTCTAAATAGCGATATTGACTTTAGTTGGCGGCATGATAGAATCTAGGTAGCAATCAAAAACCGTGGTTTCTGTAGCGTAACGTGCATGTGGAAGAGCGGTTTTTCGGTGAGAGAGGGGAGCTGCTTGGTTACATATTCATACAGAGCACTCAGCGCGGATGGGAGCGAAACCAGAGGCGTCGTGCAGGCCGTGGATGAGTATGCTGCGGTGGCGCAGATCCGGCAGAAGTGCCCGGTCATCACGAGTATCACCCCGGTCAGAACTGGCGGAGCGGCGAGCGGACTCCTGAACATGGAGATCGGAAGCCCGCGGGTCAAGACCCGGTCGCTGGCGCTGATGTGCTCACAGTTTGCGATTACGCTGAAATCCGGCATGCCGATCGGCCGCGCGATGGAGATGATCGCCCGACAGACGGATGATAAGAAGCTTCGAAAGATCCTGCTGGATGCGGCAGAGGACGTGCAGGGCGGTTCGACCGTCGCGCATGCCTTCGAAAAATATAAGGACGCGTTCCCGCTGACCTTCCTCGAGACGGTGCGGGCGGGCGAGCTGTCCGGTACACTCGATAACTCTTTCGCGCGTATGCATCGCTACTACGAGAACAGCGCGAAAAACAGCGAAAAGGTGCGCTCCGCGCTGACGTATCCGATCTTCGTCGTGTGCGTCGCCGTCGTCGTCCTGATCATCATCATGGTGAAGGTCATCCCGACGCTCGCACAGGTCTTCGAGGGCCTCGGCGGTGAGCTGCCGCTGATGACACGCATGATGATCGCGATGGCGAACTTCTTCGCGAAGTGGTGGATGCTTCTCGTCATCATCGTGCTGGCGCTGGTGCTCGCGTGGAAACTTTTCACGAAGACCGAACGCGGTATGAAGCTGAAGGGTCAGATCCAGCTGCATCTCCCGGTCATCGGTAAGATCAATATCATGAACGGCGCAGCGGAATTTGCGAACACGATGTCGACGATGCTCGCGTCCGGACTGACACTGAACCGTGCCGTCGCGGTCACCGCGCGGGTGCTCGACAACTACCTTCTGCAGGAGGATGTGTCCAGCATGATCGCGCTGATCGAGCAGGGCAAACAGCTCGGGGACTGCATGAAAAACTGCGCGTACTTCCCCGGCACACTGAAGGAGATGTGCTCCGTCGGCGAGCAGACCGGTGAACTCGACCAGACCCTGAACGTCATCGGCGAGTACTTCACAGGCGAGACGGACCGGAGAATACAGCAAGCGATCTCCATGCTGGAACCGACACTGCTGATCCTGATGGCGATCTTCGCAGGATTCCTGGTCATCTCGATTTATCTGCCGATGTTTACGATGTACAATCTTTTCTAAGGTTGCACGCGGAAATCTCGTTTTGCGAAGCAAAACGAGATGGGTGCAGCAAGCTGTACCACCCACTACGATATGAAAGTGATCCGTCTGAGACACTTTTATATAAAAAACATACCTATCAAGGGGAAACAAACATAACTAGGAGGAAACAAACATGTTCAAGAAGTTAAACAAAAAGGGATTCACCCTGGCTGAGCTGCTCGTCGTAGTAGCAATCATCGGCGTTTTAGTCGCTGTATCCATTCCAATCTTTACATCACAGCTGGAGAAGGCTAGAGAAGCAACAGATCTGGCAAACATCAGAAGCGCGTATGCTGAGTTAACAGCAGAGTATTTAACTAACGGTAGCGACACTACTACCACAACGCTTCCGGCAGATAAGACTGTTCCTGTCACCCAGAAAAAGGCTAAATGGCAGTGTGACGGTGATGCGGATTCAACAAAGATTGCAACTTCTGTTGACGTCCCAGCAGCAACAAGTGGTAACTATACAGTTCATATTGACAATGCTGGTGTTGTTACAGTTACAGTTACAGCTGCCTAATTTGTATTAATGCCACGGAATATTTCCCCCATCCTCCCAGCGAGGGTGGGTATTTTAATGCAAATAAAAAAGCCCATCCTCGCGGGGAGGATGGGCTAAGGTGCGGCATTATTTAAGCAATTACAACCTTTTGATTTGTTGAATCCCATGAAACAGTCCAAAAATCATTAGAAGCGCCGTCAACAGGAGCCTTTCCAGATACATCCATGTTCTCTGGCCAGTCAATGTTTGTCTGCCAGTCTTTCTTTGTCTGCTTCTGATCAACCTTGATCGATGTGCTTGTGTCACCGGTAATTGCTGCTGTTGTTACCTCTGCATATGCAGCTCTAAGATTCGCTGCGTCAACTGCCTCTCTACTCTTCTCCAGCTGTGCTGTAAAAATTGGGATACTAATAGCGACTAAAACGCCGATAATCGCTACAAATAAGAGCAGCTCAGCCAGACTAAATTATGATATTCGATCATCTTCTCAGGAGGCTTTTAAGGCTGGACACATGTTCAAACGGAGCGACGAGATTGATTCTCAGTGGCTCAGTCTCGTCGCTTTGCTTTTACGTATAAGAAGCTGGTGATGATGTGAAGATGAAAGTATTGGCGGTGGTAGCGTGGAATGATGAAATACTACATATTGCGATGAATTGCTTGCATTTTTTTCGAAGTCGTAATATATAGTGATTAGAGAACACATGTGCGCACATAAATGTGCGTATAAGTTTGATTCATAAGAACGACACGAATGATAGGAGGGACATCATGTGGACACGAGAGTTTGAGTCACAGGCTTATGGGGGATATGCTCAGCATCATGAAAGATTGCCGCTGTTTGATGCGGATGAGTTTATTTTTTACCGTTTTGTGAACTTTGATGAGGGGATGTACGGAAAAACGGTATCGGAATTGCATGCTGAGAATCTTAGGACTCCGGTGGCAGATAGCCGCTATGCAAAGCTGTTTCCAAATCATCGCTTATCATACTGGTCGGGCAGTTATCAGACGGCACGGAAGGAAACATTGAAGCATGGAGGAACACAAGATCACTTGATTTTTAAGGCCTATGATGATGGGTCGAGTACTTTTCCAACTGGGCTATATAAGCCTCTTAAAATTATTGATGGTCGAGACATAGGTATCGGTGAAATCATTCGTGAATTTGAAGAAACGAAAAAGTTGTCTGACGTCGATGCGCTTTTGATGCAAGAAATTATGGATGAGCAGCCAGATGCGATCGTATACAATTCGGTAATCGACAGAGGGGAAAACTTTATTTTCTTTGAATCTGGATTTGATAAATTGTCATTAAGAGAAGTCGATTTGTATCTGGGTGGTCGAAAAAGAGCGGATGTTGTATGTGCATCCGGATCTGATTATTCACCATCCTGTGAAGTATATGGGTATTCGTTTGAACGTATTGCTCGCACGAAAATGCATGAAGACTATCTGAAGACTGTTGAATATAAACGACGCCATGCCGGCTTTACAAATAGTTTGGCGAGAATGCGAAGTTAACATTTGAAGGGACGATGTTGACAACGCAATGATAGGATAATATTGAAAACAGGAGATCGGAGGCGTAAAATAGATCTCGAAAAGTGATTGAAACTGCCTTATGGAGAATAGAGATGAAAGATAGAAAAGGTTTTACCTTTTCTGAGTTACTGGTTGTGGTGGCTATCATTGGAATACTGGTAGCTATATCTTTACCGATATTCAGCAATCAAATCGAGCGGGCCAGGGATGCGGTGACTGTAGCAAACCTTCGGGCGGCGTATGCTGAAGCACAGATTTTTCATATGTCACCGGATAACGCTACTCGTCCTAAGTATTCTAAAGGTTTTACAATTTATAATGACGATGGAAGTAGGAAAATTGCCTGTAACTATAAGGACTATGGTTCTGAGGTGCCTGATGTCATTACCGTTTATAATGTTGTGATCAAAAGTGGGAAAAGAAATAACTGGTCTGGTCTGGGGGATGATTTACCTTTTTATGCCGCTTTAAATAATGGGAGTTCCGCACCGGGCGGCGATACAGGGCAAAAAGGCTATGGAATGATCCTTTTCTTTTATAACGAATCGGGAAAGTTGGAAAAGGTTATCATGAACGTGAATTCAAATAAAACCATGAAACCGGGAATAAAGCCGTAAGAAGGATGGGGAGTTACGAAGCACTTCTGGTCAGTGTAGAACATAATGATGATTTCCTTTTGAAGATGATTCTCGAATAGGGCTGCCAAAGTGGTAGCCCTTTTTGCATGCAAGAAGTGTTTAGGACAGACCTCGGTTTTCCGTGGAACTTGAGGGAAGATGCCCTTACTGAAAGGCGGCGTGATGATGTGAAGACGGAGGCATTGGCGGCGCGGCAGACGAACGAAGTGAATGACATGGTGGCCAGTCTCAAAAGAATATAAGAGCCTCGGTCGGAAATGTGAAAATCGGAGGTGGTATTTTTGAAGAAGAAAAAAGGATTCACCCTGGCGGAGCTCTTAGTGGTGGTTGCCGTCATTTGGGGTGCTAGTAGCGATTTCTATACCGATTTTTAAACAACAATTACATAAGGCGAAAGTCGCTACGGACTGGGCGAATGCGAGGGCTTATTATGCTGAAATTCAAGCTGATTATATTTCTACAGGAAAAAAGAACTCAAACGTTAAAACTGATTGGCATTCAAACCCTAATTACGACTGGACTTCTATCACGCGTTTAGACGGTGAAAAAATCAAAATGAAAACTGGTAAATGCGGGGTGTCATTTGAAGAGGGGGATGGTTATTCTATAGAATATGATTGTGATAAAGGATATCTACATCCACAGTGTCATTTGAGCTTAGGCGTTAAAACAAAAGCTGAAACAGAAACAACACCGTAACCTTACTTGGATGGTTTTACAGCGCCTATGAGTTGGCGTAACATAATAAGTGCACACTCCCCGTGGGATGTGTTTTTCGTGATAGGGCTGTCAGCGATGGCAGCCCTTTTTATGTACAATATTTTGCCAGGCCTACATGGTAGTCTCCTTATAGTGGAGGGAGTGATCTTCCGATATAATGTGACGTCAATTTGTGGTAAAATCATAAGGTATGAGATCAGATCTAGGGAGCAGCAACGAACCTGTACAGAAAGAAGGCAGACGATGAGTTTAGACGACAGAGACTGGTGGCGGGAGGACCGTCGTCGAAAGGAAAACCGGCAGGCGGAGAATATCGAGGCGCTGTGGTCGGAGCTGGAGGGGAAAAACCGGAAGCAGGCGAATGGTTACCGGAGACGGCGTTCGGGCGGTGGATGCGGTCCGCTGCTGGCGACTGCGATCTGTGTGGTGCTGCTGGTCCTTACGGTAGTGACGTACGCTCCGACGCCGAGATATGAGACGAGAGGGTATGAAAGCGGAGGCGAAAGCATTGGCCGAAGCGAAGAGACGCGACAGGACATCGCGTTCCGGCGTGAGGTGCCCTACCGGGAAATCGATCTTTCGAAGCCGGTGATCGAGAGGGATGCGGGCGTTTCGGATGAGAGTCTTCAGAAGGTGGAGGGGATGCTGGATTTCATCCTCTGCACGGACGCTCTGAAGCGCCAGTTTTACGGCAATGACTGGACGGTGTATATTACGAATCAGGAGCTGCCGATGCAGGGGACGATCCAGCCGGCGGGCTTGACGGACACTGGGGCGCGGCGGATCAGTCTCGTGGAGGAACATATCGATCGCGCGGTCTATCATGAGTTCGGGCACTATTTTATGGCGATGTATGTGTTCAATGTTCCGGGCGCGGAGGCAGAGCTCGAGCAGCTGTATAGAGAGGAAGCCGGAGCGTTTCAGTCACATACCGGGCTCGCGGAGGATTCGATGTATGGCATGTCGGAGCCTGACGAGTTTATCGCGTCGGTGTTTGATAACATCGTGCATGATTTCACGGGCTGCTGTCCGAAGACGGAAGCCTATGTGCAGAACATGTATGGAACGCTGATGCGGATGGGCTACGCCGAAGTGTTCTCGACGGATTATGAGTATCATCACTCGTTTGAGGAGATGCTGCAGAAGTACGGTGCATCGTATGAGTTTTACATCGACGGGCAGATGATCGACCCGGCAAGCTATGATGTGCATGATCTGCGTGCACAGGGATATGAATCGAAGGTGACGGATTACGGCGGATATGGCAGTGTGAATGTAACGACGTATTAGGGCGTGGCATGAGGCTTGGGCCAGGCCCCGGGAATTTTGGGATGTATTTTTCGTGATATGGCTGCCAGAGATGGTGGCCTTTTTGTGTACGATATTTTGCCCGGGCTATATGGTAGCCTCCCTATAGTGTAGGAAGCGAGCTAGCGTAAAGTTTTGTAGGATGGCCTGGCTTGAAAGTAGATTGACAGATCATATGGGAAAGCGTATCATACTAGCATGAGGTGGGATTTCCCACAGAATGTTTGCGTAGGAGGTGTTGATAATGGAAGCAACGAAAGATTATGTTGCTCATCTTGATAACAAAAAAAGAATTACGCTCAGAGGAGCTGCCTATCAGTATTACAATGTAAAAGAATACGGAAATGGCTGCATTATTCTGGAACCTCGGGAACTGGCAGTACCAGAGAGTGTTTCAACCAAAACTCTGGCAGATATGGATCGTGCAGTAAGCAACTTTAAGAGAGGCGATGTTTCACCGGCTATTGACCTGTCAGATTTTTAAAAGGAATAAGAAATGAATTTCAATATACGAATGGGAATTCCTGAAATGCAGGAACTTTGGTTGAATCTGCAGGAGAAATATCGTTCCGGTAATATAAAAAAGAAGGAAGAACAGTTGTATATAAAATGGGGAAAGGCTTTAAAACTGTTGTCGGCTGATCCTGGGTATCCGAGTCTTCAAACCCATGAAATAGAGCCATTATCCAGACGTTATGGAATGAAAGTGTGGCAATCATATCTAGAAAATAAAACTAGTGGTGCAATGAGAATGTATTGGGTTTATGGACCAGACCAGAAAGATATTACAATTATCGGACTGGAACCACATCCGGAAGATAAGAAAAATGGCGCATACGACCGAATTTCACTGTCGGATTTGTAGAGTATAATTGGGTATCCGAAAAAGTGGTTGAAACTGCTTATACGGGTACCCTTTTGTTTGCTTGGTCGCAATTCGCGGTTTCAAAAGGAGGCGGAAAAGATGACTGCTATTCGACCTGTTTCTGATTTGAAAAACAAATTCACCGAGATCGAGCTGAAGCTGGACGAAGCGGATATGTCTGCTGTGGACACCACCCGGTACACCGAAGATGAAGTGTTCATCAGAGTAAGAGAGCGCATCCATGAGCACGAACGAGAGGGTATGAAAGCGGAGGCGAAAGCATTGGCCGCGCGACGTGAAATGGAGCTATGACCCAATAGGGGTTGTAAAAACCAGAATATTTTTTCCGCCAAAATCCAAAAAGACACCTTTGTTCTACGCCATCAATTCCGTAAGAAGTCTCAGAAGACTCCTCGCCGGGAAATTGAGAAAGCAAAGCGTGAACGTGATGATTATCTGTCCAGGAAGGAGAACGGTGAATTATGAAAACTTGGAACAATTATAAAGAACACGTAAAAGCAGTCGATCCTGTTATTGCAAAAGACATGGAAGAGACTGAGAAAATCGCAGCCATTGTAACTGCAATAGTCGAGCAGCGAAACGCACTCGGCTTAAGCCAGCGAGATCTCGCTGCCATGTGTGGTATTCCTCAGTCCTCTGTTGCAAGAATTGAATCTTGCAAAACAACTCCTAATCTTGGAACTTTGTTAAACATTTTCCAGCATCTTGGATTGACTCTTACCGTTTCCCAAGCCAGACCGATGGCATGATGTGTCCGAAAAATAAGAATACTTCCCTTCCTGATGAAGTGCCAGTATGCGCTCGGCAATGCCACGCATTTCTTTTAATATCAGCGATATCCCAACGTCCAGTTGACGAGTGAACAGTAACATGCGACATTGGGGCCAGGCTCCAATGTAGTGAACTTAACATTTAGACTCGCGCGAAAGCGCGGGTCTTATTTTTTACAAATAAATTTCAAAAAAGACTTGACAAAACCTCCCAAAAGTGAGGTCGCTTCG
>CABTMH010000196.1 GCA_902485915.1 uncultured Oribacterium sp. | reverse complement strand
TGTTCTGTGCCCGAAGGGCTGACCTTGAGCTTGTAAGGCTCAAGGTCAGGGCCGATGCAGGAAGCCGAGCTCCTCATCCTTATAGTAGAAAAGGAAAAGCACGACCATCAGGGCGCAACCCACCGTCACGTAGATATCAGCGACATTGAACACCGGAAAATCGATCGGGCTGAAATAGATGAAATCGACGACATACTGCTGACGGACACGATCGATGAAATTACCGATCGCACCCGAAAAGATCAGCTCGCATACGAGCAGCAGCGGCAGAAAGTGCCGATCGCCCTGCGGGATACGATGCACGACATAGACGATGCCGCACAGCACCACGACGGTGATGATATAGAAGAAAACCTGTGCCCCCTGCAGGCTGCCGAACGCCGCACCGCGGTTCTCGATATACAGAAGATAAAGCACATTCCGGATGATCGGCACACGCTCCGCCCCCATCAGATGCTCCACCGCCAGCTGCTTCGTGAACTGATCGAGACCGACCAGCACCAGCGCCAGCAGCAGAAAAATACCAAAGCGTTTCGAATTTTCTTTCATCTTACTCCTTCATAATCGCCCGAAGTCCCTCGAGCATCTGCGCATCCGACACTGCATGATCGATATAGGCCTCGCCGAGCTGCCGAAGCAGGATGAAGCGTACATGCCCATGATCCATCTTCTTATCCTTCCGCGTCGCCTGGAGGATCTCCTCCTGGTTCATCGCCCTGCAGCGGGTCTCGAGACCGACCGCCTCCATCAGCTGGGCAATGCTGTCGACCTCTGCCATCGTCATCGTTCCGGAAATCTGCATCGCCGCGAGGCAGCCGAACGCCACACACTGGCCATGACTGTAGCTGAAGTTCGAGCACTTCTCGATCGCATGCCCTAAGGTATGACCGAAGTTCAGCAGCTGACGCTCCCCCTTCTCGGTCGGATCGACCTCGACCACCGCACGCTTGATGAGATTACTCTGGTAGACCGTCTCCATCAGTACAGCCATATCCCTAAGCGTAAGCTCCGCCTGATGTGCCCTCAGGTAGTCGAAGTAATCACGGCTTCGGATGAGGGCATGCTTGATGACCTCCCCCATACCGGAGGCATACTGGATCGCATCCAGACTTCGAAGCGTCGCCACGTTACTATAGACGAGCGACGGCATATGGAAGGCACCGACCATGTTCTTATAGGCCCGGAAATCGACGCCTGTTTTTCCGCCGATCGAGCTGTCGACCTGCGAAAGCAGGGTCGTCGGAATCTGAATGAAACGGATCCCGCGCATATACGTCGCTGCCGCAAAACCCGTCATATCTCCGATGACGCCACCACCGAGTGCGACGAACACATCGTTTCGGTCGAAGCTCGCCTCGACCGCTGCTGCATAGATCTCCGCGATGGAGTCCGTGTTCTTATGCTCCTCCCCCGGCACCAGCACCAGCTCATGAAGCTCACGGAAGCACGGACGAAGCGCCGCACGCACCTCCTCGAGGTACAGCGGTGCCACATGCGTATCCGTCACGATCAGCGCACGCCGCTCGCGAAGCCCCAGCGTATCTACCGTCGTCGCCAGCCCCGCGAAACTCTCCTCGATATAAATCGAGTAGGAAAAAGCCTCCTGATACATCACATCTAATTTTTCAGCCATCGTTCGGTCCCCCCCTGCAAAAAACTCTTTTCATTCTATCATACAGCGCCCACAAAATACAGCGAAGGAAACGCATATCAGTCATGACTCCGGCCACTGCCGTGTCGGGAAGCTGGTAGTGAGGCCGGAAGACCGTAGAGCATTTCGATGTCTGTCCCATATCGACAGCTAGTGGCGTCCAATACCCCCCTGCCTGAATCCTGATGCATGATAGAAAAAGCGGAGGAGCCTAAGCTCCTCCGCTCTGTTTCACTTCCGAATTAAACCCGAAGATTCAGACCACCGATGTTCACATCTGAGCTCGCTGCCAGAATATTCTGGAAATCACCGGACAGCTCCACATTTGGCGGTGTCGCGATGAAAATATAGTTCGAAATCTTCTGAAGATTTCCATCCAGAGAATACGCTGCGCCGGATGTGAAATCGATGATGCGCTGCGCGATCTCCATATGAAGGCCCTCCATGTTGAGAACGACGGCCTTCCCCTGAAGCAGGTAATCACAGATCTCTCTGGAATCATCCATCGAGGTCGGCTTGATCATGGTGACCTCCATACCTCTATGTGTCTGCTGCGGCTGTGCCTGTGCCTTTCTGGAGAAAAGTGTCGGCTTTAACGGGCGATCCTCTGCCCCGTCGTCGTCCATATCCTGTGACTTCGATCTCGTGAAGATGTTACCACCACGCTGTGGCTCCTCATCATAACCGTCGTCATAATTATAATCGTCATCCAGATCGTAATCATCATCCTGATCGACGCGCATGGATTTCATGATATTACTGATAAAGCTCATTTACTTAACCCCCGTGTACACACAGTATCCCTACTAATCATAAGGTCTATTTTATACAATTATCGTTGCTTGTCAATAAATACAACTCCGTGTTTCAACTTGAAAACACAGAATAGTGAAATTTTACACCTTTTTCACATATTGTAAAGCTTAATTCGGATGCTCGGCCGATGTTTTTCAGAAGGAACACTTCTCCGGGAATCCGTATCCAGGCACCGGATGCTGTCTGGATTCAGACGTCGATGATGATCGCTCCGTAACATATATGGATAAAATGCTCTAACGTCACCACAGGATCGTGCGCAGCCTGATCGCTCCGTGACATATATGGAAACATCACTGGTAAACGAGCTGTCCGTCCTTCACGAGTGACGCATTCAGTACGATATGATCATAGACCGAGATGCCATAATCTGTATTCTCGGCGACGATGATGTAATCCGTGTTCTGCTCGATCGGCACGATCTGCCGGAAGATGCAGTAGCCACGGTTGATATTGTAAACACCCTGCAGGGACTTCACCGGTCCCACCGGATAGGTCTTCGTCGAATCGAGCTGTCCGCTCGTCGCCGCTTCCGGTCGCACGAGGATGTTGTTTGTCTGGATCGAACTCGTATCACTGTCATCCGGGATGCTGAGGTAGCAGTACTGATCATCGATCCGGTAGATGTCCGTCGGTACGAACTCGACGGAAGCACCGGAACCATCCTGTGCTACCGTTTCACGATAGAAGCCGGTGCTGCCATCCGGTCCCGTCGTCTTAAACGCCTTCGGAACGATGTAGAAATCCTTCTCCGTGACCGCGGTCACCGGAATCTTGAGTCCGTTCTGATCATTCGTCACGATATCGAACTGGATGAAACGCTCGTCACAGAACTGTTCCATCAGCTCCGTAAAATCGAGCTGCCCGTAGCTGTTTCCATCCTTGCCCGTAAAGACCTGGAGTGCCGCATTCACTGTAAGGTCGGATTCTGTAAAGTGAACCTTTACCCTCTTTACATCCTGGTACTTCGCCTTCCCTGCGTCATCGAGCTGGAACACGAGGCTCCACTTTTCACTGGTGATCAGCTTATAGACTGGCTGACCACTCTCGATCAGTGCCCCCGGCTTCGTGATGTTCCGCTTATAGCCACTCAGCGTGAAGAGATCCGCGGTTATCGCATCCGCCGTCAGCGCCTCATCACCGTCGATCGCATACGAGACCACCCCGGCCTGATCTGCGCCACCCGCACCTGCATTCTGGATGTCTCACTAATGCTTCCCACCAGAGCCAGCACCGGATACTGTACACGCATGGTCTTTACCAGCGCATTGGCCATACCAGCCGAGCCTACCCAGAGAACCTTTTTCTTCA
>CABTMH010000195.1 GCA_902485915.1 uncultured Oribacterium sp. | reverse complement strand
GTATGTTGATTAAGCAGCACGTGTCGAGTAAAATTTATGACGATTGCGTGAATAACGTTTGACTTTTGCACATTATTGCGTTAAACTATGGTTATGCGCAAAGTTAGAGGTTGCGCAATGATGAACCTCTCTGCTATACGGATGTCCTGGCTTCCGGCGCGTTCCATCGGAATATATAAATAGATTCCATTTATCTAATCTGTGATGATACGATTATACTATATCCGACGGATGATGATTTCTTCGCATAGCGCATGGATGCGATCTGCAGATGCGGACATTCACTCACTTACGAATTATACAGAAGGTGTTTCTTATGGCTTTAAAATACTATGAACAGATCGACCGTGACAACACAAAAAAACTTCGTGACCTGCTCGATGAGCTTCCATATTTCTGCACGATGTATTTTCGTGGCATTGAAACGACGACGAGTTCTCGTACCCGCATCGCCTATGCACGTGATCTGAAGATTTTCTTTCAGTTTCTGATCCATGAAAATCCGCTCTATAAGGACTACTCTCCGCGTGATTTCCAGCTGGAGGACCTCGACAAGCTGACCGTTACGGATCTCGAGGATTATCTCGAGTACGTCAAATACAGAACAGATGTTTCCGAAGATAAACATGGCATTAAAATCGAAAAGGAAGTCATCAATTCGAGGACCTCGATCAAGCGCAAGGTTGCGTCAATCCGGACCTTTTACCGATATCTGTACAGAGACCGTCTGATTAAGACGAATCCGGCAGATCTCCTGCAGATGCCGAAATTAAAGGAAAAAGACATCATCCGACTCGATGCAAACGAGGTGGCAGACCTTCTCGACGAAGTCGAAAACGGTGAAAAGCTGACCCGTCAGCAGCAGGTCTTCCACGATAAGACGGAGCTTCGGGATGAGGCCATGATGACGCTGATGCTCGGTACCGGCATCCGTGTATCCGAGTGCGTGGGCCTCAATATGAACGACGTGGACTTCAACAACGACGGCATTCACATCCATCGTAAGGGCGGTAAGGAGGTCACCGTCTATTTCGGTGACGAGGTCGAGAACGCGCTCCGCCCGTATGTCGAGTGGCGTAAGCACCAGGCCACGGAGCCAGGCCATGAAGACGCCCTCTTCCTCTCCCTCCGCATGCAGCGGATGAGTGTCCGCTCCGTCCAGTACATGGTGAAGAAATATGCGAAAACCGTCACACCGACGAAGCATATCACCCCGCATAAGCTTCGCTCCACCTATGGCACGAACCTCTATAAGGAAACCGGCGATATCTACCTCGTGGCGGATGTACTCGGCCATAACGATGTCAACACCACGAAAAAGCACTACGCCGCGCTCGAGGATGAGCGCCGACGCAGTGCCCGCAATAAGGTCCATCTGCGCTCAGATGACGAGTGATTTTATAGATGGACGTTTTTCTTCTATTCACTTCATGCCGAGTCGGACGAGGCCGATCACCTTTCCGAGGATCTGGCAGTCCGGAACGAGAATCGGATCCATGCTGTCGTTTTCCGGCTGGAGACGGATGTGATCCTTCTCCTTATAGAATCGCTTCACCGTCGCACTGTCGTCAACCAGCGCTACGATGATCTCACCGTTCTCACAGGTGTTCTGCTGCTCCACGATGACACGATCACCGCTCAGGATCCCACAGTTGATCATGGAATCGCCCTTTACGGTCAGCATGAAAACCTTCTTATTCGGCAGCATATCGACCGGCATCGGATAGTAATCCGTGATGTTCTCCTCTGCAAGTAACGGCAGACCCGCGGCTACCGTACCCACCAGCGGGATCTCCGCGATCTCCCGCTCAGAGGATGTCACGGTCGCACTCGCAGCACGCTCCGCAAAAGAATCACGCATCGTATCCTGACGGAACTCCTTCTCTGTGATCATCAGCGCACGAGGATGCGCCGGATCCTTCTTGATCAGCCCCATCGTCTCGAGGTCGTTAATATACGTAAATACACTGGATGTAGACTTGAGTCCAACCGCCGCGCAGATATCACGCACGGAAGGCGGATAGTTCCGCTCCAGCACGCACTGCTTGATATAGTCAAACACGGCCTGCTGCTTCGGCGTCATATGATTCGGATCTGGCTGCTTCTTATGTCTGCCCATGGTATACTCCTTCTCATTCTATATTGACTAATATGATACCACGAACAGGCGTTCATTGCAAGATAAATCAGAAACATCTGTACTCAGAAATGACGGCTGCGTTACTGTGCACTCGTCAACTGAGTTCAGGCAAGGGGCCGGAGGAGACGGCAACGGAGGCATAGAACTCCG
>CABTMH010000194.1 GCA_902485915.1 uncultured Oribacterium sp. | reverse complement strand
CTCCGGCCACCCTGCCTGATCCGTACACGATCGAGCAGCAACCGTCATTATAGCACCAGCTGTACACGAAAAAACCGACAGGACGAATCCTGTCGGTTGAAAATTACTTTGCGAGGTTAGCCTTTGCAGTCTCAGCGAGCTTTGCAAATCCCTCCGGATCAGCGATTGCGATCTCAGAAAGCATCTTACGGTTCATATCGATGCCGGCGCTCTTGAGGCCAAACATGAACTTGCTGTAGGAAAGACCATTCAGTCTTGCAGCTGCGTTGATACGAGCGATCCAGAGCTGTCTGAACTGTCTCTTTCTCTCCTTACGGCCTCTGTAGGACTCCGTAAGAGCTCTCATTACGCTCTGCTTCGCTACTCTATAGTGCTTGGAACGAGATCCTCTGTAGCCTTTAGCAAGCTTGAGTACTCTATTATGCTTCTTCTTAGCGTTTAATCCGCCCTTAATTCTCATTTTAATTTCCTCCTCTAAAGTCTACAAATCAAAGATATGGAAGAATCTTCTTGATTGTCTTCACATTAGTCTGATCAAGGACAGTATCCTTGCGCAGGCCTCTCTTACGCTTCGTTGTCTTCTTGGTGAGAATGTGAGACTTGTAAGCCTTATTTCTTACAAGCTTTCCTGTGCCAGTAACTTTAAAGCGCTTAGCAGCAGCTCTCTTTGTCTTCAGCTTTAACTTTGCCATAACAGCCTCCTGTGATTTTACTTTTTCGGGCTTATTACAATCGCCATGTTTCTGCCTTCTACCTTCGCCGGCTTATCGAGGACTGCGATGTCCTTCAGCTGCTCGGCGAACTCGTCAAGGATGTACTTGGACTGATTCATACGAGACATCTCACGGCCTCTGAATCGAAGAGCGACCTTGACCTTGTTACCCTTCTCGAGGAACTTACGTGCAGCGGATAACTTCGTGTTGAGATCGTTCTGATCGATGTTCGGTGTCATACGAATCTCCTTCAGCTCCGTCACGCGCTGATTACGCTTGGCTTCCTTTTCCTTACGCATCATCTCGTAACGATACTTACCGAAGTCGGCGATCTTTACAACAGGCGGCGTCGCAGTCGGAGCGATCTTAATAAGATCCAGGTCCTTCTCCTTCGCCATCATATAAGCGTCCTTGGAAGACATGATACCGAGCTGCTCGCCCTCTGCACCAATGACTCTTACCTCTCTGTCACGGATCTGCTCGTTAATTTCGATGCTTGCGTTTTTCTTAATAGCCATAAACTCCTCTCCACATACACTGGTTGAATGCAAAAAAATGGCGGATTGTAAGCCAATCCACCATAATGAAAATACACGAAGTAATAATCAAATATGAACCCGGGTCAGCTACAACTGCCAAGGTGAGGTGGATACCTACTTTCCTTTGTCTTTACGACCTTTATAGACTAGCACCAGTCTGCGCCGATGTCAAGTCTGTATTTATATTCTTTATTCGACATTTTCCGGTGCATCCATGATCTCGTCGATGATCGCATAGATGTCCTCGAGTCCCTGCTTCGACTGGGAGGAGAACGGGACCATCGTGCAGTTTTCTGTCGCGTGCAGGGCCTTGCGGATCGCAGCCGTCTGCTTCTTAATCTGCGAGCGGTTGATCTTATCCATCTTCGTCAGGATGACGATCGGCTCGAAGCCGGTTACCTGCGTCACGTAATCGAACATCTGGATATCGAGCTTCGATGGATCATGACGGATATCCACGAAGAGGATCACCTCCTCGATGTCGTCCGAGGTCTCGAGATAGCGGTTGATCATACGCCCCCACTTCTCCTGCTCGACCGCACCGGTAGACGCATAGCCGTAGCCAGGGAGATCGACGAGATAGAAGCGTTCGTTGATGTTATAGAAGTTGATCGTGCGCGTCTTGCCCGGTGTCGAGCTCGTACGGGCGAAGTTCTTTCGATTGACGAAGGCATTGATAAAGGAGGACTTTCCAACATTGGATCGTCCCGCCATGACAAATTCAGGTTTTCCGGTCTTCGGAAGCTCGGATTTTACCCCCAGCACTCTCTCCAGATCTACAGAAGTGATCTTCATGGAATCTCCTTTTCTTAGTGAT
>CABTMH010000193.1 GCA_902485915.1 uncultured Oribacterium sp. | reverse complement strand
TCCAAGGAGGTGAGCGTCATAACCATGCCATTCTATTCTAACAGCTTTGGCAATGAAGGGATAAGAGCCTGACTGGCTGTCAGGTCATCTTTACCCTACGACTTTATTATAGGAGGAGGTGATACCAATGTATCCTTAATGCTTTTTAAAACGGAATACACAAGCCGCTTATTACGAAGATAGCAAAGGAGTCGAATATGAAAAAATCAAAAAAGTTTCTTTCACTGCTACTGATTATAGCAATAAGCCTTTTATCCTCGTTCCCTATCCATGCAGAAGAATCTCATTCTGATTATCAGCAAGTGCACTTACACATTCCGATATAGAAAGACTTGGGGGACTCGTGCAAGGTTCTGTCGCCCTCGTAACCTACCTTGCAAGTGCAGGTTTCAGTGCTACAGTAGCAGGAATCCTAGCCAATATCGCTTGGACAAATCTTACTTCAGATTTCCCAGAAAAAGTCATCTATCAATCAACCGCTTATGAAGTACGTTTTATCAGTGACAATAACTATTATATTCATTGTTACCATATGACAGCTAAAGCCTATGAAAACGGAAGCATAAAGCAAACCGTACATGATTACACGCAAGCGATCGGAGGTTGACGAATCATGGAAGAGAATTGGATATCTGTCCTTTGGTATGTGACCATCTGCGGTATGATTTTTACTCGAAGCCTTCTCTTGCTATATCTTTCACTGGATCTTTATTTGTTCGTTGGTCTATTTAAGATTTTTCGTCAAAGAAAAAACAGAGATCGTAAGTTCATGTTCCAGTTCGCTGTCATGGTCATCATCAGCATTTACTATAATTACAGGTGGCTGACAACAGTTTTGAATCATGACAGCTATATTCTCTACCGCTGAACTATATCATGCCATCCGTTTCAATGTGTTTAAAAAGGCACTATAAGCATGCCAGTGTCCGAAAGGAGCTCCTATGCCTATAGTGCTTTTTGTTTCATGATCTCACATCGTCCTTATGTGCCAGCATGTACTACGGGGCCATCTCTTCGGCGATCAGCTGTCGGAGCCGTGCTTTTTCGTCCTCGCCACCGAAGATCGCGTCGGCTGCATTGAGCAGAAGCTGCTTTTCCTCGGCTGCGGTCAGACCGATGGCCTGCTCGAGCTTCGCGAACTCCTTCGACTCCGTGGTATCGGAAACGGTCATGTTATCGGTGTTGACCGTGGCCTTCACGCCGGCTTCGAGCAACGCACGGATCGGATAATGTGCCATGTCCGGGAACATCTTCGTGTTGAGATTCGAGGTCGGACAGCACTCCAGTGGGATCTGCTTCTCCGCGAGCTCCTTCACCAGCGCAGGATCCTCGAGTGCACGGACGCCATGGCCGATCCGGCGGGCACCGAAGGCAAGCGCGGTCCGAATGGAGTCTGGTCCATCGGCTTCCCCGGCGTGGATCGTAAACGGCACCTCAAGCACACGCGCCAGTGCGAAGACATCCTCGAAATCACGCGTCGGGAAGAGCGCCTCTGCGCCTGCGAGGTCGAGCGCCACCACGCCCTTTCCGAGGTACTTCGCAGCCACTCGAACAGTCTCCAGATTTGCTTCCTTATGATCGGCACCACGCATCGCACAGAGGATGAGCCCTGCATGAAGCTCCGGCGTCGTCTCTGCACATGTACCGCTGTACTGCTCCTTCTCAAAGCGACGAAGCCCCGCCACGGCCGCCTCGACCACCTCCGCCTGCGTCAGGCCCTGCTGGCAGTGAAGCTGCGGCGCGAAACGGATCTCCGTATACACCAGGCCCTCCGCGCGCTGCACAGTCAGAAGGTCATATACGATCTGTTTCATGTTTTCGGCGCTCTGCATGAGCTGGAGGGGAAAGTCGAACTTCTCCAGATATTCATTGAGATCCCGGCAGTCCTCCGGCACCGAGAGCAGCGGATAGAGCTCCGCGTCCGTCTTCGCCGGCATCCCCGCCTGCTGCATCAGTTTATGGACGGTTTCATATGGAAGCGAACCATCCAGATGGATATGTAAATCAATCAGTCGTTTCATAAAGTCACCTGCTTTCTATGGATATATCTATTTTAACATGGTTCTGTAGCCAGAGCCAATGCACTCGATAACAGGTTCTGATTTGTCACGGCTATCTCAAAGCTTCGTAAGACCGTATCATCTATTCCTTCACGAGCCACTCCATGATTTCCTGCAGATGGCAGGTATCCAGGTGGTGCGGGCCCTCTTCGATGTCCTGCTGCACATTTTCTGTGTTTCCGGTCACCGCATAATTCACACGTATGATGTCGACCTGTTCCTGAACATTTGTGAGGCCACGCGTGCCGGCGAGTCGGTCTTCCCGGCAGGACTGAATCATCAGCCGACGTGGGGCGATCAGGCTCGCGATGTCGCCCATATCGAAATGCTCCATGAGATGCGGCACGTAATTACAGGAGCAGTTTCGATTCATCTGGAGAAGCGAATCCCTGAATCCATACATATAGCCAGACAGAAAAACCGCATGGATGCGATCATCCAGTGCACTTAAATAGAGACTCTGCATCGCGCCGCCCGAGAAGCCGAAAGCGATGATGCGTTCCGGATTCCAGCATAGGCGCTTTCCGGCCTTCCCGCCCGCATACTCCTGAAGAAAATCCACGCATCGCATGAGATCCCAGCTGAGCATGCCGAGTACCGGAATACCGATTGGTTCTCCCATATGCGCGAGCCAGTAACAGTCCCCTTTCATCGCAGGTGGAAGTGCTCTCGTATCTTCCGGCAGCTCCCGTCGCTCTCCGAAACCACGGACATCCGGACAGAAGCACACATATCCGAGCTTCGCGAGCTGCCAGCCGTAATCATAGTTGTACTTCTCGATGCTCTCCTCGACTACGCGGTACCCTCTTACACCGGCCACGGTATACTTTCCGGCGCCGTTATGTCCCGGCGGGCACAGGATGACCGGCGTGTCTGCATCAGCCTCTCCCGGAACGAGGAGATAGGCCGATAGTGTTATATCTGGCTCTGTGCAGAGGAGGATATGATAGCGTAACACCACGTCTGCCGACCTGGCTTCGTCCATGCATGCGTCTACACTCGCATATGTGCGGCGTTCTGTACCGTCTGTCTTCGAAAGTTCCGCTCCTTCATCGATCACCGGATCCGGGGCGCAGTGATCCATCTTATCAAGCCCGAGAAGCTCCCACAGCGTCGCACGACTCACAGCTCGCCAATCTTCGAACTCTGCCGCTGTTTCTCCTCTAAAGAAATCCTTCCGACCATAGCGCGCATACTTTCGTAAAATCGATGGAAGTGTCGGATATATTTGGGAAATATCCGGCAGTTCTTGAACTTCAGTTGGCATTTTCACATTCCTTTCGTACACACACTTATTCTCTACGGTACAAGCTGTTGTAAGTATGAAGCTACGATAAAGACCCTGTGGCGAAGCGTCACAGGGTCCAGATAAAAATCAGTGCTTAGTCATCCTGCACTTCTTCTGTGTTGACAGAAGCTGCGCCGGCTACGGCCTTTGCGGCCTTCTTTTTCTTCAGTGCCGCTGCGATATACGGCCATGCAACCGAGAATACCGCGAGGAGCAGGAAGATGAGGGAGAGCGGTCTCGTCACGAATGGAAGGTAGCTTCCATGTGCGAAGCTGACACCCTTACGGAAGTAACCCTCGAGGTCATCCGAAAGGATGAACGCAAGTACCAGCGGGCTCAGGGAAATACCGGCCATGTCCAGGAAGATGGCGAGGAAGCACCAGAGCAGCATGATCAGGATGTTGAACTCGGTGTTCGATACGCCGAACGCGCCGATATAGCAGATCGTCAGAATCACGCTGTACAGGAAGTGGTATGGAATCCGAAGAATCAGCGGAAGATATCTCTTAAAGACGATCTCGAGGATGAAGGTGACGATCGCACTGACGAGAACACAGGCGAACATCAGATAGCAGAGATCCGGCTGCTGTGTCATAAAGAGCGGACCTGCCTGAAGGCCGTGGATCGTGAGTCCGGCGATGAGCATCGCGGTGATGCCGTCACCCGGGATACCGAGGGCCATCATCGGAATCATCGCACCACCAAGAGAAGCGTTATTCGATACCTCGGAGGCCCAGACACCTTCATCGCAACCCTTACCGAACTCCTCTGGATGCTTGCTGGCCTGCTGCGCCTGTCCATAGGCCACCATGTTCGAGATACCGGAACCCATGCCCGGCAGGAAACCAATCCAGAGACCGATCAGGAAAGAACGGATGATGGTCGGAAGATTCACGATGATATCCTTCATCTTGATACCAAAGCCGTGAAGATCTGCCTTCTTCACCTCTGGAAGCTTGCCCTGTCCCTTCGCATAGTCGATGATGATACGGCAAAGTGCGAACATACCGAGCATCTGACAGACGGTGGAGAGACCGGAATCCAGGAAGTGGTTACCGAAGGTGTAACGAGCGACACCGGTGATCGGATCGAGACCGACGCAGCCGAGGAAGAGACCGATACCGGCGGCCATGATACCCTTCCAGATATTGCCCTTCGACAGTGCAGCGACCAGTGTGATCGCACAGAAGCAGAGGGAGAAGTACTCCCACGGTCCGAGCATCAGTGCGAGGTCCGCGATCAGCGGAGCCACGACAGTCGCGATCAGTACCGATACGACGGTGCCGATGAAGGAGGCCGTCATACCGATGGCCAGCGAGCGAGACGCCTTTCCCTTCAGGGTCATCGGGTAGCCGTCGAAGCAGGTTGCAATCGACGAGCTGGAGCCCGGAATACCGATGAGGACTGCAGAAATGAAGGTTCCGGATACACCGCCGATCCACATCGCGAGCAGCACGATGAAGGAGGTGGTGGTCGAAAGACCGAAGGTCACCGGAAGAAGCAGGGAGATACCGAGGGTCGCACTTAGACCCGGAATTGCACCGAAGATGATACCGACGATGACGACACCTGCAATCAGGAGCAGATTCAGTGGCTGCAGACAGGTTGCAAGCCCGGCAAGATAAAATGACATAATCTCTTCTCCTCCTCACTTAAATAAAATTCCGGATGGAAGCTTGATCTGGAAACCGATGACAAACATACCATACAGAAACGCCGTAACCACGATACTGATCAGCACGGCCTGCCACCAAGTGACCTTCTCATCCTCCTTCAGCATGTTGACGAAGGCAAACATAGCGAACGGAGTTGTAATGAGAAAACCGAACAGTGTCAGTAGGATGCCATAGACACACAGCAGTGCATAGGCAAAGACCAGCTTCTTCACACCGCCCTCCGGAAAGCACGGTTTCTCTTCTTTTTTATCGCGAAGACCATCGATCAGAAGCATGATGGAACTCACGAGGATTAGGATGAGACCGACGGTCGGCATCAGTCTAGGTCCCGGCTCGATCAGGTTCGGCACCTGACGCATGGACTGCATGATGATAAAGCAAAGAATCACTACGATGATGCCTACGATACCGGTGATCGTATTTCTCTTACATTTCATGATAACCTCTTTATATTCTTTGAACGATTCAGCCGAAGCGATGTTCTGCCCCGGCTGGATGTTTCTTTCACAGCGCCGGATCCTGAAGACGTGCCCGGACCGGGTGGAAAAGTTTCCTTATGAAGTAATTAATCGTTGACCTTCTTACCGAGGAACTCACCGACCGCTACCTCTGCCGCATACTCTGCGTCACGGATCGCGATGGAATCCTCTACATTGTGCCACTCAGGGATGTGACCGACCGAGCGAAGACCTGCGTTGCAGTCAGCGTCACTCTCCAGTACGGACATGGCAGCATTGATCTTCTGAACCTGTGCCTCATCCATGCCAGCCGGACCGTATACATAGTGCTTTACGTTCCAGTAAAGGTCCTGATGTCCCTGCTCCTGTAAGGTCTTATACTGATCACCGAGTGAAGCATCATAGTCTGCGATGGTGAGACCATCACCCGCCATGGTGCCGAGCACCTTCAGCTTACCGGCCTTCTCATACTCCTGTGCGTTACCGATACCGACGAAGCCGAGGTCAATGAAGCCGCCCGCCAGGTTGGTGAGACGATCCGACTCAGAGGAAGCCTCTACGGCGTTCAGCTGGATATCTTCAGACTGCTGAAGCTTACCGAACTGGAAGGTGTTATTTCCAGAAGATGGCATACCGGCATTCAGCTTGCCAGGATTCTGCTTCGCATACTCGATCATCTCATCGAAGGTGTTGTATGGTGCATCGACCGGCGCACAGAGTGCGGAGAAGCCGTTGTCATCGAGCGCTGCGATCAGGGTAAGATCCGTCTTCGGATTCACCTCTGCGTTACCGGTGATCCACTGAATGTTCAGTGCACCGGTAGCCAGCATGATGGTGGAGCCATCCGGCTGTGCGTTTGCCACGGTCTGGTGTCCGACAGTGTTGGAATCATAGTTCGTCACGGTATTCGTGATGCCGAGCGTCTTCGTCATCGCCTCAGAGAGGTAACGCGTCGCGAGATCGGATCCGCCGCCTGCCTTACCCGGAACGACCCAGGTGATGGTTCCCTTCGGGAAACCGTAGTTATCAGCTGCCGCTGCATCGATATCTGCCTGCGCCGCGGTCTCTACATCCGCGATGCTTGCTGCCGGAGCAGCTGCCGTCTCTGTAGAAGCGCCTGCTTCTGCAGCCTTCGTCGTCTCCGCTGCCTTCGTCTCTGTGGCAGGCGCAGCTGTGGTGCTGGTGGTGCTGCTGGAACCGCAGCCGGTCGCGATGGCCATCGTCGCCGCCAGTGCAATCGCAAAAAGTCTCTTTTTCATGTTTTTCCTCCTTATTTTCAGGACTCAGGTCCTTATAAACACAGAACATTCGATCCCGCATCACCTACCTCGCTGATTCGACAGAAGGCTTCCGAATGCGTCCATCCTATATTTCGTTTTTCAGATCCTCGATCAGGCCTTCGGTGCAAGATAGATGGTTCTCGACTCCAGTGCATCCATCGCTTCGATCTTCTCGAGGTTCATGCGAACCGGGATGCCTGGGATATCGGTGCGTACGAAGCACTTACCATCACGAATCTCCGGAACGTTCAGCATCAGCTCGTGTACCGGCTCAGAAATCGGTGCATGGAACTCGATACGCTCATTCTCCCCATAGAGACATCCGAAGGAAGCGTTGTACGCGGTTCTTCCACCGGACTGGAACTCCTTACCGGCGGCTCTCGCCATGTCGCGAATCTTCAGCAGATCATCGATGCGGGTCATGCGTCCGAGCGATGGCTGTACGATGTCGACGCCCTTCTCGAGGTACATCTCGTACATGTAGGAGATACGCATCGACTCACCGGCGGAAATCTTCTGCTGGACGCCCATCTCCTTCATCTTCTGGATACCGTTGAAGTCTGCCGAGTGAATCGGCTCCTCGAACCAGGCGATGTTGTATGGCTCCGCCATCTTCGCGAACTTTACGGCCTCTTCGACAGTCCAGCGCTGATTCGCATCGACCGCGACACCGATCTCGTCGCCGACCGCGGCGCGTACCTTCTCGATACGACGGAGATCACGCTCCATGTTCTGGCCCTGGTCGCTGCCGATCTTGAACTTGACGGTCGTAAAGCCCTCCGATACATAGCGGCACATCTCCTCGACCAGCTCTTCGTCCGAAAGAAGGATGGATCCGCCACCCTTGTAAGCTGCTGCCCAGTCCTTCTCGGCACCGAGAAAACGGTGAATCGGCTTGCCGGCTCGCTGTGCGAGGATATCGAGCATCAGAAGATCGACGGTACCGACATTAACCGCAGCGGCGGACTGGAAACCGGAATTTCTGGATTTCCAGTAGAGGCTATCACGCCACTCGTTATAGCTCTTCGTCTCGCCATTCAGAATCTGCGGAAGCATATCCCTGACGAAGGCTCTCGTCACTGTATAGTGTGCGGTCATACCCGTGTCATCGGAAAGCTCGAGATAGCCCTGCTCCGGGATGAACTGACCGAATCCGGCGGTGCCATCCTTAAACGGCTTCGGCAGTGGAATCGGACGGAAGTTATAGAAGACAGCCTTTGTAAATCTGATCTTATCTTCAAAGTTGAAAGAGTTCATGTTTTTCTCCTTTGTTGTCATTTTCACATCTGTTGTCGTCACTATAAAGAAGATTCGCATGAAATTCGCCTGAATAGTGCACAAAAAAACGGCAGATTATGCGCACTTTGTACAATCATTTCATTTCGTTATTTAATTCTCAATCCAGCATTTCAAAAGTATTGCAATTTGAAATGTTCACATTACACTATAAATATATACTGATTGGCTTTTCACAGAGAATATGAAATACTGGAACAGTCAGAACTAAACGCGGAGAAAAAGGTATACATTTATATCTGCATGGCTCTGTGGATTTTTCACGGATGCCCTGTGATGTCTGTATTTTCTGATTTTAAGCAGTTTGTAGAAAGGGATCTGAACTTTATGAATTTCAAGCCGAGTGACATCGTCCTGCTGCATGGCGATCCTGCCGTGGCTACCTTTGAGATGCTTGAGCATCTCTTCGTCGATCTGAAGCCGGAGCTGGAGAAGGCGAAGCTCTATGCCCGTTCCTCGAGTCCGGTGCTGATCGAGGCCTCCGCCGGTCCGGAACTCGAGATGATCGGGCAGGCGATCCATAACGGAAGTGACCGAAAGGGGAAATCCTATGCGGTGATCTCGCTGTCCGGTCTGACCAACGAGGATCAGAACCGTATCCTGTTCGGCGATCCACGCATGGGACGAGAGGGTGCCCTCCTGGACTGTAACCATGGCACACTGATGATCCAGGGCATCGATAAGCTGACGCTCCCGATGCAGTCGCAGCTCGCCCGCGTCATCCGTACGAAGCGCGTCGCCAGCCAGACGAATTTCGCACAGTACCGCTATATCGATGTCCGCATCATCGGTACGACCTCGAAAAACCTCACGGAGCTCCGAAACCAGTTTCTCTTCCGCTCGGACCTCCTCTTCACCTTCCGTGCACTCCGCCTTCGCGTGCCGAAGCTGAAGAAGCGCCCGCACGATGTCGAGAATATGCTGGATTTTTATTTCAATGACTACAACCGGGAGTATGAGATGCATCATACGCTGACACCCCATGCCCGGGAGACCATCATACACTACCCGTGGGACAGCAACATCATGCAGCTGAGCGCCTTCTGTGAGCGTCTCGTACTGACGGCTCCGGACACCGTGATCCATACCGGCTATGTACAGTCGCTGCTCGCCGAGCTTTATGAACAGGATTCGGCGATCTATGTTACAGAAACTTCTTCCTCGATGGAGGCCTCAACCGCACAGGAATCCTCGACGCTTCTTCACATCATGAATCGTGCAACGCTTTCCGAAGTGGACAGCATGCCATCATCCACGCGCCCGAACGTGGTGGCATCCTCCATGCACCCGGAAACGACCGCCCCATCTGCGTTCCTTCCACACATACCCGAGAGCAACGACATCTACCGCGACCTCCTCGTAGCCTGCCTCCGCAAAAATAACGGAAATCGAAAACTGACTGCACAGGAGCTCGGCATCAGCACCACCACTCTCTGGCGAAAGATCCGCTACTACCACCTCGAGTGAATCCTGAACGGCGAGGAAATGTAAACGAGGCCCCGGTGGACTGTCCACCGGGGCCTCGCTGATAATTTATCATGTCAGGCGTTCACATCATCCTTATGCGCCTGCATATACTGGTCCATCTCTTCTGCGATCATCTTCGATACATGAACCGCGTCGACGACCGTCTTCGCGCCGGTCACGACGTCTCCGGAGGCGAAGACGCCTGGCATGGTGGTTTCACCTTCTGCATCGGTCGCGAGGGTACCACGCTCGTTCAGCTTGAGGCCGGAGTTGTGCTCGACGAGGCGGTGCTTCGGTACCTGTGAAACAGCGATCACGACGGAATCGCACGGAACGAAATGCTCGGTTTCCGGCTTCGTCAGAAGTGTGCCATCCTCCTGCTCCTCTGTATCGACGATCATCACACCATCGTCCTTAATCGCCGTGGCTGTCGAGTGGAACTCGAACTGCACACCGTCCAGCTTCGCGAACTCGAACTCATCCGGGGAAGCGGTTACCTTATCACGACGCTCATATACTGTTACGTTCTTCACGCCCTGGCGGATCGCGGTACGTGCGACATCCATCGCCGAGTTTCCGGAACCGAAGATGGCCACCGACTGACCGAGGTCCACGGACTCCGGGTTGTTAAGATAGTTGATCGCGTAATGCACATTGCCGAAGGTCTCACCCGGAATCAGCATACGACGCGGACGCCATGCACCGGTGCCGATGAAGATGGAACGATAGCCATCGCGGAAAAGGTCCTCGAGGGTGATGTTGCCACCGATGGTGAAGTTCGGGCGGAAGAGGATACCCATCTCGCGCATCTTCGTGTAGTAGCGGTCGAGGATGCTGTGCGGCAGGCGGAACTCCGGGATACCGTAGCGCATGATGCCGCCGATCTTATCACGGCTCTCGAAGATGGTGATCTTATAGCCCTTGCTCGCGAGCAGAATCGCGATGGTGATGCCGGCCGGACCTGCGCCGATGACCGCTGCCTTCATGCCGTTCGGCTCTGCCATCTTCACCTTGATACGCTCGAAGCAGGAATCCGAAATGTAGTTTTCGATGGACGAAATATGGACCGGGGAGCCCTTGATGCCACGAACACAGTGACCCTCGCACTGCTTGCCGTGGTTGCATACGAGTGAACATACGACGGAAAGCGGATTGTTCGCGAACAGCATCGCGGCCGCGGTCTCCAGTTCATTTTCCTTAAAAAGACGAATCATCTCCGGTATGTTCGTGCTGATCGGACAGCCCTTCCGGCACTGTGGATTCTTACACTGAAGACAACGATTGGCTTCCTCTAAAACATGAATTGGCATCTTGAAACCTCCCCTTGATATCGAAGTATTTTCGAAGTATTTTTACTTTTTCACGCTCAACATGTTCCATCCTAATACAGGATTTCGCGAATGTCATGCGTTAAATACATAACTTATCTGTCAAGAAAAGAACGTTAAATTTCTGACTTCCGCGTTCGTTTTATAACCTGTATCCGAATCGAATATCAGCGCAGATCGTCGGTAAATAACGATCTGTGCTGATGGAAAAAACGATTACTTCGTACTCATCTGCATGCCGGTTTTCAGGAAGCGGAACATGCGGATCGCGCCCTTATAGTAGAGCTCGCTTGCGTTATCCAGGGCCTCCTTCAGTGGCATCGGGCCGTCGACGGTGGTCATGATCGAGCGGATGCCATGGGCATAGATCTTCTCATAGTCCGGGCCGAGTCCGCCGCAGAGTGCTGCCACTGGTACCTGGTGCTTCGCACTGCGGTCACCGACGCCCTGCATGACCTTACCGAAGCAGGACTGCCAGTCGGTTCTGCCCTCGCCGGTCACGACGAGATCGACGTCCTCGAGACGTGCATCGAAATCGATGAGATCGAGTACCGTTTCGATACCGGACTTCATCTCCGCATGCAGGAATACCTTCAGTGCAGCACCGAGTCCACCGGCCGCACCACTGCCCTTTATTTCATCCGGGTTGATACCGAATTCACGGATGATGACATCTCGATAGTTCTGCATCCCCTTCTCGAGACGATCGAGGATCTCCGGTGTACCGCCCTTCTGCTTTCCGAAGGTATAGGTCGCGCCATCCGGTCCGCAGAGCGGATTCGTCACATCACACATGACGGTGAAGTGCGCCTTCTGTACTGCCGGATCGAGACCGCTCATATCGATGTGCGCCACCTTCTCGAGGTCCTCGCCACGACCTTCCAGCACCTGTCCGTCCTGATCGAGGAAACGGATGCCGAGGGCGGAGGCGAATCCCATGCCGCCATCATTGGTCGCAGATCCTCCGATCGCGATGGCGATCTCCGTGTAGCCGGCATCGAGTGCCGCCTTCAGCAGCTCACCGGTTCCATAGGTCGTGGTGTTCAGCGGGTTCCGCTTCTCCTCCGGCACCATCGGAAGTCCGGATGCCGCCGCCATCTCGAGGATGGCCTCCGTATCAGACAGACGCCCATAGAAGCCCTGCTCCATCTCCATCAGTGGGCCATGTACCGGCACCGTGATGATCTCGCCACTTCTCGCCTTTACCACGGCATCGGTCGTACCCTCACCACCGTCCGCAACCGGCACACCACTGGTCTCACAGCTACCGAAAACCTCCCGCGCTGCCTTCGTGAGGAGCTCGATGGTCTGGTCGCTCGAGAGGGTTCCCTTAAAGGAATCTGAAGCAAAAAGGAATTTCATGTTATACCTCCTGCTGCCTTCTGGCAGTCATTATATGATCATATGTACTGCGCCGGATGTCAGCTGAAATCAAAAAGATTCAGTCCTGTTCCTGTGATCTCGTCCTTCTTCCGTCCGACCTGTCCGTCGATGACTGTGAGGAAGATCTCCGCCGTTCCACCGATGCGCACGGACTTTAAGTGTCCGCCGAAGGCATGTCCATCCACATCTGCCACCGTGATATGCACATGGAGATACGGCTTCCCATCCATCTCCGTGACACTGCCGATGATAGACGTGATTTCGAGTGGCTGATCCAGCACGGTCTCTGTGAACTTCTGTGCGCCCACATCGTAAAGCCCCATCACGAGATGATCAGCCGCACCCAGTCCGCTGATGGCCGCGAGATGTACGTTCTCCTTTTCACAGAGTGCTGTTATCTCCGTCATGACCTCTTCATCACGATCCACACGTAACACGATCTGATTTCCAAATCTTCTGTAATCCATCCTGTCCTCCTCTTAACCTCGGTTTATCCCATCGAATCGGCGCATCCGAACAGTTCCACGTTTTACTCCAGACGCTCTCTGCCAAATCACACCTTCATCGCATGCTCCTGTGCCGTCCCCACGGTCCCGTGGGCTCACAGAATCTGATACTGCTTCAGCTTCCGCCACAGCGTCGTCTTACTGATGCCGAGCTGCTCCGCGGCCTTCTCTCGGCTGCCCATGCACTCGGCGAGCACCCGAACGATGCGCTCGCGCTCCATCGCCTGCACGGACAGGATCGACACATGACGTGCACAATCTGTGCCCGCTTCCGAACACGATGCATCGCTTTCTGCCGTTCCTCCGACTGAAAGCGCACAGCCATCGTGCTGTCCACTGGCGTTCATCGCACCCCCGACCGGATTTCGGTCTGCTCCGCTTCCGTCGGCCAATGCTTCTGGCCCATAGATCATCTCGTACAGTGTCGTGATGTCGTCCGGGCGGATGCTTCGATGGTCCGCCGTGATGACGAGGCGCTCGAGGAAGCTCTCTAACTGGATACGTCCTCCATACCACGAAAGACCCGCGATCGTTTTCATCGCATCCTTCGTCAGCACATGGTAGCGCCCATACTGCTCCGCGAGCCGCCGCATATAGAGATCGGCGAGGAACGGAATCTCCTCCGGCGTTTCCATAAGCATCGGGATCCGAATCGCAAACGCGGTGAGGCGCTCATAGAGCTCCGGCAGCAGATACGGCCGAAGGTCCGTCTTCTTCGTCACGACGATGACGTTCCGGAACATCAGAATCTCCAGCAGCTTCTTCTGCGAGCGCAGATCGAGATGCTCGATGAAGTTGATCTGAAGGGTGCCCTTCGCAGCATCGTTCATCTTTCCGAGTCGCCCGAACAGCGCCTCATAGGCGGACTCCCCGGCGATGCAGTCGTACTCCACGAGCTTCTCCTGCGAATGCTTCGACTTGTTGTGCATGGCGTTTGCGAAGGCACGGTAGAGCCGTCCCACCGGCTCGATCAGGAGCTTCGGGCAGTCGGTCGCCGCCAGCTGCTCCGCCAGCGTCACCGCCGCCTGCATGCGTGCGCTGGTATACGGAAAATTCACAAACGACGAGGTCTTTCTCTGCGTTTCGTTCGTTCGATACTTTGCGTCGGGATGCCTGCCGTTCCCATCGAAGGTTGCGGCGAGCTGAAAGGCCTCCTTGATCGCTGCCTCGACGGCATCCTCCGTATTCGTGATAAAAATCGACGGAATCCCCGCAGCATCCGCGACGGTCAGCACCGTCTGTCCCCCGATGATGAGGTCCACCTTATCTTCGATCGCCTGCATGGCCGCCGGCCGCAGCAGCTCCGGGTTCTGCACGAAGTACTCATGGAGATGCACCCCGCACTGCGCATCGAGTCCCGACATATCGCAGGCCATGTTCTTGAAGGTCACGATCGCGATATGCGGATGCGACTTATGCACGACCCGCTTCGCACGCTCGAGCATGTCGATCACACCCTGCCGCGAGAGCACGATCTCCACCACCGGGATATCCGTATACTGCTTGATGATCGTCGCCTGCAGACCACGCGCGATGATGATATCCGCGCCCTGATTGATGGCCTGCCGCGCCTCCATCACCGCCCGATCCGACTCGATGACCTTCATCAGAAAAAGACGCTTCTGCTGCTCCTGCAGCACATCATGCGTCAGACGAAAAAGCTCATCATTCGGAACCAGCAGTGCGATATCGGCCATGGCGTTCTCCATTTCAATTTGTTTCAATATATTCCATTATATCAAACTGCCAGCCATTATGTAAGAAAACGGTACAGGGCACTCCACTGTGGTTCTGTACTTTGAACTGAGTGAGTGCGGAGTGCCCTGTCCGTTTTCGTACCATCCGCTTATTGCATATCGAGATATTCTTTGTGTGTCGGCTTCGGATATACGCGGTCGATGGCCTCAAGCTCTTCCCGGCTCAGTGTGATCTGATCGGCGCCTGCATTGGCCAGCGTATGCTCCGCACGGGAGCTGCGTGGAATCGCGATGGTGTGCCCGTCACGGATGTTCCAGGCGAGCAGAATCTGCGGCACGGTCGCATGATGCGCCTCGGCGATGCTCTGCAGGGTCTTGTTCGTGAAGAGCCCCCGACGGAGTGAGCCGGCCTGTGCGAGCGGACAGTACGACATGAGTGCTACCTGATTCTTCTTCATCCATGGAAGGAGGGAGTACTCGATGCCACGGGAGCCGGTATGATAGAGCACCTGATTCACCTGGCAGTTCCGGCCCTCCGGAATCTCCCAGAGCTCCTCCATATCATCGATGTCGAAGTTGGAGACGCCCCAGGCCCGGATCAGGCCCTCAGCGCGCAGCTCCTCGAGACAGCTGACCGTCTCCTCCAGGGAGTAGTTGCCTCTCCAGTGGTAGAGATAGAGGTCGAGGTACTGCTGCCCCATACGCTCGAGGCTGCCCATGAGTGAACGGCGCATGCGCTGGCCGCCGGCATTGCCCGGAAGCACCTTCGACACGAGGTAGAGCTGTGCGCGGTCCTCGGTGCTGAGGGCTTCCCCGAGCATATCCTCTGCGGCACCACTACCATACATCTCCGCGGTATCGATGAGGGTCATGCCGGCCGCGATGCCCTGGCGGATGCCCTCGATTTCCTGCTGACGCTGTGCCCGGTTCTCACCGAGGTACCAGGTACCCTGGCCGAGCGCCGGAACGACCGCGCCATTTGCGAGTGTAACAGTATGCTTCATCAGATGAGACCTGCTTCCTTCATGACCTTCCGGAAGTGCTCCAGGGTTGCTTCGTTGGTGGTCGGAAGGGACGGAAGGTACGGATCACCGACCTCGAGGCCGCGGATCGCTGCCATATCCTTCGCAGCAACCGGGAAGGATGCCCGATCCATCGCGAGACGTACCGGGTTCAGCTTGAACTGTGCCTCGCGGGAGCCCTCGAAATCCCCCTCGGTGTACTTCTTATATACATCACCGATCAGCTCCGGCATGAAGTTGCCTGCGGTGCATACGCCGCCGACTGCGCCCACGCAGAGCGATGCGAAAAGGAGGGTGTCCTTACCACCGAAAACCTTGAAGTCGACGTCGCGGTTTCTGCGTACGCACTCCTCGGTGAGGGTGATATCGCCCGACGTATCCTTCATGCCGACGATGTTTGCGACATCATGCGCAAGCTCTGTGACGATATCTGCGCTGAGGCCATAGCCTACACGGCCCGGGTTGTTATAGAGCAGCACCGGTGTCTCCGGAATCGCATCGGCGATGGCCTTAAAATGACGATAGAGCTCGTCATGGGTCGGCTTCAGGAACATCGGCTGAAGGATAGAAACACAGGATGCGCCATTTGCGACTGCCATCTTCGCGAGGCGGATGCACTTCTTCGTGTTGATGGCACCGATGCCGAAGTAGACCGGTACACGACCAGCGGCCTGATCCACCATGATCTTAAGACCGCGCTCCATCTCATCCTCCTCGAGCTGATAGAACTCACCGTTCGAGCCGAAGGCCAGGATACCCTGAAGGCCACCCTCGATGACATACTCCACCTGCTTCCGCATGCCCGCCTCATCGATCTTCTCATCCTGATCGATGACGGTAATGATCGGAACAACTACACCCTTGATAAACTCTGTATTCATAAATATCCTCTTTCTGATTCTATGATCGTTTGATTCGGTGCTTCTCTGTTCTCCCTCTGTTTTTAAATAGAGGAAGCCCGGCGACCGGCGTTAAAGTGGAAGGGGAAAGCGCTCGGTGCCGGGCTTCAGATCAGTATGAAGCTATAACACTATTTTGTAAGATTACTTTACGATGGATACGCCCGTCATTCTCTCATAGTAGCGAACGATATCGTCATGGTCGCAGGCACCCTCGTCGTGGTTCTTCAGCTCCTGCATAACCTCCATCATGTGTGCGGTCATCGGAACCGGCATGTTGATGGCATGGGAAGCGTTGAGGGCGTTCGTAAGATCCTTGATATGAAGGTCGATTCTGAAGCCTGGGTTGTAGTTACCGGAAAGCATCATCGGAGCCTTCGCATCGAGAACAGTGGAGCCAGCAAGACCGCCACGGATCGCCTGGTATACGAGCTCAGGATCAGTACCAGCCTTCTTTGCGAAGGTAAGGGCCTCTGCTACGATGCCAATGTTGGCTGCCACGATCATCTGGTTTGCAAGCTTTGCTACGTTACCGGAGCCGAGAGGTCCTACGTATACGACGGAGCCAGCCATCACCATGAGCATGTCATAGTACTTATCGAAGGTCTCCTTCTTACCACCGACCATAACAGAGAGTGTACCGTCGATCGCCTTCGGCTCACCACCGGATACAGGAGCATCGAGCATGTCTACGCCGATCTTCTCGAGGTCAGCGCCGATCTTCTTCGACTCCACCGGGTCGATGGAAGACATATCGATGAGTACGGACTCACCCTTACGGAAGCCCTCTGCGAGACCGTTCTCGTTAAATACAGCTGCACGTACGTGTGGGGAGTTCGGAACCATGGTGATCACGACATCCGCGAACTCTGCAAGATCCTTACCGCAGGTACCAGCCTTTGCACCAGCTGCTACAAGCTCATCAACTGCAGCCTGGTTGAAGTCAAACACCATCAGCTCGTGACCAGCCTTCAGCAGGTTCTTCGCCATCGGTCTACCCATGATACCAAGTCCTAAAAATCCAACCTTCATTTTTATTCCTCACTTTCTTAAAGTAAAAAAATGTTTATGTACTTATGTAGTGGAGTGCTTTCGCATCTCACGCTGTTATCTTACTGAAACGATCGCTGTAAAACTAGAATGAAACTGACCAAAGATAATTTATTTTCTGTTTAATTCGTCAAAAGCCCATTCATCGTTTCATTTCGTTTCATTCCGTTTCACATCGTGTCATCTTACCAGCGCCGGCTTCTTATGATCATACTTCCAGCCCGGGATCAGATACTGCATCGCCTTCGCATCATCACGATCATGGGATGGCAGGCTGTTGTAGAGCTTGTTTGCCTCCATGACCTTCTCCATGTTGAGGTGTACGCCGAGGCCCGGTGCGTCCGGAACCTGCAGCTTGCCGCCGATGATCTGTGGCGTATCATCGAGGAGGTTCTGACCATCCTGCCAGATCCAGTGGGTATCCAGTGGTGCCGGATCGCCGACCGCAGCAGCCCCCACCTGTGCGAACGCTGCGAGCGTGATATCGAAGTGGTTGTTCGAGTGTACGCCCCAGGTAAGACCCCAGGAGTTGAGAAGCTGTGACATACGGATCGCACCATCGAAGCCCCAGAAGTGCGGATCTGCGAGGATGATATCGCAGGCGTTCAGGCTTACGGTATGATAGAACTGACGCCAGTCGGTGGCGATCATGTTCGTCGCTACCTGGAACTGCGTCGCATTCTTAAACTCACGCATGATCTCACGGCTCGAATAACCAGCCTCCGGTCCGCACGGGTCCTCCATATAGGTGATGACATCATGCATATCCTTGCAGAGCTCGATGGACTCCTTCAGACTCCATGCACCATTCGGATCGATGTTGATACGCGCATCCGGGAAACGCTTCTTCAGTGCACGAAGTGCATCCATCTCTTCAGAACCCTTCAGTACGCCGCCCTTCAGCTTGAAGTTCTGGAAGCCGTACTTTTCGGTCAGCGCTTCTGCCTCTTCGACGATTCTCTCCGGTGTCAGGATCTCCTCTCGGCGCAGACGGAACCATGGGTCCTGACTGTCGCTCTCATCGAGATACTGCATCTCGCCTGCCGGTACTTTCTTCTTATCGGATACATAGAAGAGATAGCCGAGCATCTCGACTTCCTTCCGCTGCTGTCCTTCACCGAGAAGATCACACATCGGTACGCCGAGGAACTGCCCCATCAGATCGAGCATCGCACACTCGAGTGCCCACTCACTCTTTACGACGAACTTCAGCTTCGAGATATCGAGTGTCTGGATACCCTCACCATCATCCTCTGCTGCCGGATTCGCGAGCTTATGGATCTTCTGGAGGATCTGACGATACTTCGCGATCGGCTGTCCTTCCACAAGCGGCTTCACCGCGTTAAGACAATCACAGGTGTAATCACCACCATGGATTTCACCGATGCCCTGGTGTCCCGCACTATCCTCGAGAATCACCAGGTTTCTGGTAAATGCAGGTGCATGACAGCCCGACAGGGTCATCAGCATACTGTCGTAACCGGCCACAGGGATGACCTGCATCTTCGTAATAATAGGTGTATCTGCCATTTTATACCTCTTTCTTCTATGGTGCATGTGCGCCGAAAAATGAATCTTCCAAAGGCCCTCGCCTATAAAATTCAAACTCCACAAGTCATCTCATGTTTCTGTGCTTAGTTTAAAATTCACAATGCTGTTCGTAAAGCTCGTAACTCTAATGCAAAAGTAAGTAAAACTTATAGAACGTACGCATTGCGATAAGTTTTGCTTTCAGTTTCGCTTATGTAAGTATTAGAAGAACTTACGTTAAATTTCCGGCGTGTACTTTCATTAACTTTTCTAATTTTAAGCGTGGCTCTACTGTTTTTAAACATGTCTTTAAGGCAGCGAAAAGCTCCCTTCGAGACAAACAGGAAACGAAATGTTCTGTCTTCTTTAAAGGGAGCTTCTATCTTATCTATATTTACCTGTCGCAGCGAAATCGACGGCACAAGTTATCACATCAGCGAACCATGCACGGGCGCTTGTTATCGAACTTCCAGTTCGGTACCAGGAACTGCATGCCGATGGCATCATCACGTGCACCGAGGCAGTTCTCGACATAAAGCTTGTTTGCCTTCATGATCTGCTCACGATCGACCTCGACACCGAGACCAACCATCTTATCGATGTTATGGATGCATCCACCCTCGATCTGCATCGGATTCTTCGTGAGACGGTTTCTGCCCTCCTGCCAGATCCAGTGGGTATCGATACCGTTCATGCGGCCAGGGATGGCAGCGGCACACTGCGCAACCATCGCAAGAGAGATGTCGAAGTGGTTGTTTGAGTGGCAGCCCCACATGAGGCCGAAATCGTTACACAGCTGACCGACACGTACAGAACCCTCCATAGTCCAGAAGTGTGGATCTGCCAGCGGGATGTCGACTGCCTTCAGCTCGATGCAGTGACGCATCTGACGCCAGTCCGTATCGATCATGTTCGTTGCGGTAAACATACCGGACTCCTGACGGAACTCCGCCATCACCTCACGGCCAGAGAAACCATTCTCTGCACCACACGGATCCTCGATGTATGCCAGGATCTCCTTAAACTTCGGTGCCATCTCGAGCGACTTCTCGAGCGACCAGCAGCCGTTCGGATCGAGATCGACTCTTGCATTCGGGAAAGCCTTCTTGATGGCAGCGACTGCCTTATACTCCTCTTCCGGCTCGAAAACGCCGCCCTTCAGCTTGAAATCCTCGAAGCCGTACTTCTCCGCCGTTGCCTTCGCAAGTGCGACGATGTGCTCCGGGTCCATCGCTTCTTCGTTACGAAGTCTGTACCACTCACAGTCAGCGTCGGACTCATCCATGTATGGAAGCGTGGTCTTCTTACGATCACCGACATAGAAAAGGTAAGAAAGGAAACGCACAGACGTTCTCTGAAGGCCATCACCCATGAGAGAAGCCGCCGGAACCTCGAGGAACTTACCCATGAGGTCGAGAAGCGGAGCTTCGATCGCCGTCACAACATGTACACCGGTACGAAGATCGAAGGTCTGAAGTCCTCTGACATCATCCTTGATGTTTGCATCGAGCCATGCACGTACACAGTTTAAGGTGTTCTTATAATCGGAAATCTTCGTGCCGATGACGAGATCCTTTACCGCCTCCAGTGCGTTTGTGATCTTCTGACCACCCGGAACCTCGCCGATACCCTCTACACCGTTTGAATCGGTCAGGATGACGATGTTTCTGGTGAAATATGGTGCATGCGCACCGGAAAGGTTCAGCTCCATGGAATCGAAGCCGGCAACTGGAAATACTTCCATCTTTTCAACTACTGGAATCATGTTTTTCCTCCTTCATAAATCATGGCATATACATCTTATGTACAGCTTCTCCGCAGGGAAGAATGTTGATAAAACCTGCAGTTTTCTGCTGTGATGATCGATTTCTTATATAGGAAGTATAAATTTCACAGATTTATTAGTAAAGCTCGTAACTCTTATGGTATACTAAGCATAGCTTATTGTTCTTCACGCTTTCAATAAGTTTTACTTTTAGTTTTACTTATGGCATCATTAGGGAAACTTACATTGAATCATCGATATGTCATCATCTTTTATATAAGGAGGAACGCATGGATTTCCGGGAATGTGAATATATGGTTGAAATCGCGAAAGAGAACAATATCACGAAAGCCGCAAAAAATCTCTTCATCTCCCAGTCTGCCCTGAATCAACAGCTTCTCAAGCTGGAAAAGGAGTTAGGCACGCAGCTCTTCGTGCGCTCTCGCACCGACTGGCACCCGACGGAAGCCGGGGAAGCCTATCTGCAGGGTGCCCGTAAGGCTCTCCTGATCAAGCAGGATACTTACAAGAAAATCTATAACATCACGCACTCCGGAAAATCCGAGCTGAAGATCGGCCTTACGACCAATCGAGGCATCCGTATGTTCACCCAGATCTATCCTGCACTCCATGAAAAATATGCCGAGTTACGCATCAGTCCGCAGGAAATGAGTGTGACGAACCTGCAGCAGGAGCTGAAGGCCGGAAATATCGACCTCGGCTTCGTCACCCTGCGAGCGGATCAGCGGACGACCGACGACTATCTGACGATCGGCTCCGAAGAGATGTGCGTCCTGGTGCCTAGAAAACATCCGCTCTGCGATCGCTACTCCTTCAGTGGACCGGAGCTTCCAGTCATCAATCTGAGGGACCTGCAGTACGAGCCCTTCGTGGTGCTCTCCCACGCATCGACCACTCGCCAGATTTCGGATGATATCTTCCGGAACGCCGGCTTCGAGCCGACGATTCTGATGGAAACAAACTCAACCGCCAGCCTTCCGACGCTGGTTGAAGCCAGTCTCTGCTGTGCGATCGTGCCGCGCTACTATGCAGACGAAAAAAATCCCAGGATCGGATGCTTCGTGTTACCGAATCACCCAACCTGGGATCTCTGTATAACCTACCGTAAAGGTGCGTACCTCACCGACGCCGCGAAGGATTTCATCGCCATGGTAAAGGAGTACTGGGCAGAACACCTGGCGCCGGTGCAGACGAATTAATCACAGCTTGTCAACATCGATAATGGCACCTGTGTCCGCGGAGCTGACCATCGATGCATATTTCTTGAGCGCAGCCTTCATTGGTTTCTGAAGAGGTATCCAGCCTTCTTTTCTCTTCGCAAGTTCCTCTTCTGAAACATGAAGCTCCAGTGAACGATTTGGAATATCGATGGAAATCTCATCTCCGTCCTCTACAAATGCGATTGGTCCCCCCGCTGCTGCCTCAGGTGAAATATGTCCTATGCATGGGCCATGTGTTGCACCAGAGAACCGTCCGTCTGTGACGAGTGCGCAATCCTTATCCATGCCACGCCCCATAATTAACGATGTTGTGGAAAGCATCTCACGCATACCAGGACCACCCTTTGGCCCTTCGTAACGAATTACAATCACCGTACCCGGTTTAACAGTATTCGCAGAAATTGCCGCATCTGCTTCTTCCATCGAATCAAACACTCTTGCCTTTCCTGTAAATCGATACATGGAAGGATCCACACCTGACTGCTTCACAACTGCCCCCTTCGGAGCGAGTGAACCATACAGAACAGCGATGCCGCCCTCCGGTTTCTGTGGGTTCTCTTTCGTTTTAATAACGTCCCCATGAATCACGGTTGCTTCGTCCATCAATTCTCCGATTGTTTTTTCCGAAACAGTCTGACAGTTCTTTTCGATAGCATACGAAACAGTCTTTAAAACACCAAGCACACCGCCATTTGCATCCAGTGATACGATCGGATATTTTCCAGACGGCAGAAGATTACATACAAATGGTACATTTCTCGAAATCCGATCAAAGTCTCCAAGTTCAAGCTCTACACCTGCTTCATGGGCAATCGCCATCAGATGCAGTACAAGGTTTGTTGAAGATCCTGTAGCCATCGCCGCTGTAATACCATTGAGAAACGCTTCTCTGGTCAGAATCTTACGTGGCGTAATACCATCCTTCAAAAGCTGCATAACTGCACGTCCAGAGGCTTTTGCGATTCTCTTACGCTTATTGGATACTGCCGGTGCTGTGCCTGCGCCCGGAAGCGACATGCCCAGCGCTTCTGTCAGCATACACATGGAATTCGCTGTTCCGAGATGTGCGCAGCTACCAGATGTCGGCAGTGTGTTCTTCTCTGCTTCTTTAATTTCATCCACGGTGCAGGTACCTGCTTCAACACGTCCCGGAAACTCTCTCAATTCACATGAGCAGAACAGTGGATTTCCATTTACGTTGCCCGGCAACATCGGTCCGCCTGTTACGATAACGGTAGGAATATCCAGTCTGGCCGCCGCCATTAACATGCCAGGAATAATCTTATCGCATCCTGCGATACATACCATAGCATCAAAGTGATGTGCCTCTACAACCATTTCCACAGAATCTGCAATCAGATCACGGCTCGGAAGTGGATAGCGCATCCCCTCATGTCCCTGGCAAAGTCCATCACAGATTGCAATCGTTTCAGACTGTCTCGGGACACCGCCTGCTTCAATGATTCCCTGCTTTACATAATCCGCAATCTCTCTTAAATGATTATGTCCAGGGACCATCTCACTGAATGAGCCAATCACCGCCACAAATGGTTTCTTAATATCTTCTTCATCCATGCCAGTTGCATATAGAAGGGCTCGCTCGCCAGATTTTCCTAATCCATTGGTCAGGATACTGGAGCGATATTTCGTATCTTTAAATTCAAATGCTTTTTTATCGTACATAATAGCCTCTTTCTAAATCTTCAATGTGTTACAAATATTCCTTTATGTATTGTCAATATTATATCCGCACTGTTATAATAAGAAAAATGATTTATATTTTTGTAATACTTAATTTTTCTAAGTATAGTATGTACGTAAAATCGTGAAACCGTTATATTATCCAGAAGGTATTTAGAATGTCAGAATTAAAAAGTATCGAGTATATCGTAAAAATCGCAGATGAGCACAGTATTACACGTGCTGCAGAAAAGCTATATATGACGCAATCCGCCTTAAATCAGCAGTTGCTAAAACTTGAAGAAGAAATCGGAACACAGTTATTTACTCGTTCAAAAACGAATATGGTTCCAACAGAAGCAGGCGAAATCTATCTAGAAGGTGCTCGTGAAATATTAAAGCTTCATAAATATACCTATAATCGACTTGCTGATTATGTCGATTTAAAAAACGGATATATTCGTGTCGGTATCACTCCGGGGAGAGGTCCGGAAATGTTCATGAATGTATATCCAGTATTTCACAGTCTATACCCAAATGTGCGAGTAGAACCAGTGGAAATGCATGTAAAGCAGCAACAGGTCGCCATCGCAAATGGTGATCTGGATGTTGGGTTTGTAACCTTAACAGTAGATCAGAAGTCTTCGAATCATTACGAAAAACTATTTGATGAAGAATTTCTGATTGCGGTTCCACGTGGTTATCCTGTAAATGGTGTAACACGTTCCGAATCTGAACCATTTCCAGTACTTCCACTCGAAACACTACGCTATGAGCCCTTTGCATTAATCTCCAAGGATTCAACTATGTTCCATGTTATCGAGCCATTATTTAAAAATGCTGGATTTCAACCGGACATTCTATTCCATACGAAGCGCGACTCTACGATTCTCTCGATGGTCGGTGCTAAAATCTGTGTAAGTGTAGTTCCGGAAATATACGCACTCAACAATACCTATCCGGATGTGGAGTTCTATTCTTTAAAAGACCATCCGAAGTGGGATTTCTGTGTGACATATTCCAGAAATGTAAAAATCACGAAAGCATCGAAAGAGTTCATTCGCCTCGCAAAAGAATATTGGGCGGATAAATATAAAAAGGAATAGAGAAAAAAATCAAGCAATGCCTATCTCACGCCGCCTTCGGCGACGTTCGATACCGGGGCAAAGCCGATCTATATGCTTGCATCACGCAGCGCCTATCTCACGCCGCCACAGGCGACGCTCGATACCGGGGCAAAGCCGATCTATATGCTTGCATCACGCAGCGCCTATCTCACGCCGCCTTCGGCGACGTTCGATACCGGGGCAAAGCCCCTATAAAATCGAAGAAGTCCACACAGGGACTCATGCGAGCATGGTCCCTGTGTGGACTTCTTCGATTTTGCACTGCTTGATGCAAGCGCCTACGTGATTGGTGCCGGGTTAAATACACATAGATCGTTGGCGAAGCCGTACTGTTCGGTGTATGGCTTTTTGATGCCGGAGGCGACGTCGAGGATGAAGTCGAAGAGTTCTTCGCCCTGTTCTGCGATGGTGCGGTCGCCGACGGCCGCCGGGCCTGCGTTGAAGTCGATGATATCCGGCCACTGTTCTTTCATTTCGTTTCTGGAGCAGAGCTTGATCACCGGTGCTGCGGCGAGTCCGTATGGTGTGCCACGGCCGGTCATGAAGACTTCGAGGCCCATGCCGGAGGCGAGCTGAGATGGTCCGCAAACGAGGTCAGAGGCTGGTGTCGCTGCGAAGATTTCGCCGTGCTTCGTCGGCTTGTCGCCAGGGGACAGAACTTCGACGATCGGGGAAGAGCCGGACTTTGCGATGGAGCCCATGGACTTCTCGATGATGTTTGAGAGGCCACCCTTCTTATTACCTGGTGTAGTGTTCGCACCACGGTCGACGCCACCCTTCTTCAGGTAAGCATCGTACCACTTCATCTCTTCCACGAGGCGCTTTCCTACCTCTTCGTCGATGCAGCGATGGGCGATGAACTGTACGCCATCACGTACCTCGGTTACCTCGGAGAACATCGCGGTTCCACCACCGGAAACGAGGAGATCGGCGGCATAACCAGCCGTCGGGTTCGCTGTGATACCGGAGAACGCATCCGAACCACCGCACTGCATGCCGACGAGCAGGTCGGACAGCGGAAGTTCCTCTCTCTTCCGCTCATTCAGAATCTGCAGCTTCTTTTCTGCCATCTCGCAGATGGCATCCATCATGGCCTGGTATCCCTTATAGTTCTGAAGGACGATGACGTTATCCTCATTATTCAGCTCCGGCCACCACTCGCAGAAGCGGTCGACGGTAAACTTCTCGCAGCCTAAGCCCACCAGCATAAATACGCCGCCGAAATTCGGATGCGTTGCGATGTTGCGGATGATCTTCTGTGGGATGTAGGCATCCGGTGCATCGATGGCGACACCGCAGCCATACGGATGATTGACCGCGACGACATCATCCACGTTCGGATACTTCGGCAGGATCTCCCGCTTGATGCGCTGGATGGCAACATTGAGCACACCTGCAACACACTGCACGGTCGTGTTGATGCCGAGGATGTTCCGGGTGCCGGCGTAACCACCGTTCGGATTACGATAGCCCATCCAGGTCGTTCTCTTCGGCTTCGGAAGGTCCGTGCGGATGTTCGTCGCGAACTCCATCTGGTCAAGATCCGGTGCCGGTGCCATGATGAGGTTCTTCTCGTTGATCCAGCCACCGACCGGGATATCCTCTGCGGTCGTACCGAGTACCACACCGTAACGGATGACTTCCGATCCCTTCGGAAGCTCCTTCAGCGCGATCTTATGCGCCTGCGGGATGTCTTCTACGGTGATAACGCCCGGCATGACTTCGGTGCCCTTCGGCACATCATGGATGGCGATGGCGACATTATCACGTTCTGTGATTTGAATGCATACTCTATTTGCCATGCTTTTTCCTCCTTACCTTGATGAAAAGCGATGTATCATTCACTTGATATGCTCATTATATTGCGTTAGAATATGTTAGTAAAATTAATTAATGTGAATGCAGTATAAGTTTTCCTAACATCAAAGGTTTACTATTATGGATACAAAGCAAATCGAATACATCATTAAAATCGCAGATGAGGGCTCGATCACCCGTGCTGCAGAAAAGCTCTTCATCACCCAGTCTGCACTCTCTCAGCAGCTTCAGAAGCTCGAGAAGGAGCTGGGCGCTCCGCTGTTCGTACGCAACAAATCTGACTGGGCACTGACCCCAGAGGGTACGGTCTATGTCGAAAATGCGCGTGAGATGCTCCGCATCAAGCAGAAAACCTACACGATGATCGCTGATATGGCGGATACCCATCGTGGCTTTCTCTCCGTCGGCATGACACCGGGCCGGGGCTCCGATATGTTTCCATATGTCTATCCGAAGTTCCATGACATGTATCCGGACTTCACGATCGAGCCACGTGAGCTCAGTGTGCGGAAGCAGCAGGACGCCATCCGAAAGGGCGAGCTGGACATCGGTTTCGTCACCATCTCGGAACAGCAGAAGACCGTCGACGAATACATCGATTTGTTCGATGAAGAAATCTATCTGGCGTTACCGGAACAGTATCCGATTCCAGAGGAGTACCTGCAGACGGATGCTGTATATCCGGAGCTCCCACTCTCGATGTTTCGCTATGAGCCCTTCGTCATGATGTATAAGGAATCGACGATTCGTAAAACCGTGGATCAGATTTTCCACGATGCCGGCTTCAGTCCGACGGTTCTGTTCGAAACCTCCAACAACATGACAATCCTTTCCATGGTCAGTGCGAAGATGGCCTGTGCCCTCATTCCATACCACTATGTAAAACAGAACCCGAAGGGGGTTCGTTTCTATAGTCTCACGACACATCCGAGCTGGAAGGTCTGCGTATGCTATCAGAAGAATACCTATCTCAGTAAGGCCGCGAAGGATTTCATCCAGATGGTCGATGATTACTGGGAACACGGAAAGTAAAAGAGGCAGACCCTGAAGTCTACCCCTACGCTGATGTTCCTATTTCATAAGCAAGATGTTCGCTTCAAGCGGACATCTTTTTACTTTTAATATGCCAGTCTGTAAATCGTCTCCATATCTTCGAGCTTCAGTCTCAGAATCGAGCCGATGCCTCCATTCGTGGCCTTGAAGCAGCCTTCTGCCAGAAGCTTATACTCTTCGTCGGTCGGGTTGACACCGAGCTCACGAAGGTTCGTCGGCATATGGATGGAACGGAAGAAATCCTCCATCGCAGCGATACTGCGAAGTGCGGTTTCCTCATCTGTTGCCCCGGCTTCTACACCGAGTACGTTCATACCGAATTTTGCGAAACGTGCCGGATCATACTTGTACACATAGCGTGCCCAGGTTCCCCAGATAGCAGCGAGTCCTGCACCGTGTGCCACATCATAAAGACCTCCGAGCTCATGCTCCAGTCGATGGCAGGCCCAGTCACCACCATCGGTGCCGCAGCCAGTCAGGCCGTTATGGCTGAGAGAGGAAGCCCACATGATTTCTGCGCGCGCGTCATAGTTTGTCGGATCCGACATCAGGATGTGTGCATTGGCCATCACAGTGCGAAGAAGGCCCTCTGCAATCGCATCCGTCAGTTCCATCGAACCCGCTTTATTAAAGTAGCGCTCCATCGTATGCATGCAGATGTCGGCAGCACCGGACATGGTCTGGTACTCTGGCAGGGTCATCGTGAGCTTCGGATCCATGATGGCGAAGCGCGGACGCGCGAGATTCGTGTTATAGGAGCGCTTGATGCCACCCTCGTCCGTCATTTTCGTAATAACAGAAGAGTTCGACATCTCAGAGCCGGTCGCGGCGATCGTCAGCACGACACCCTGCGGCGTGCATGCACTCGCCTGCCGCTTGAAATCATAGAAATCCCAGACATCGCCCTCTGTCTCATCCGCGAGTCCATAACCGATGGCCTTCGCGGAGTCGATGACGGAGCCACCGCCTACGGAAAGGATAAAGTCGACACCTTCCTTCCGGCAAAGATCGATACCCTCATAGACCTTACTGAGATGCGGATTCGGTACGACGCCGCCGAGCTCGACATAGCCGATGCCCGCTTCCTCGAGCTGCTTCTCGATCATCGGTACGAGCCCCGACTTCTTCACACGCTCACTTCCATAGTGGATCAGGACCTTCGTCGCGCCCTCCTCCTTCACAAGCTTTCCGGTTTCCACGGCCGTATCCGGGCCAAACACCACCTTCGTCGGTGCATAATAAACAAATGGCAGCATATGATTTCCTCCATCTTCAATCGTTATCTCTGCGCTGGTGGATATCATGCGATATGAACGCAGATGCACCTGGGCAGATCAGGTTTTCAGAATGATTTCATTGTAGCACAAAAATGCGGGCCGGGCAGGTATTCTATCTGTGTGCTCTATGATAAGAATACTCAAATGCGCTGTTTCATCGAAGTCTTTCTGCATGATACACACTTTCATCCGAGTATCGTCTATGAACCGAGCTGTATCGCCTGCGCCCTACGAGCTTAGCTCAATATGAATAATTGCATAATTAATAGATAGAATCATCATTTTACGCATGATTCCGTCTGCGATATAATGAGGAATATCATGATTCTTACGTGAAATTTACAGTTTAGGAGATAACACGATGAACACACTCATTTCCGCAGACAACACCTGGGTGCTGATGAGCATCATGGTGCTGGTCGTCGCCTTTTCCATCTGGATGGAGCAGACCTACGCATGGGCCAGCAAGATCAGTGGTGCCATCATCGCCCTGATCTGTGCACTGCTGCTCACGAACCTGAAAATCATCCCGGCAAGCGCGCCGATTTTCGATGATGTCGTCTGGGGCTTCGCGGTCCCGATGGCGATTCCGCTGCTGCTTCTGCAGGTGAACCTGTCGAAGATCTGGAAGGAAACGGGGCGTATGCTCGGCATCTTCCTGATCGGTGCCCTCGGCACGGTGACCGGCGCAGTGCTCGGCGTCCTCATCCTCGGGAAGTTTATCCCGAATCTTCCATATGTGGCGGCGATGATGACCGGTTCCTACATCGGTGGCGGTGTCAACTTCACGGCCCTCGCCGACGCCTTCCACGTGGATCAGACCCTGATTTCTGCGGCGACGGTCGCCGATAATCTGAACATGGCGATCTACTTCATGATCCTCATCGCGTTTGCGGGTAACGCATGGCTCCGGAAGCACTATCCGCATCCGCACATCGACCACGTCCTCGCGAATGGTACAGACGCCGAGGAGGGTAAGACCCTGGCGGCGAAGTACTGGGGACGGAAGGAAATTTCTCTTCGCGATATCGCGATCGACTTCGCCTTCTCCATCATCGTCGTGACGATTTCGAAGGCCATCGCTGGTGTTCTCTCGACTGCGATTCCGACCGGAAACTGGTTCCTCAACATGCTGAACACCTTCTTCGGCAGCCAGTATGTATGGATCACGACCGTCGCCATGCTGTTCGCTACCGTCCTTCCGGAAAAGGCGGGGGCCATGCACGGTGCGCAGGAGCTGGGAACCTACCTCATCTACCTTTTCTTCTTCGTCATCGGTGTACCGGCGTCGATCCCGCTCATCATCCAGCAGGCACCGCTGCTTCTCATCTTCTGTCTCCTGATGGTGATCGTCAACATGCTCTTCTGCTTCATCGGCGGTAAGCTCATCGGCGGCTCCCTGGAGGAGATCATCCTCGCGTCCAATGCCAACATCGGTGGTCCGACCACCGCGGCCGGCATGGCGATCGCCCAGGGCTGGAACAAGCTCGTCGGCCCGTGCATGCTCGTCGGCACCTTCGGCTATGTCGTCGGTACCTACCTCGGCATCGTCGTCGGATCACTGTTGATCGGATAAGTGAAATAGAGTAGATATTCGAAAGACTGCTGCAGTTGCGGCAGTCTTTTTAAGGCGCGTAGAAAGTTTGAGTATATAACGCATGCCATTCGAGTTCTTCTGTAGATTTTCTATCGATGATTTCAACTCGATTTTTCATCCAGAGGAGGCATCGTCCCAGAGGATATCTTCCGTTACTTCTTCACTTCTGCTTCTGCGCAGTGCAGGAGCGCCTTCATGTAGCCGGTGTAGTACGCAGCGGAGCGCTCGGAAAATCCCTTTCCATCCGCACTGAAGAACGGGTGGTCAATGTTGAGATATCCGTCGAATCCGGAGCGTACGATATGCTTCATAAGCGCATACATATCGGCATATCCATCCTCGAGCAGCGTCTCCTCGAAGTACGGAAGCTGTCCACTGACATTACGGAAGTGGATGATCGGAAGCTTATCTGCCTTCACGAACTCGTCGATATCCTGATAGAGATTTCCGAAGCTGTCGGACTCCAGCCAGCAGCCGACGCACATCTTCATCGTGAGGTACGGGCTGTTTCCGGCGAGCGCAAACGCACGGCGATAGCACTCAGAATTCCAGATGAGGCAGGCTACACCACCAGCCTCCGGAATCGGTGGATCGTTCGGATGAAGCGCCAGCTTCACACCAGCTTCTTCGCATACTGGAAGTGTCTTCTCCAGGAAATACCGGAAGTTCTCCCAGATTTCCTCCTCGCCATAGACGCGATCGTTTGAGATCGGACGGGACTTGATTTCGTCGAGATCGCAGATAAACGAATTCTGGCCGTGGTTATACTTTCCGGCACCGATTCTGGTGCGGAAGATGCCATTCGGCTGCCAGGCGAGATAGTTGATCGGCACGCCGGCTTTTCCGAGCGCTCTCGTGAACTCGTTGTACTTCGCGATCCACTCGTCACGATCCTCCCGGCCGAGATGAATCGACGGACACTTCTGAAGCTGCGGACAGCCAGCATCCGAAATCTGCAAACCATACTTCGCCGCACGCTCCTGGAAACGCAGGATGCCATCGTAATTTGCATCGTCACCGATGAAGTTGACGGCGAGATAGTGGATGCCCTGTCCCTGCTGGTAGCGCATCTCCTCTTCGGTCATCTTACTGGAACAGTTGCTTTCGATTTTAATCATAGATGTACCTCTGTTCACTCGATACGTCGTCACTTAAGATTTTTATCAAAAAATGCACGGATAATTTCCTTCGTCTCCTGTTGGAAAAACTCCTTCGTTCCATGTCCCGCACCATGAAGGATATAAAGGTCTGCGCGATCTTCCATGCCTGCCTTTACGATATCGTCATAAAATGCTTCACTGATATCACAGGACACCAGCTTATCGCAATCGCCATGCAGGATGAGTATCGGGCACATCTCCTTCGTTAAAATGTATGGTGGACAATATGGCTTCGCGCGCTCCTTCAGCGTCGACATGTCTCCACCAAAAAGTGCTCCGGCGTGTGTATCTTCCGGCTTTTTCCAGCGGAAGTTCGGATTTGTCTTCATTTCACGCGCATCCTCTTCGATCAGCTTTACAAAATCCACAGGTCCGAACATATCACAGCAGGCTTGCACATGAGAAGAATACCCACTCCACTCTTCACTTTCATAGCTATCTGAATTCATCGCTGCAAGTGCCGACAGCTGTCCGCCCGCAGAGCGTCCGATGATACCGATATGCTCCGGATCAATTTCATATTCATCAGCATGCGCACGAAGGAATCGAATCGCCGTCTTCACGTCGATGATCTGTGAAGGCATATGTTCCTCGGCACTGCTTCGATAGTACATGGATGCAACTACATAGCCTGCATCTGCGAGAAAGGCCATCTCAGCTACCATAAGATTCTTGTCACAGCCACGATATCCGCCACCCGGAACCCACAGAATCGCCGGCTTCGGTGTTTTATCATCCGCTTCATCATCGTGGCCGGATGCCAGTCGCATCTCACTGTTTCCATTCTGCAGCATGATGGACATCTTCAGCTCCATCTCCTGTCCGTTCAGATTCTTCTGTCTCGAATACACGATATTATCGATAAAATTGATACTTTTTCTGGTTCTACCAGGCTCGATTACTTTTTTCATATACTTTCCTCACTATACACTTACTGTTCTTTTACAGTGATGCTCGTTGAATCGTATCGATGACCAGCTGCTGCCCAGCTTCCCATTCATCTGTGCAATGCACGATAAATCCATGATACGAATCGAGGAAACACTTCTGTGTCACCTTTACACCCGCCAGCACGAGACGCTTCGCGTACTCGGCATCCTCGAATCGGAAATTATCATGACCGGCACTGGTTACGAGTGCTTCCGGAAGTCCCCGCAGCATCTCATCCGGTGCAAGCAGCGGGCTGCAATATGGGTCCTTTAAATTCTCTACTTCTCCATCTGTATATGCCAGACTGAACATTCTGCCTCGCTCTACCGGAATCAGATTGCTTTCTGCTTCCGGTTTATCTGCCGGATCCGTCACCATATCAAACGCACCATAATCCAGCACCTGAAGACAGAACTGAAATTCCTTTGTCTGATTTGCCTTTAAACATACGGCTGCCGTCAGGTTTGCACCTGCACTATGTCCACCCATGGATACGCGTTTCACGTCGGCATCCCAGTGCTGCAGCATGGAAAACACCCATCTGCATACTTCATACGTTTCGTTAAATGCTTTCGGATATGGATACTCCGGTGCCAGACTATAGTCTACATCCACCACGATCCCCTGAATCGCATCGGCTACCTTTGCAGAGTAAATCTCATCCCGTAAAACATGTGGGCGTACAAATCCGCCACCATGAACATTGATATGGACTGGACAGTTCCGCGTGCGATTCTTTGCCGTAAAGATATAGCACGGCACCGCACCTTCGGATGTGGTCACTCTGACCTCTTCACGTTCCGCGAGATCCAGGTTTTTTTTGTATTCTTCTGTGATATTCTCTTTTGCTACGCTGGTGCCACGAAGCGCAACAATCATCTTTTCTTTTTCTTCCTGTGTCAGCATCGTCTGATTCCTCCTTCGATATGTATCTTTCTCATGAAAACTTCTAAAAATGAGAGTATGAAAGCCGAAGCCTTGCAAGCTTCGGCTTTCATGAATGGTCAGGCAGTCGCCTTCTTTTTCTTAAGCATCTTTGAAATCACCGGACCGATTACGCTATAAACAGCAATCAGGATAAAGATAAGAGAAATCGGGCGTGTAAGGAAAGAGGTCATATCCCCCTTCGCATAGGAGCATCCCATACGGAAATAGCTCTCGATTTTACTTCCCAGAATAAAGGCAAGCATAAGCGGCGTACTCGGCATCTTAAAGAATTCCATCAGGATACCGATTGCACCAAATACCAGCACCAGGTAAACACTGAACATCGAAGTCGACGCAGAGTATGCACCAAGGAAGCAGATCATAAGAATCGCACTGTAAAGATAGTGATATGGTGCCTTTAAAAGCATCGGAAACCAGCGCTTCGTCAACAGCTCTGTAACGAAAATCAGAATTGCAGCAATCAGCACGGTAGCAAAAATAAGATTTGCCAGTAAAGGATTGTTCTTGATGAACATCGGCCCCGCCTGTAATCCATGGATCGTCATGGCCGACATCAGTAGAACGGTCGTCGCATCGCCCGGAATACCCAGTGCGATCATCGGGATGATCGCACCACCGACACCTGCGTTATTTGCAACCTCTGTTGCCCAGATACCTTCATCGATACCGGTTCCAAACTTCTCCGGATGCTTACTCATCTTTTTCGCCTGTCCGTAAGCGATCAGGTTCGAAATACCGGAACCCATGCCCGGCAGAAAGCCGATCCAGAGACCGATAAAGAGTGATGTGATGATCACCTTCAGATTATCCTTAAAATCCTTAAAGCTGAAGCCGAAGCCTTTCAGTGATCCGGCGTCTACTTCGGGCATCGTCAGATTATTCTTTGCGTAGCTTGAAGCAACCTGCTGCAGTGCGAAGGTACCCATCAGGAGGCATACAACATTGATTCCGCCATAGAGGTTCGTATTATGAAAAGTGAAACGAAGCTGGTTCGTTACCATATCCGAACCAACCGTAGAAAGCCACAGTCCGAAAAAGGCAGCCAGAAGGCCCTTAAAAATGGAGCCGTTACTTAATCCAACGACCATCGTGATGGCCATCAGGCAGAGACTGAAGTACTCCCATGGTCCGAGTTTCAGTGCGATATCTGCGATAAAAGTTGAGCAGAAGGTTGCAACGAGGATAGAAACCAGCGTACCGATAAAAGAGCCGGTGATACCGATCGACAGTGCACGTGCCGCCTGTCCCTTCTGTGTCATCGGATATCCATCATAGCAGGTTCCGATCGATGCAGCAGATCCAGGAATGCCGACGAGTACCGCTGCGATAAAGGAACCGGATACACCACCAACGTACATGCCCAGCAGCATTGCAAAGCTGAGATTGGTATTTAAAGCGAACGTCATCGGAAGAATCAGTGTGATGCCGAGACCTCCGGACAGACCAGGAATCGCGCCCAGAACACATCCAACCAGGGAACAGATATACATCATGATGAAGTTCACCGGCTGGAATAACACACCAAGTGCAGAAAGATAACTTGCCATTTTTATTTTCTCCTTCCTGTTAAGGCATTCGAATGCCGAGTGCTTCAAAAATCGCTCCCTTCGGAAGTGGGATGTTGAAGCCCTTCGTAAATCCGAAATAGCAGAGACTACCCAATGCGACACTTAATACGACCGCAAATATAACGTTGATCTTCTTATCTACCTTCAGTGTCATGATGAACATCATCATGCCAATCATCGATGTAAGCCAGAAGCCGATAAAATTCATCGCCACACAGAAAAGAATGCACTCCAGCATGATCAGTCCGAGACGCTTCCATCCATCTTTATCAAGATACGGAGCTGCGCCATGTTCATTCTCTTCTTTTTCTTTTTTGCCATCGAAAATCATCGAAAGCATCGCCATGATAGCCATGCCGATCGCAGAAATAAACGGAAAGAGCTTCGGTCCCGGCTCGTTTGAAACCAGCTTTTCAGGAATCAAGGTCGTTTGAAATGCGACCCACACAGCGAATACGATAAATACGATTCCCATCACATAGGTACGATTCAGCTTTTTCATAGATCG